>PIYH01000084.1 GCA_003601695.1 Candidatus Bathyarchaeota archaeon
TTCCCAGTCTTGCCTAGAACATACCTAGCAGTTCCGTCGACGATACTTATTTCTGTTATGGTTTTTCAATTCCTCCCAGCCGAGTTGACTATTAGCCTCTACCACTACAGAGCCTTTACTACTTCACGGGATATCCGCCCAGCTAGTTCATAGCTCAAACATAGGTAGTTCCCGCATCTATTCTCTTAATTTCAAAGAGGAACTCTACGGCGAACTCTGCTCCAAGAGTTATTATTTGTCTTCTGAGAGAACAAGTACTCCTCACTGAACCATGCTACTTCAAAACTGACATTTGAAGGTCACAATATTCGTGAGGAACAAACTCTTGAATGTAAAGCAGCCGTGATCCAAGTCAAGAGTCCGAAGGATTCTCTTTGCTTCATTTGAATTAGATATTCTCTAGGAGCCCTATACCGCGGGATCTAATACATAAGGGTTCAATAACTATATTTTCACCTATTTCTTAAAAGCTTAAAGACGACATTAACACATCTATCTGCTGATAGATCTTAAATTATAGAATTTTAGGATAATAGCAACATTCTATTTCTCTTGCTGCTTCAACCATTTTGCAACTCTTCTGATCATAGTATTCGAAGACATATCGATTACTGGAACTATTATTTTTTCTTTCGTTTCGATAACAGGCTTATAATCCTTCATAAATGCATATCCAACCATGGTCCAGTAGACTCTTCCCTTCTCAACGAGTTCTTTTGCAGCGGCTTCGGTTGATGATGGAAGCAGAAAGTACAAAATCAGAACTCCATCGGCCCAGTAAAGACCGGAGGGCTTTCCTCCGGAGATTATGGATGCAAAACGCGCTAAATCATTAGGCGAGTTGAAACGGGTCTTATTTAAGATTATTATCTCCTTGAATGGCTGATAAGTAATGGAAAGATTATCTTCATGCATCTGGATCCCATCCGCGAAGTGAACATCAATAATGAGAAACTTCACACATAATATTTAAAATTTAAAAATAAAAATAGCCCATAGGCTTAGATCCTGATTTTCTGTATATCGGCTTCTAAATACGTTGGAAAAGCTCTAGTAACTCTAACTTTGAGAAATCTGCCAATAAGATTCTTGTCGCTTCTCACCACTATAGGCTTGTAGGCAAAATTTCTTCCAATCCAGGAGGAGCCCTTACCCTTCTCATCAACTAATATTTCCCCCTCCCATCCGATCCATTCCTCATTTTTCCTCCAAGAGATCCTCCTCACGATTTCGGAAAGCCTTCGGCTTCTACTCTTAATCAATTTAGCATCCAGCTGCCTCATCTTTTCAGCTGGTGTTCTAGGCCTCGGAAAGAACTTTGAAATATTAACTACGTCTGGTTTGATCTCTTCAACTAGGTGAATTGTATTTTCAAAAGCTCTCAAATCTTCTCCGGGAAAACCGCATATAATATCAGTAGCCAGAGTTAATTTCGGAACTTCCTTACGAAATGTCCTAACTATCTCTTCAAATTCTCTAACGCTATATCCTCTATTCATCTTTCTTAATACTTCATCATCTCCGCTTTGAACCGGTAAATGAAGAAAATTGAAGATCTTTTCGTTTTTGAAAGAATCCGCGAGTTCGGGGAGGATTTTTAAAACATGACGAGGATTCATCATCCCTACTCTAATTAAGAACCTTCCGGGAACCTCGCAACATCTCCTCAATAGCTCAGCTAAGTTTGCATCAATATCAGCACCATAGGCTCCACAATCTTGTGAAGTAAGCCATATCTCCTTAGCATCGTCTAAAACGGCCTCTCTAACCTTCTTGACAATAGCCTCCATAGGAAATGAATGAAGTATACCCCTAGCGAATCTTACGCAACAATAAGCACAGCTACCTAAGCAACCCTCCGAGATCATGATTATTCCTATTACTCTACTAGTGCGATAGATCGGAAGATCCAGCTTCATGGGAACAGTGTCAGAGAAGAAGATTATTCCTCGCTTACCCTCTCGAGCAAGTCTTACCGCATTGACTATTCTATCAACACTCTTAGGATCAAGCATAACTGCAAAATTTGGAGCAACCCTCTGAATAGCCTTAATGTTGATACGGGGCAGACAACCAGCTATAATGAGCGGCTTATCTAAACGGCTTAAGCGACGTATTCTCTCAGAAATACGATCCTCAGTTGGCTTCTTAACCCCACAGGTATTGATCAAAAGTACATCTGCCTTCTTTGGATCTGCAGCTAATCTATATCCTTCTTTTATCAATTGCCCGAGCATTAACTCCATATCGAATCTATTGGCTACGCATCCATAATTTTCAGCATAAACATATACAGTCTCCTGTGTTGCTGAATAGCTATCCATATAAATCCTGGATATCCTTCGCCGCTCTTTTTTCAACATTGTCAAAAAAGCGTTAAGGAATCTCTGATATAAAATATCTCCCAACCAGATAATTGTGATGAAAAATAAGATAATGTCTATCTCTGAGATCGTAGTTTTACACGAAAAAGAAAGAGATGTAAAACAAATAAATAGAAAATCTTAAAAGAGCATTGCATATTCATGTTTATTTCATGTTTATATCATATTATATACATATTTAGGCTCCCTGATTCAGAGAAGCCTCACATGGTGATATAGATGAAGCTCATAACGATATATCTTCCTGAGCCATATCTGGAAGCTCTCGATAAACTTGTTGAGAGACGCTATTACCCGCATAGAGCAGAAGCGATCAGAGTAGCTATACGAGATTTAATTTCAAGTGAACTCTGGAGAAGAGAAGAGGATGCCGAGGATAGCTGATAGAGCTTTTCAATTTATGTGGGGAGAAGCTGTTTCATATGGGGTTCAAGATCCGGGTCCTTGCCGGATAATGGTCTTAGGCGTCGGCGGAGCTGGCAATAACACAGTTAGCAGATTAATGGAGTCCGGGGATGTAAGCGCTGAGTGTATAGCTATAAACACGGATATGCAGCATCTAAAGGTTACACATGCACATCAGAAGATCCTAATAGGCGAAAAATTAACGCATGGACTAGGCTCTGGGGGAGATCCTGAAGTCGGAAAAGCTGCAATTATGGAATCAGCTAAGCATGTGGAGAAGATACTTGAAGGTGTGGATATAGCATTTATTACGGCTGGATTGGGAGGTGGAACAGGCACCGGAGCCTCACCGGTTATCGCTCGAATAGCGCGTGAGAAAGGAGCAATAGTCGTAGGCGTTGTCACGATGCCCTTCAAGATCGAAAAAGGGAGAATAGCTTATTCCATTAAAGGCTTAACTGAAATGAGGAGAGAATGCGATACCGTGATAGTCATAGATAATAATAAGCTGATGAGGATGGTTCCACATCTCCCAATAAATGAAGCTTTTAAGGTAGGTGATAGCGTACTAGCAAATATGATAAAGGGAATAACGGAGATAATAGCGGCTCCAAGCCTCATTAACCTAGACTTTGCGGACTTCAGAACAATAGTAAAGAAAGGGGGAGTAGCCGTTGCGGGAGTTGGAGAATCAAGCGCTCCCAACAGAGCTGAAGATGCTGTGCAGAAAGCCCTGAGCATGCCTCTACTTGATGTCGATTATGTCGGAGCAAAGGGAGCTCTCATACATGTCGCTGGAGACGAAAAGATGACAATCGATGAAGCTAACAGAGTAGGTGAGATAATCTCGCAAATGATGAGCGATGATGCTCTAGTCATATGGGGCGCAAGAGTGAATCCAGAAATGAATGGAAAATTGAGAGTCACACTAGTGTTGACGGGTGTTCGTTCACAGTATCTTCTGAGCGGCTACGGAACTGAGACGCCAGAGATATACCAGCTGGACAAAGATGATGAACCAGAAAAACCAGTTAATCTTGACGTGAATCTATACAAACTGTGAAGACTCTCCTTTTTTCTCATGAAGAAAAGATATACAATTCTTCTTTTTCCATTTTTAAATATAGAAATAGAAAAGAGTGAAAAGATTGGATCTTTTTGATTACTAGATTAACTAACTTTGCTTCCCGGCTTAATTTGTTTCTCTGGCTGTATAAAGACAACATCGTCGCCATGCTGAGCTGCGAGGATCATAACTTCAGATTCTATTCCAAAGATCTTTTTCGACTTAAGATTAGTTACGACAACTATTTGCCGATTAAGAAGATCTTCAGGTTTATAATATTTCGCTATTCCCGCTACGGCTATTTTCGGATTGGTCGTTCCGACATCAATGGTTAGTTTTATAAGATTCTTAGATCCCGGAACCTTCTCGGCGTTAATTATTTTTCCTACACGCATATCTATCTTTGAGAAATCTTCAAAGGATATCTTCTGCATCGATGATCTAACTCCTTCAAGCAGTTCTTGCAACTCATCTTCTGAGAGATTGATCTTCCTAAATATGGGCTTAACTTGCCCTATCTTATGTCCTTCCTTCAGCGGTTTAACAGCATCCTCCCACATAAATCTTTCTGGAAGATTCAAACATTTACGCATCTCCTTTGAGGAGAAGGGCATGAACGGCTCGATCATGACAGAGAGAGCTTTAACAACTTGAACCGAAACGTATAGGGTTGTAGCGGCAGATTCTGGATCTGACTGGAAGGTTTTCCAAGGCTTCTTCTCATTCAGATATCTGTTTCCCTCCCTAGCAAGATCAATGACCTTTCTTGTCGCAGCCTGTATATGGAAACCATTTAGACCCTCATCTACTTCTCTGAAATACTTCTTTACCGTATCGAGCATTTCCCTGTCGAGTTTGTCGAAATTTCCCGGCTTAGGAACCTTTCCTCCATAGTATTTATTTATGAATGTCAAAGTTCTGTGAATGAAGTTTCCGAAGGTATCGTTGAGATCTGAATTGACTTTTTCTAGGAATATTTTCCACGTAAAGTTTGTGTCGCTCGTCTCAGGCCGATTAACCATTAAGGTATATCTCCAATAATCAGCTGGAAACATCTCAAGAGCTTCATCAATCCATATTCCGATCTTTCTGCTCTTAGAAGACTTCTGTCCTCCAAAGTTTAACCACTCATTCGTGCTAACGTTCCATGGAAGATTATAGCCTTCTTGCGTAGCTAAGAGCAGAGCTGGGAAAATTATGGTATGAAATGGAATATTATCCTTGCCTATGAAGCATAGAATTTTTGAGTCCTTATCGAACCAGAACTTCTTCCATCCGTCCTCATCTCCATGAACCTTAAAATACTCGATCGTGGCTGAAATGTATCCGAGAACGTTCTCGAACCAGACATAGAGCGTTTTTCCCTTCGCGCCTTCAAAAGGAGCGGGTATCCCCCACTCACTATCTCTCGTCATAGGTCTAGGCTTAAGACCTTCTTCAATAAGCTTCAGACTGAAGTTCCGCGCGTTATCCGGGAACTGCTTATTGCTCGTTATATAATCCTTAAGCTTATCAGCGAATCTCGGCAGGTCAAAATACCAATGGATAGTCTTACGAAAGACTGGTGAGGAGCCGCAAATGGAGCAACG
>PIYH01000011.1 GCA_003601695.1 Candidatus Bathyarchaeota archaeon
ATATAGGTAGTAATGTGCTCCCTTAATAACTCCTTCTTCATCATCCAATTTAATATTCATATGGCTTCACATATAACAACAATTCAAGCTACTTATAACTTAATCTGAGACATCGCCTGAATTCAGAGATCAAATAGAACATTATATTTCTTCCGTCACTAATAGTTGAAATCGCGACTCTGCCTAAAAACTTTTATGAAGTAGCATTCTCGCATTCCAGAGATCCCTTCATTTCTCAGCATATTAAGAGGAACTATCAGATTGTTACCTTTAGTGAAGAGAAATGTCAAGGGAAAGTATACCTTCACCCTTAAACTTTTTCGATTTTATATCCTTCCATACTTTGCCATTATCTCTCTCACCCGATCCAGCGGAATAGCTTTTCTAATATGAAAATCTCTGCCAATCATAGTTTCCGCTTTGAATAAAGCATTTACTATAGCTTCTTCAGTCGCCTCCACAGTCGCTTTAAAGACCGGATTTAGGAAAGATTCATCTGCTTCAATTGTCTCTTTTCTTCGTCCCGTATCCTTTTGTATGCTCTCTATAAGAGAGTCAAGATCTCTCTTCGATGTTGAGAATGCTATGACAAAGTCCCCACTAGTGGAAGATCCATAAGAACCTGTTCTAGCTACTCCTAACATGGCTCTTTTCGCGATCTTCCAAAGTTGCTGTGAAGTTAGCTTCAAATCGGTAGCGACAATGATCATTATGGAGTTTGACCGTTGCTTCCCTCGCGGCTCAACATCTGAAAGCTCCATGCCAACGGGAACACCGTCTATTCTCAAGTCTTCGCGTTTTCCGAAGTTTAGTTGAACTAGAACTCCTAGGCTAAACTCATTCGTAACTCTGGAGGAGGTTCCTATTCCTCCTTTTAATTCAAAGCCAGACATCGGCGTTCCGCCGCCTACATTCCCCTCCTCAACGGGTCCCACTCCATCCTGGCTGTAAGCCTTTCTTAAAGCTTCAAAGACATGTCTTTTCCTTACGTGACGGCCTATTGAGTCATTCAGATAAGATCCATTCGTCTCGCCTACAACCGGATTTATAGACATGACTTTTACATTCATAACCTCATACATATAATCAATCAGGGCGTCGGCGACTATCCATACATTTAAAGTATCAGTAAGTAGAATGGGAGTCTCAATAACTCCCATGTGGTTTACCTGAGGTAGTCCCACGGCTTTCCCATAGGCATTATATGCATAGACTGCCGCTCTAACCTTATCTTCGTAAATATTGCCTTGATGAGGGACAATAGCAGTAACTCCAGTTCTTATAGGACCCTTCCCTATTACAAGAGCTCCCTCACCTTCAATGATTGTTGAGTGGCCAACTCCCACTCCTTCAACATCTGTTATAGCATTATACTTGCCTGTTTTCATCACACCTATCTTTATATTCATATCTCTTGCTCTAACTCTCTTTTCCATCTCTCCTCCATCTCCTTTTTTATCCAAGTCTTGCCAAAAATAAACTTAAAATTCCTTCGATCTTAAATAAGATTTTTGTGGCTGTCTTCTGATGTTTCTCTATGGATATTCTTGATCTTCTCTCGAGTGAGGAGCGGAGATAATAGATCTTCTCTCTGAAGGGCTACACGATGATCTTCTGCAGATCTACAGCAAATTTAAAGATTTGCTCGTGTTCATTAATGTTGGCGGCTCAACCATCAAGTCGAAGAGAGCTATATGGTTGCTTGGAGGAGGTTGAGTGTTCACAGCTCAGAAGGCTGAAAGGGAGATTCTGGGGGAAGGGAACATTCGGAAAATAGCTGAGCCATTTATTGAGGTCTTGAAACAGATAGGCTGTGATGGATTCTTATCTTATGAGATCTGCTCTTCACAATATGTCAAGCATGCTCTCATCAGCTTGAAACAGTCGATACCAAAGTAAGAGAAGACCAAAAATACCTAAAACAGCTTATTTCAAAAATCTAGTTTCACTGATTCAAAGGTATCGCCGAAGTTTTTTCACGGTCAGAAAATTTTCAACGAAAAGCTCTTATGAACGTATACGATAGAAAATGGGAGTGTGGAGGGATTCTTTTGGAGAAACTAGCTATAAATGGTGGGAAACCGGTTAGAACTAAACCCCTTCCAACGATAAACAATAAGTCTGGTAGAAATATTGGAGAGGAAGAACTTGAACTTTTGAAGCATGTCATAGAAAGCGGATCTCTATTCAGATACGCTGGAAAGATGGTTTCAAGATTTGAGGAAGAATTCGCCAAGTTCTTAGGAGTAAAGCATGCTATTGCTTCTACATCTGGAACGGCGTCACTCCATGTAGCTACTGGAGCCATAAATCTTGGACCGGGAATGGAAGTTATCACTTCACCAGTAACGGATATGGGTACAATAATCTCAATAATAGGCCAGAATGCCATTCCGATATTTGCAGACTTGGATCCGGACATGTATACCCTGGATCCAGAGGATGTTAAAAAGCGGATTACGGATAAGACGAAGGCAATAATCGCTGTTCATCTTTTCGGATTGCCGTGTGACATGGATGCATTAAGGGAGATAGCTGAGGAGAAGGGGATATACTTGATAGAAGATTCCGCTCAAGCATACTTAGCGGAATATAAAGGAAAACTGACAGGCACCATGGGAGACATTAATTGTTTCAGCTTGCAACAATCTAAGCATATGTTCACGGGGGATGGAGGAATAACAGTAACTAATAACGATGAACTTGCAAAGAGAGCTAGACTCTTCATGGATAAGGGATGGGATAGAAGTGCGAGGGGACCGCGAAAATACGTTACGATAGGATTCAATTATAGAATGACGGAGCTTCAAGGGGCAGTTGCATTAGCACAGCTTAAAAAGGTAAAGTGGGTTGTTGAGAAGAGGAGAAGCGTAGCGGAGAAGTTGACGAAGGAGATTAAAGATATAGAAGGCATCTATCCTCCAACGGTTCCTAAGGGCTATAAACATTCATACTGGCTTTATCCAATAAAGATTGACCCGCTAGTGTTCAAAGTATCTATTAATGAGTTTGTGAAGGCTCTTGTAGCCGAAGGTATACCTGCAGGGGCAGGCTACACAGGAATCCCGCTATATATGACTTTAATATTCACGGAGAAGAAAGGATACGGCGGAACTGGATGTCCATGGACATGCCCATACTATGGCAGGGAAATAACGTATAAGAAGGGACTCTGTCCAAAGACTGAGGATCTCCTAAGCAAGCTCATAACTCTGCCATGCAATGAGTACTTCACAGACGAGGATATCGAAGATATAGCAACGGCAATAAGAAAAGTCGCTGAATACTACAGAGCAACATAAGCGGCATAATCAATTTTAGGCCGAACTTAATCCCTGCTTTTTAATAGTTAAAAGATTGGTATAATCTTTCCTCGGAAGAAATCAATTGTTCCAAAAACAATAAATATGTGGTGCTAAAATCTCATCTCCGCGACTTAAATCATAAAGAGATGATGTGCTTATGTTACCTAAACCTATTATAGATTTCCACACGCATGTGGGAAGACTTTATTATAATCTCCGTCCATTCACTGCTAAAAAGCTTCTGAAACGTCTAGATGAGCTTGGGATTTCTATGGCTGTTATTTTGCCCATCGAGAACCCTGAAGAATTAGACTACTACGTCACAACTGAGAGTGTTTTGAGGATTTGTAGGCGTTATCGCGATAGGCTTATTCCCTTCTGTAATGTTGATCCTAGGAGAGGGCATCCTGACCTCTTCGATCCATATCCGATTATTGAGGAGTATGTTTCCCGTGGCTGTAGGGGCTTCGGTGAGAGCCTAGCCGGATTGTATGTTGATGATTATAGGCAGCAGAAGATTTATAGGGCTGTTGGGGAGCTCGGGATACCGATAGTTATGCACTTGGACGCATATAGAAATATCGATGAGGTTGGGCTTCCGAGATTCGAGAAGATGATCAAGAAATATTCGAAGACGATATTTGTTGCACATGGACCGCATTGGTGGGCTGAGATCTCAGCCGACATCAAACCCGAAGACCTAAAAAGACACCCGAAGGGCCCAGTTAAGCCAGGCAGAGTTGAGGAGCTACTGAAGAAATACAGCAACCTATACGCGGATCTATCAGCGGAATCGGGATACAACGCCCTAAGCAGAGACCCAGAACATGCAAGAGGATTCCTCGAGAGAAACAGCGGCAAACTCCTATTCGCAACAGACCTACTTGAAGAGAACCAAGAAGTAAAGATACTGGAATTCCTGGAGAAGATGAACCTAAAAACAGAGACGTACGAGAAGATACTGCACAAAAACGCGGAAAAACTACTAAAACTATAAAGGATAACTTCCACGTAAACTTTCTCTTTTGGAGGAAATATGGTTGGCTATATTAGAGATAGCTGTCCTAAGGGATAAAGCGTCTGAAAGATTATTCGAAGATCCATATAGGCTTGCTTCTTTCTATGGAGCATCCGAATTTCTTAGGATGTATGGAGTTGAATTCTCATCCTTAGATGTCTCCAGCCTTACTAAGGCTCCTGAAATATTAGATAAATACTGCTTATGCATTGCTCCCGACCTAGAATTCATACATTTAGACATGGTTGAGGTTCTAAAGAGATGGATCGAGGCTGGAGGTATACTCATCGCTACGGGTTTCTTCGCTAGAAAGACGCCTCAGAGACCAATTGAGATATCTGCTCCTCCGCTAAACGAGTATGGCGCTGATCTTTTCGAGATTAGTGAGGCTAATATAACGGGGAATCCTGAACCGGACATAGGTGCCTACATGAATCTCTTTCCCACTCACAAATTCTTTAGGGATGTGCGGTCTTTACTGCCTGTTCTTGGAGTAAATCCCGCCTTAAAAGGCAGCGAAGAATCTGAGAAAGTCGGCTTTCTTCTAGATAGTAATGAAAGACTGGCTGGAGATCTTGTGATAGTTAATCGGTATGGAGACGGCTTGGCTGTTCGCTTATCCGCCCGGGTCTTTAGGACGATCGGCTTACTTTTATCCTCATGTCAATGGAAAGAGTTGCTTTGGCCCGGCTTGAAGAAAGCGGTTAATCGAATATATCTTTCCTTAGATAGGGATGGATGGAGCTACATACCTGTTGTTGATCAAATATGCAAATTTGTATACAATATAATGGATGTTCTAGTATCCGAAAAGAATGGAATAGGCCTCATCAGGAAATGGTTCTGGCCCCATCAAGGAGATAAACCGACAAAGATCGTTGCGAGTGTCGTTCATGATGTAGACTCGCCAAACCTGGAATGGATACAAATGACACATGAATTTGACGAGGAATTGGGAGTTCCATCGACCTTTTACTTCCTCAGTCATGCGAAAAGAAGGGAATATCCCCCTGTTTATGAGCCGATTATCTTCGACGAGAATTTCATAAGGGTAGTTAAAAATCTGGTTGATGCTGGATGCGAAGTTACTGTTCATGGTCAAGTAACTGAAAAGGATGATGTTTTAGAGGAAAGAGATAACTTCGTCAAAGCTATCGGCATAAAACCTACTGGTGTTAGAATGCATTTTGTCCTTCACTCAGCTGAAAGAGTGCGAAACTATCAGGAAGCCGGATATGAATATGACTTGAGTTTCTACGATAATTATCATAAAGGACCAGGCTTCTTTACATTCTCGACTTATCCTTTCCATCCACTGGATCCAGAGAAGGTAGAGGTGATGGATATTCTTGTAGGCGGTCCAGTTTTAGAAGATGGAGTACTATGCGCCGAGGTTCTTCCGAGGCCTTGGTGTTATCATGGTAGCTGGGGAAAGGAAGCTCTTGCTAGGGGCAAATTCTTCATAGACATGGTTGAATCGGAGAACGGCTTTTTAGCGATAAACTTGCATACACATAACATAAACGGTACTGACCCTATCAGAAGATGTAATCGACCTAGGATTATAAAGGAACTCATTGGATACATTAGACAGAAACCCGGTTACCTCTTTACGTTTCCAGTAAACATCTTTAAATGGTGGAGAATCCGAGAAAATGTTAGGGTGCATCTGTCATATGATAATCTAGGAGAGGTTTCCGTGACTGTTCAGAACTCAACAGATCAGATTGTTGAAGGATTTACTTTACACACGAGACATCTAATAAATGGATCTCCGAAATTAAAGATAGTCAGTGACGAAGATGGCTCCTTTATTCTTCTTCCACCACTAAACCCTGGAGGAAAAGTCACTTTCAAATTATCGGCAAAAGCATAACTGCATCGCGATTGATGATAAATCATCGACTTCTTCAAGCTCAATAATTCATCTCTCCGCTGGAGTCCTGTTTTCTAGCTCCATATGTGGACTTAGGGAGCTTCAATATCGTTGCATTGAGTAAGATGGTCGGTTCATAAAAAATTGAAGAAGCCCGAATACACGTAGGAGTCAGCAAATTCAGAGGCTATCTTTAACAAACTTAAGGATCCCATTTATTTATAAAGAAAGATATATCTCATTAGATTTTTTCATATATTCTCGTATGAGGTCTGAAAAAATGGTTAAAGAAGAAGGATTAGTTAGAGAGTTTAAGGCTGGAGAAGCACTAGTAAAAGTTTACCGAGACAGACAAAGCATGGGCAAAGCGGCTGCTAGAATCGTTGGAGAAAAAATGAAGAAATTCATATCTGAGAAAGGAGAGGTTTCAATGGTCTTTGCATCCGCTCCTTCACAGGAAGAGTTCCTAGCGGAATTAGCAAAGATCAAGGGAATCGACTGGTCAAAGGTAATAGCATTCCATCTAGACGAATATGTTGGGCTTCCAAGCGACGCCCCCCAAGCCTTCGGAGAGTTCTTAAGAAGAAGATTATTCAATAAGGTTAATCCTGGAAGGGTTTATTACCTCAACGGAAACGCTGAAGATCTAGAAGAGGAAGCGCGGAGATACGGCGAGCTATTAAAGAGGTACAGGCTGGACATAGCCTGCATAGGAATAGGAGAGAATGGACATATAGCCTTTAATGATCCTCATGTCGCTGACTTCAACGATCCCTTAATGGTTAAGATTGTTGAGCTAGACGAGGTTAGCCGCCAACAGCAGGTTAATGACGGATGCTTCGCAAGCATAGAACAGGTTCCCCAAAAGGCCTTAACGATCACTATACCAGTTATTATGAGTGCGAAATTCATCTCAGTCGTAGTTCCCGCAAAGTCTAAGGCCCAAGCAATTAAAAGGACAATTCAAGGTTCAATCTCCGAGGAGTGCCCAGCTTCAATTCTCCGTACACATAAAAATACAGTAATGTTCCTAGACATGGACTCAGCCAGTCTGCTATGAATAAGCATTCAAACAGTTTTTAGTTGAAGGGTTAAAGTATGCCGGAGATTCCTATAAACAGCTTAAGAGAGCTCTGCGAGAACATATACTTAAAGGCGGGCGCAAGCGAGGAAGAAGCCAAAATACTCGTAGATAATCTCATACAAGCAAATCTTTATGGACATGATAGTCACGGAGTACTCCGAACAATCGAATACTGCAACTACATAAAGAATGGGGTGATCAAGCCTAAGACCGAACCTGAAATAGTTAAAGAGAACGAGTTCGCTTTAATCATGGATGGACATTGGGGATTCGGGCAGGTAGCAGTTTACAAAGCGATGAAAAAAGTAATCTCAAAGGCTAAGAAAACATCTATCGGCGTAGCCGTGGTCTTCAACTGCAACCACTGCGGCATGCTCGGATACTATACATTAATGGCTGCAAAAGAGGATATGATAGGCTTCGCAGCTGCAAACTCGGTGGCGATGGTCGCTCCTTACGGGAGTAGAGAGAGAATACTGGGAACAAACCCGCTCAGCATAGCCATACCGGCTGGGAGGCATAAACCCTTCCTGCTAGACTTCGCTACAAGCGTGGTTTCCGGCGGCGTGATAGAGCTCGCACAAGCGAGAAGAGAGAAGATACCTCTAGGATGGCTCCTTGATGATGAAGGGAGACCTACAACTAATCCTGAAGACTATGAGGCGCACAAGGAGGAGAAGCATGGAGCTCTTCTACCATTTGGAGGATATAAGGGTTCAGGAATATGCATGGCAATTGAGATATTGGGAGGCGCGCTGGCGGGAAGCGGGGTGAGCAAGACCACTACAGATAACGGCGTATTCCTAATGGCGCTAGATGTGAATTTCTTCCAGCCTATAGAAGAGTTCAAGTCCGAAGTGGATAGGCTGATAGACCTCATTAAGAAAAGCAAGAAGGCTCAAGGCTTCACCGAGGTTTTCTATCCCGGAGAACTAGAATATAGAAAGGAGCAAAGTCTAAGGGAGAAAGGAGGCATATTCATCGACGACGAGGTATGGAATAAACTGCTCAGGCTAGATGGAGAGCTTAGCAAGTCAAGGAAGTAATCCTTTTACCTTAAAGAGAGGACCTAAAGTAATTTATAAATCATCAAGTCAACTTTCTGGTGGTGCGTCAAGATGAAAGCTTTGGTGAAGACTGAGTGGAAGCCAGGTGCCATGGAGATCAGAGAGGTGGAGAAGCCATCGATAAGACGTGATGAAGTCCTAATAAAAGTGGATTACGTTGGAATATGCGGGACAGACCTAGAAATATATGAGGCAACCTCACCCATACCTATCAAGCTACCGAGAATATTAGGGCATGAATTCTCCGGGGTTGTAACGGAGGTCGGAGAAGAGGTAACTGATGTAAAAATCGGCGAGAGAGTAGTCTCAGAAACAGGAGTAGTCTGTAGACGTTGCGTCTTCTGTAAGACGGGGAGACAGAATCTCTGCCCTTACAGAAGTCCGATCGGTATAGGGAGAGACGGCGCATTCGCAGAGTACGTGAAGGCCCCGTCAATAAATATCCATAAAATTCCGAGTAACGTATCTCTAAAGGAAGCAGCTCTAACCGAGCCTCTATCAGTAGCTTCACACGCAGTTATAGAACGTTCAGGAATAAGAGCTGGCGACTCCGTAGCGGTGATTGGCGCAGGAGCAATAGGTCTACTAATACTGGAGTGTGCCGCCGTAGCTGGAGCTGAAAAGATCTTTGTAAGCGGCCGCCACGAGAACAGGCTGAAAGTAGCAAGCAGCCTAGGTGCGGATGTAACGGTTAACGAGAGAAAGGAAAACCCAGTTGATAAAGTCATGGAGCTAACCAGCGGCTTAGGAGTAGATATAGCCTATGAAGCAACGGGCAATCCTAAAGCGGTTGAACAAGCAATCTCGATGACGAAGAAGGGAGGAAAAGTAGTTCTTGTAGGAGTACACTCTAAACCATTAGAAAAATTCAATATACATAATATAGTTAGCAATGAAAAAACTATTTTAGGATGCTGGACACATAGGTCTTCAACTTGGGATCTGGCACTAAGTCTCCTCTCATCCGGAAAAGTTAAAGCTAACCCAGTAATTACACATGTATTGCCCCTTGAAGAGTTCGAGAAGGGCTTCGAGCTTCTCCGAAGAAGAGAAGCTATAAAAGTCTTGATGAGGCTGCATCCTTAGTCATAAAGAAGTGTATGTATGATGACTAAAGATAATAGGCTAAGCGTGGAAATAGGAGGTATCAGCCTTAAAAATCCGGTTGTCATAGCATCCAGTCCGCTGACAGCCACCGTTTATAGACTTAAGAAGGCTGAGGAACACGGGGCAGCAGCGGCAAGCGTTAAGCTAGCATTTATAAAACAGCCGTTTGAGGGAAGACTTCAGCTATACTCAAAGCCGGGACTCTGCCTAATTGTCCCTATAGATAAACGTCTAAATATCGACGAAGCCGCTGACCTAATAAGGAAGGCGAAGAGGGAGACGAGTCTAATTCTACTCGCAAATATGACGCATGAAGTAGGCGATATCAAAGGATGGAGACTCTTATCCAGCACTCTAGAAGAAGCAGGAGCGGATATGATTGAGCTGAACTTTGTATGTCCCAACATAGAATTTACAGCGCAAAGACTCGGAATGAAAGTAGTAGAAACTGAACTTCATGGAGCATCGATAAGTGCAAGTCCATCCACGGCTAGAAGGGTCACCAGCGAAGTTAAAAAAGCAGTAGATGTGCCAGTAGTATGCAAGCTCAATCCAGACGTTCCAGATGTGATATCTACAGCTAAATCATGCGAAGAAGCAGGGGCGGATGCAATCACGATTGGAGGAAACTATCAATCACTACCTGGAGTAGACATATACAATAAGGGACGTCCCCTCTATCCCTCACTTGACAAGGTAAGCTTCGGAGCGCTATGCGGTCCATGCGTAAGGAATCTATCATATGCTGTAGTAGCGAAGCTCTACAAGAAGATAAGCATACCGATAATTGGAGGAGGAGGCATTATAAACTGGAGAGACGCAGTGGAGATGATGATGTGGGGGGCGACGGCTGTATCCATATGTACGGCTATCATGTGGTACGGATTCGATGTGGTCACACATATACTTAGAGGCTTAGAAAGGTTCATGGACGAAGCTGGATATGAAAGCCCAAAGGAGTTCATAGGATGCTCCGCAGAGTACATTACAACATCAGAGAAAGTCGCCGTCTATCCGAAGATAGAAGGCGTAAGACTAAAGGATTATCCATCCGAGGATTATCTGGAGTCGGTTAAAGGGCAAGAAGTGGTATTTCATCCTGCAGTGGCAGTCGTCAATGAGGAGAAATGTAACGGATGTGGCATATGTGCAAAACCCGGACATTGTGAGGCAATAAGCATAGTAAACAAGAAAGCAGTAGTTAACCAAGAACTATGTCTCGGCTGCGGTGTCTGCGAGTCACTCTGTCCAAGGCATGCGATAACTATAAAAAGAATCGATGTGTGATTCCTCCTTCCTTTTTACATTAGGGCCGCGAGTCATCTCAGCCTGAATAATATTTTATTTAGGAAAAAATAGCGTATGTATTGGAGGAGAGTTTTGTGATGACGAAGGAGATAGGAGTCGGATTGATTGGAGCCGGATTTGCAGCAAGAATACATATGGATGCATACAAGAAGATTCCCTATGTGAATGTGATTGCTGTCTACTCAAGAACGGCTGAGCGGGCTAAAAAATTCGCTGAGAGCCACGGTTTAAAATACTGGTACACCGACATGGATGAAATGCTTAAGCGACCCGATATAGACCTCGTCAGCGTGGTCATCCCTAACTATCTTCACGCTATGGCTACTCTAAAAGCCATAGAGCATGATAAACATGTGATCGTTGAGAAACCCTTCACTACAACAGTTGAGGACGCCGCTAAGGTTGTAGAAGCCGCCAAGAAGAAGGGCTTAAAGGTTATGTATGCAGAGAATATGCTCTTCTCACCACCGCTCCGCAGAACCAAGCAGATAATAGATGAAGGCGCGATAGGAGACGTGTTAGTTGTTGAGGCCCGAGAATCCCACAGCGGATCTCACTCGCCATACGCGCTGAAGAAAGAGTATTGCGGAGGAGGTGTACTAATGAATTTAGGAGTTCATCCGATAGCAGTAGCATTATGGTTAATAGACAGTCCAGTTGATCACGTATATGCCGAGATGGGAAACCTATATCACAGGCTAGAAGCAGAAGATCACGCGTCGCTATTCATAAGATTCAAGGACGGCCGTCTCGCCACGATTCATGCGAGTTACACCGTGAAGGGAGGAATAGATGACCGCGTGGAGATCTACGGAACCGACGGCTTAATCTTCGCCGATCTGTCACATGCAAGCCCACTTAAAGTATACAGCGAGAAAGGATACTCCTACGTAGTTGAAAAGGCCTCTCTCTCCACCGGATGGTCGTTCCCAGCCGTTGACGAGGTATGGCAATATGGATACGCGAATGAGATCGAATATTTTGTGAATTGTGTGAGAGAGGATAAGGAGCCATTCCCAAACGGAGAGTTCGGAAGGAAAGTTTTAGAAGTAGTCTCCGCAGCTTATAAATCGGTAGAGGAGAGGAAGCCGCAATAAGCTAACGTCTCTTATACTCAATTAACTAGACGTTTTTATCCCATGTATACCCTTACATAAGTCTTATTAGAGGGCTCCATGCATTGATCATCAAGCGAGAGATGTTGATGAATCATGATAAAGATCGGCTGTACGGCATATTCTTACCGAGGTTATCTCAATGATGGTGGAATGAGGTGTGAAGACTTTAACGAAGAGGCTTATGAGATAGGGCTTGACGATGTTAAATTTCCGCTGTACTGGCTTCCAACAAAGGATCCATCTTATCTCGGGAAGATCAAAAGACTCTCACTTTACCGTGGATTCTCCATATCGGAAGATGGACTCTCCACAAACTTCTGCTCTTCAGAAGTCTCTGAAAGAAAAAAGGCGATCGAGGCCGTTAAGGAAGGATTAGAGATGACATGTGAGCTTAGGGATCCATGCCTCAGAGTATTCGGGGGATATGTTCCGGAGGAATACTCTAGTGAGGATGCGATAAATTGGATTGTCGAGTCAATCAAATAGTGTATCAACTGTGCTGAAGAAAACGGAGTAGTTATAGTGCTGGAGAATCACGGTGGAGTAACCTCCAAAGCCAACGATGTTATAAAGAAATATTTTAAATTATGTGAAGTATAAATGCTTATGGAAGTGATCATAGAGTGAATTGGAATATATCTATGTGCTGGCTATATGCGATAACAAAGTATCGTTATATCCCTAGCTTAGAAGAAGTGCTTTCAGCCATAGATGACGCCAAACGTTTAGGCTTCCACCACATGGAACTTGAAGGAATAGGTTCACAATTATATATGATAATCAAAAACAAGGGAGTTATAAAAAGGAAGATCAGCGAGAATGAAATTAAACTTGTCACCTTCGTTCCAGTATTACCCGATATAATGTCTACGGATTCTGAGAAAAGAAAAGAGGCGCTAAAAGACTTCAAGGCAGGTTGCGAAGTAGCCTCCTACTTTGAGGCGAATATAGTTCAAGCAGATAGCTTTTACTTGCCAATTCACGTTGAGCATCCATATGATATATCTAAAGAATTTAGATATGCATATAAGCCTCCATCAATGAAGATAGATCCAAGCTTCAACTTTTGGAGATTCTTTGAAGATGTAACCGTCTCCTCACTAAGCGAATGTAACGATATAGCTGAGGATCATGGATTGAGGCTCTGTATTGAGCCGAGAACATGGGAGACTATCTCAAATGTTTGGGCTTTAGAATTACTACTACGTGAAGTAAAGAGTAAGAATCTCGGCGCAGTTCTTGACGTAGCCCATCTAGCCGCTCAAAAAATGCATCCGGTTCAATGCGTAGAGATGCTGGGAAAAAGAATCTTTTATGTTCATGCAAGCGACAGTGATTTCAAGATAGAGAATCATTTAGAGGTAGGAACCGGGATCGTGGACTGGAAAAGTTTTCTGGAGGCGTTGAAAAAACACGGCTTTAAGGGATGCATAGGCATAGATGTTGGTGGAAAGGAAGAGATGAAACAGAGACTGGACTTAATGTACATAAACTCCAGAAAATACCTCGAAAATATAATAAAGGAGATTGCGTAATTCCTACTAAAAAACTCTGAATATGCAGAGTTAGAAATTAGTCCTCCACTTCCCTCTCTTTTGAAATCTCCTACCTACGATCATTGTTGAGGTATAGACTATGCTTGGTATTCTGCGGATTCTCTCAGTAGCTGAGTCGAGACCCTCCAAATTCTCGGCATATATCTCCACGATTAAGTCGTACTCGCCGTAGACGATGCAAGCCTCCAATACGAAGGGATACTCAGCGACCCTCCTACAGGTTTCTCTCTCAGTTCCCGAATTAACCTTACAAAAGACATACGCTTTAACCCCAGCCAAATTATCAATCCCCCTCTAGAATCAACTATTGGCTTCGCAATGCCCTAAAAGTATTCTCTTTTCTGCATTAAGTCTTTCTACCGAAATAGTACTTAATAAAGCATAAATCCGTTTTTCAGAAATCTCCCTATTTAGACATAGGTTCTATTACGATCATTGTCAGCGTTGAACGGACTTTCTCAAGCTTCCTTATACGCCAGGTAATTATATCCTTAAGCTTATCCATAGAGCTCGCTTCAACCTTAGCTATAACATCGTATACTCCATAGACTGTGTAAACTTCCTTAACTCCATCCATCTTCTTAAGTTCCCTCAACACTTCTCCTTCAGAGCCTATTTCAGAATTTATCAGAACGAAGGCGATCGGCAAGGCGACTCCCTCATACTTTTTTAGATTATTGATATTCTCTTGTTATGCTAGACTTAAAAGAGTTTCCATATACTCTCAGCGGTTCCCTCCAGAAAAGGAATAGCCTTATCAATCACCCAAGTTAATCATTTTGAGAGGAGAAGGAATCTTGAAATTACCTCAAAGACTTAAAGTTAGAATTCGAAGGATCGAGGAGCGAGAGAAAGATTATTGGGTTGACATGAGCCTAAGGGAGCTCAGGGAAGGAGAGGTGCAATACTATCATGTAAGAGACTATCTAACAGGAGATTGGCTCTTCAAGATCTGCAAAGACTATGAGACGCAAAGAGTAATAGTGAAGGCGCTCAAATGTCCAGCTGGAGGAGGCTTCGCTCAGCTGGAGGGAAAAACCATGCTCTTCCAGAAGGGAATTTCTGAAGGCTACTACTACGATATCATCTCGCTTTCCTACATAGATGAGAAAAATAGGCTCCGCAGAAGAGTCGTAAGCGACTTGGACGATGTGCCGAAAGTAATAAAGAAGAACTTCAAGGTGATGGGATATGAGGAAGCCACAGGAAACAAGGTTCCCGGAAAGAAGCTGGTTGTTCTCTGCAAAGAGAATGATGAAAAAAGCATGATACTTCTTTTCCTCATAGAACGAGCTTGGCCTCTATCTGGGATACCTCCGGAAATCGGAATCAAAGCATCAGATCTCCTAGGGCTAATCAAGGAGCTCGAAAAGGCAAGGCTCGACGAAGTTTATCAGGCAGCTGAAAGTAAGCTTAACATTGGGAAGAAAGACGCGGATATATTACTTGAGGTTCTGGAGAAAGAAGGGTCGATCCTTCGGTTAGAGGGATACGTTAAAACGAAGGATTAGTTAGCATGAGGCGTCAAGTCTATTGCTCTTAACTTTTAAATCGCCCGAAACGAATCCTCATATGAGGCTTGGTGATTAAAAAATTGGAGGAAGAAGTCATAACAACCGGGGAGATGCGTGCCCTAGACATGAATTCAGAATACTTCGGGATCTCTAGGCTTCAACTCATGGAGAATGCAGGTAGGAACGTGGCGGTGGAGATCTCTGCCCGCTTCCGCCCTAAAGAGGCGATAATCGCAGTTTTCTGCGGATTAGGTGGAAATGGCGGAGACGGTTTTGTTGCAGCTCGTCACCTAGCCTGCTTAGGGTTCGAGGTACACGTAATACTTGCAGGGAGAGAACAGCAGATAATAGATGAGAATGCAAGAAGGAACTGGGAGGCCTTAAGATCACTCAGAGAATCAGTCAGAATATGCGAAGCTCCAGATGTGCCATCTCTTCCGAGGTTAAAAGCAGACGTTCTAGTGGACGCGTTATTGGGGATAGGTTTAAAAGGAGCTCCTCGCCCTCCGATCTCACATATGATAAAAATGATGAATGAAGCTGATGGATTCCGTGTTGCTGTCGATGTTCCGAGCGGAGTAGACTCAGAAACAGGTAAGGTTTTAGGGGAAGCCGTTAAGGCTGATTTGACTGTAACTTTTCATAAGGCGAAGCCTGGGCTCTTGAAGGCTAAAGATTATGTTGGAGAACTTGTCGTCAGACATATCGGAATCCCCCCTGAAATTGAAAAATTTGCTGGTCCCGGAGATGTACGGATAATACTCAAGCCTAGGCGACCAGAGGCCCATAAAGGAGACTTCGGAAGACTTCTGATAGTTGGAGGAAGCGAAACGTATTCCGGAGCTCCTACACTCGCCGCACTAGCTGCTCTGAGAGCAGGAGTCGACTTAGTTTACATAGCCGCTCCTAAAGAGACAGCATATGCTATCTCCTCGATATCGCCGGACATAATAACACTGAAGCTTGAGGGCGACCATCTGAGCATGGAAAACCTTCCAGTTGTAAAAAGGTTTCTGGAGAAGGCGACTGCTATAGTAATAGGGCCTGGACTAGGGCTGCATAAGGAGACCAAGGAAGCCGTGAAGAACTTGATCAGCGAAGTTGAGAACCTGAAGATTCCGATGCTTCTTGATGCGGATGGATTAAAATCCTTCGCGGAGTCAAAAAGAAAACTCGAAACACAGGCGGTTCTAACCCCCCATGCCGGAGAATATAAGCTTCTCACAGGGGAAGCCCTGCCTGAAAGCCTAGATGAAAGAGCTGAGGCTATTCGGAAGGTATCTCAAGACTTAGATGCCGTTCTGCTCTTGAAGGGAAATATCGACATAATCTCCGACGGCTACCGAATGAAGCTTAACTTCACTGGAAACCCGGGCATGACAGTTGGAGGAACAGGAGACGTCCTCTCAGGAATCGTCGGGGCCTTTCTCTCTTGGGGTGTTAAACCATTTGAAGCTGCAGTTGCAGGAGCATTTGTGAATGGCGCTGCAGGAGACTTTGTGAAGGCTGAGAAGGGATATCACATGGTTGCTTCAGACCTTTTAAAGTGGATTCCCAAGGTTATCGACGATCCCATGTCTCATCTAGCTCTGAAAAAGACGATTAGAAAAAGTTAAGTTGGTGTGAAGGTGATCTTGCACTTCGACATAGTTCTTCCCTCCGTATTTTTTCTCCTAATAGCCAGCTCGATTTTCATACAAGATAAGCTGAAAAATAAGATCTCCTCTCTCTTTGAAGAGGCAAAGTTCAGCACTAAAGAGGCCATTTTAACCGCTGTCTGGATAGGAATCGCGGTGACAGTTATGGCGCTCGTCCCAGGAGAAGCCATTCGAATATTCTTTCTAACAGCGTACTCCTACATATTATTCTCGTTTACTCGTATGCTCCTAAAGAAATGGTACATAGCCATCTTTCCTCCCATCCTCTTCATCTGTTCATATCTCTTCTTCTGGAACCTAGCGACCTTCAACATATCAGTCGCGGTCTTCTTCATAATAATAATCCTATATACGAGTGGATTGTTCTCTTGGAGAACTGTTTGGATCTTCGCCGCTTTACTAACGATAATGGATGTCATTCAGGTTTTTCTCACGGGTTTCATGGTGCAGTCGGCCACGAAGATGCTTGAACTCAGACTCCCAGTTCTCCTCATTCTCCCCATGTATCCATATACATCAATCATAAACCTGGGACTGGGAGACATATACTTGGCAAGCTTAATCTCCATTCAAGCATCAGCAAAATATAGAATGGAGGTTGGAGTCCTCATGGCGGCCACAAACGGCATAGCCATGTTCCTCTTCGAAGCATTAATGCTGAACACGAGGTTATTCACCTTTTTCCCAGCGACACTAGTAGTGATAGCCGGGTCAATAATGGGGCTTGGAATAGCACGCATAATGAAGATAAATAAAAGGACAGGATAAATGAGAAGATCATTTAACTCTGTTATCTTCAATATACTCCTCTATTCTCCTCAGCCCCTCTCTTATATTCTCCTCCGATGTTGCGTATGAAAGTCTAATATGCTCTCCCTCACCCTTAATCTTAAATCCAAAATGGATATCCGATAATACGGCGACCCCGGCCTCATAAAGGAGCCGCCTCCTAAACTCCTCAGAGTCCCCTATATTCAGCATTCTACATGCCTCCGTTACGTTCGGCCAGGCATAGAACGCCCCTCCAGGCCTAAGACACTTTATACCATTTATCCTGTTAAGACCTTCCACGATGATTTCACGCCTCTCCCTGAAGCTCATGAACATCCTTTTAGCATCATCTTGAGGACCAGTTAACGCCGCGAGAGCAGCATACTGATTAGGATGACCTGCGCAGGAATCCGTATTCGTAACCCATCTTGAAAGATGCTGAGCCAGTTTTTCATTCGCCGCAAAGCCTATCCTCCACCCCGTCATGGCATAAGTCTTTGAGACCCCGTCAACTATTATTGTTCTCTCCTGCATTCCTGGAAATGACGCTATGCTAACGAATTCCCCATCGTAAACCATACGCGAATAGATCTCGTCAGATAAGACCCAGAGGTTATCGTGCCTCTTCACTATATCCGCTATCTGCTCCAAGATATCCCTATCCAATACGCCTCCGGTGGGGTTGTGGGGGGAGTTCAAGATTAGCAACTTAGTCTTATCAGTTATCCTCTTCTCCAAATACTCAACATCAAACGCGTAACCTTTACTCTCATGTAATGGGAGAGGAACAGGTACGGCTCCATTCGCCCGTATCTGAGATTCATAGATCGGAAAGCCGGGGTTTGGGTATAAGACCTCATCACCCCTCCCATAATCAGTCACTGTTAATATGGTATACGCTATGAAGGGCTTGGCGCCATTTGCTACAACTACCCATTCAGGCTTAACGTCAATATTTCTGGTCTTAGAAAAGTATTCAGCAACTGCCTCTCTAAGCTCGGGTATGCCCGGCGATGGAGTATAGCCGGTCTTCCCCTCTCGAATAGCCTTGATGGCCGCCTCCTTAATATACTCGGGAGTGTCAAAATCCGGCTGTCCAATACAAAAGTTAACTATGTCTTTTCCCTCACGAACGAGCTCATTAACTTCCTTCAGAACGACAAACGCGTTCTCCGTACCCAGATTCCTAGTTCTCTCAGAGATCTCCAGCATCTTAATCCCCGCCTAGCTTGCTCACCCATTCTTCTCAAGGTTGCCTCAGTTATTTCGACTTTCTAACTGAAAAAGCTTTCGTTAAAGAGATCCTCATCATGACTGATGAGACGAAGATAAAGAGGTGCCTGCTTGCAGAAATATACTTCTTCATGTAGGGACGTGTCTTCTTATCAATCTAGCTTTAATTAATCAACATCTGCGAAAACTATAATGTCATAGAGACTCTTCAGGATAGCTCCCCCAAATAGACCGTGCATTCCTAACAAGAACAACTAAGAATAAAAATAATGTAGTCTCGCTGAAAGATCTTCAAAGGTCAACGGAATATATTAAAGCAGACAAAATGAAAACGGAGCCGATCTTTAATCATGAGAAACATCAGATAGTCTTTGGAGCCTCAGGGTTACCTGGGCCGAAATGCTTCAGTATGACGAGGTCTTCGCGAATACTCTCGTTAATTATTTTCACTCCATCTCTCGCTGCATCCGCCGTAACGAATAATTCGTCATTGGTCAATTCGCCGTATCTAATCACGCTCGGGGCCTCAACTTTAAATCTCCCTATTCTTCCATGGCCTTGTATAACTATGAGTCCGTAGGCAGCCGGATCTCTCACCTTAACCTCAGCTCCAGGAAAGACCTTTAGCTCCTTAGCGCTGAACTCTTCAGATGCATAAACAATCCATCGCTCCACATATCCTTCCTCTTTAGTCTCCTCCGGGTTCCCAGCGAATTTAGGTTCAACATAATGATGTCTTTTGAAATATGGATCAAGATTAGATTCCCAGTCTATCATGTCCACGATGT
>PIYH01000012.1:0-4464 GCA_003601695.1 Candidatus Bathyarchaeota archaeon
ACATATGATTAAGATATGCGTCGCTGGCGCTGCTGGAAGGATGGGCAGCATCCTACTCAGAGAGGCTACGGCTAGGGGATTCAAGATAGTTGGAGGAATAGAGGCTCCGGGAAATCCATGCGTCGGCAAAACATTACGTGAGGCGGGCATATGCAGCTCTGACGCTAAGATTTATGATGCTAGAAGTATTGAAGAAGCGGTGAGCGGAGCCGACGTATACATATCCTTCACCACCCCTGAGGCTGAAGTCGAAAATATTCCCACCGTTGCTAGGATTGGTAAGAGGATCGTTATGGGAACAACTGGTTTGACCGAGGATCAGATGCAGATAATAAGAAACGCTATCATAGGTAGGGTTCCCGCGGTCATATCGCCGAACTATGCGATTGGCGTGAATATTCTATTCAGACTAATAAAGACGCTGAGGCTTTTACCGCAAGACTACGACTTCAGCATAGTTGAGATACATCATATCGGCAAGAGGGATGCTCCGAGCGGAACAGCTAAGAAGATGAGTGAACTTGTCTCGGAGGCTCGAGGCTACAGTTCAATCATACATGGACGAGAAGGCATAAGCATGAGAAAGCCTGAAGAGCTCGAGGTTCTATCAGTAAGAGCTGGAGGGATCCCCGGGATTCATGAAGTGATAATCGCTGGATCTCATGAGATGATGAGAATTGAGCATACAGCCTTCTCACGTAGCGTATTTGCTCAGGGAGCCTTATATGCGGCTGAGTGGGTGAGTAAACAGACCAAGCCGGGCATATATAGCATGGATGACGTCCTAGGCTAGAGGCTTCCGCTAATCTGGAGGTGCCAAGAAAGAATTGGCCTCAAGAGCTGTCATTAAATTCGGCGGCGCCGATTTTGCTTCAGGATCTAAGATTAGAGAAGCAGCGGAGAAGGTTCTAAAGTCGCCGTACGACGAGATAGTCGTCGTAGTCTCGGCGATGAAAGGCGTAACTGATAGGCTCGTTGATATTGTCTCTAGAATAGGCATTACAGATGAGCGGGACTACGCGGAGATAGTCTCTATGGGTGAAAGAATGAGCGCCCGTATCTTCTGCTCAGCCTTACGATCCCTAGGTGCAGATGCCATATATCTGGAGCCGAATAGTGATGAATGGCCGATCATAACGAACTCCGATTTTAAGAATGCGTCTCCAAACATGGAGAAGACCTGTGAACGCGTTAGGCGGTTCCTCGAGCCTATGCTTAGCGATAAGATAATAGTTGTCTGCGGCTTTCTAGGACGGGATGATGAGGGAAGAATAACTACTCTAGGCAGAGGTGGAAGTGACACGACGGCTATGGTGCTCGCAAACTGCCTGAAAGCAGATGAAGTTATACTTGTAAAGGAGACCGAAGGCGTTATGTCGGCTGATCCCAAGATAATTAAGGATGCGAAGCCGCTTAGCAGACTTGACATCCACGAAATGTTTGCTCTTTCATACGGGGGCGCAAAGATAGTGAAGGCTGAGGCTCTAAAATATAAGCTGCCTGGGCAAAGACTGAGAGTGGTGAGCTTCTCCAGTGAGGATCTCTCTGGAGGAACAGAGATCACCGGCGTCTTTAACTCTAACTCCTTCGAGATAATTAAGAGAAAGGGATTATCAGCAGTCAGCCTTGTATGCAGCATAAAATCCAACATCATAAGTCATGCGATCTCTATCTTCGGAGACAGACCAATATATGGCATAAGCACGGGAAGATCTTCACTGACAATCTTCACATCCTCCAAGAACCTACATAGCTTACTGAAGAAGATACATAATTCAGGAATATGCAAAGCTTTAAGCTCTAGAGATAACGTTGGCCTAATAGAGCTAACTCATCCATCCTTCATCAACTCTCCAGGCTGGGTTGCGAAGATCTCTGAGGCCTTAGCGTCGGAAAGTATAAATATAATTGAGATTACGACTAGTAAGTCGACAATAAATGTATTTATTGATGAGTATAAAATTGATGAAGCGGTAAAAGCTGTGAGGGATGCCATTGAAGCGTAAAGTAGCAATATTAGGAGCTACAGGTACCGTTGGGCAGAGATTCATTCATCTTCTTGATGGCCATCCTTGGTTCGAAGTTTCAGTACTCGCTGCTTCTGAACGTTCAGCCGGAAAAAAGTATAGTGAAGCCTGCAAATGGCGCATGGAAAACCCCATGCCGGAAGCAGTCAAGGATATGACCGTTGTGAAGACAAACTTAAAAGAGGTTAAGCAGGTTGGCGATGTGGATCTTGTCTTTTCAGCATTGCCTGGAAGCGTTGCTGGTCCCATTGAAGAAGAGTTCGCCATAAAATATCCAGTGGTGAGTAAAGCCAGCGCACATAGAATGAGCAGGGATGTTCCACTCATAATACCCGAGGTAAATCCAGATCATCTGCAACTGATTGAGATTCAGAGGAAGATGCGAGGCTGGAATGGCTTCATCTCCACGGATCCGAACTGTAGCACTATTCAGCTTGCCATAACCCTAAAGGCTCTGATGAAGTTCAGAGTGAAGAGGGTCATAGTCTCCACTATGCAAGCCGTCAGCGGAGCTGGGTATCCAGGCGTTCCATCTCTGGATATAATCGACAATGTTATCCCATACATATCTAGGGAGGAAGAGAAAATGGAGAGTGAGACTCTAAAAATCCTTGGGACGCTTCGTAACGGCGAGATTCAACCTGCAAACATAACGATAAGTGCTAGTTGTCATAGGGTTCATGTGAAAGATGGCCACATGGAAGCCGTATTCGTTGAACTTGAAGAGAAGCCGGATATCGATGATGTTAAAAAGGCCTTCAGGGAATTCTCTGGAGAGCCTCAGAGACTTAAGCTCCCAACGGCTCCCGAGAAACCGATAATTGTAAGGGAAGAGAAGGATAGGCCTCAGCCTCGCCTAGACAGGAATGCGGGTCGGGGTATGAGTGTAGTGGTTGGACGTATACGTGAGGATTCGATAATGACGATCAAGTATCTCTGCTTGGGACACAACACCATCCGAGGAGCCGCTGGAGCCGGCGTATTAAGCGCTGAGCTCATGGTTAAGAAGGGAATCCTCTAGGAGGAAGGTATCCATTTTTATGCCTCTTAAATTCTCTTTAAATCCATACCTGGAAGATAGAGATGGCGTTCTCTACATAGACGGCGTCTCATCACTAGAGCTAGTGGATAAGTTTGACACTCCGCTCTATGTTTTGGCTGAGAGGAGAATACGGGAGAACTATCGCCGTCTCTATGAAGCATTAAGGAGGCGTTACGAGAAGGTTAGAATCTACTATTCCGCGAAAGCGAATACGGGACTTTCCGTCTTAAAGATACTTGAGAGCGAAGGTTCATATTTAGACGCCGTAAGCCCTGGAGAAGTCTTTCTAGCGTTGAAGGCTGGCTTTACTTCGGATAGAATACTATTCACCGGGACAAGCGTACGCAACGATGAGCTACGCTATCTAGTTGATTCTGGAGTCACAATAAACATTGACTCACTCTCACAGCTGAGAAGGCTCTTAAAGATTCACGTGCCAGAAGTTCTCTCTGTAAGAGTTAATCCTGAGATTGGAGCTGGACATCACGAGCACTGCATCACGGCTGGGAGGAACTCAAAGTTCGGAATATGGGATGCTGATGTTGTCAAGGCATATAGATATGCTAAGAATGCTGGTGTGAAGAGATTTGGGATGCAGATGCACATAGGCTCCGGCATATTGACTATCGAACCATTTCTCCTCGCAGCTGAAAAGCTGCTGAATATAGCCTATCATATCCGTGAAGAGCTAGATGTAAAGTTTGACTTCGTAGATCTAGGAGGCGGAATAGGTGTTCCATATAAACCTGGGGAGAAACCGTTAGATATAGACCTCTACGCAGAGAATCTTATAAAATTATATGTTGAAAGGATAAACGAGTATGACCTCGGCGAGCCGTGGTTCTGCATAGAGCCGGGACGCTACATCATCTGTGATGCTGGGATTCTATTAACCCTCGTGAACACGGTTAAGACTACTCCATTCAAAAAATTTGTGGGCGTCGACGCTGGATTCAACACCCTAATCAGGCCAGCGATGTATGGATCATATCATCCAATAATAGTTGCTAATAAGCTTAGATCCAAAGATGAAGAAGTATATGATATAGCTGGCCCCTTGTGTGAGTCAGGAGACTTACTTGCTACGGGCAGGAAGCTCCCAAAGATAAGTGAAGGAGATCTTCTCGCAATTCTGAATGCTGGCGCCTACGGTTTCTCAATGAGCTCAAATTATAACTCTAGACCTAGATGTGGAGAGGTTCTGGTTAAGGATGGAGAATACGCGCTAGTGAGGCGTAGAGAGCACTTAGAGGATCTCCTAAGAGGTCAAGAGATCCCTTCATGGCTCAGATAATTCCAAAAAGTTTTTTCAACCATCTTGCTCCGTTATTTCTTCATGCTACTTATAATCCTCTTAGCATCGGAAATCCATCTGGCCGCCGTTTTCTCTGAAAT
>PIYH01000012.1:4481-23717 GCA_003601695.1 Candidatus Bathyarchaeota archaeon
TGAGAGTTCCTTCTGTTTCATCTTGGAGAGCTTCTCAACCGAGTTTATTCCTATATTTACCAATTGCTGAGCTCTCCTTTGCCCTATTCCCTTAACCTGCGTTAGTTCTGATATGACAGCCTCTAAAGTTTTCCTCTTAGCGGGCGGAGCTACTTTCACCTTCTCAGTCCTGATTCTAGTACGTTGAATTTCAGATATAAATGCCCTAAGTGTTTTCACATTCTCCTCATGCATGGTGGATCTCCGCTCATCAACGGAGATTCCGAGATTCCGAGCTTCTTTCACGCTTAAATTAGCTGATCTCAGTTCTTCTCTGCTAAAGCCTTTACCCTTCCTTACTTTCCTCTTTCTTCTAACTATCGCATAGATCTTCACGATTAGTCCTCCGGTCGTTTCTTTTTAAATGATGAAGGATTAGATTTAAAGATTGTTGGACTGAGATTGCATTTATAAGGTGTCGGAAAACACGGCGGAACGGAACATGTTCTCGCCGGAGATAATGGAGAAGTCTCTCATAGGAGATAATGTCCTAATAAAAGATATTTGAAGCATCCTCCAGCTACTAGATTATTCGAATACTTTTTCGGTTTAATTAGTTTCTTATAATCGTTTCTTTCTTTTGGGAACTTTGAATTCTTTCCGCTCTTTTCTAGATATTCTGCCTATAAGGTTATGAATGTTGGTAGATGTTTTCTTCATGCAGAACTCTCCGAAAGTTACGACAACTATTTTTGATCGAGGATCTGCAGAATATACCTTAAGCCATAATTAAAAGGCTTAAAACATTAAAACCTAAAGAAAAGAAATTATACATTAATATGCAATGAAAAATGGAAACTTAAATATTAAAACAGTATGGAGATTAAAGATTTGGATGGATTAGATAAAAAAGAATTAGTAAGAGTTGCTGTTGTCTTTACCTGTGACAAGCCCAATGTGCCTTCATGGCCATACATAAATTTTGATTATGAAGGTAAAGCTAAAGAAATAATGAGAAAGCTGAACGAAAGTCTCCTTGACATCGAATTTACAAAATATCTCTTCTCCTCTATAGAGGAAGTTAAACAAGTTGACTGGAAAGAGAAGAACTTTGATGGAATAGTCGTTTACATGATAGGTGGTATGTGGACTGGTGTAGCTGAAGCAGTAATTGAGATGGGTTATCCGACTATTCTAGTAGATGACTTATACGGTGGTTCAGGAGGCTTCCTAAGAGCCTTCTCTTATGCTAAAAGAAGGAGCTATCCGATTATTGGGGTGGCATCATCTAATTTTAAGGATGTTGTTGAAGCCATCAGTCTCTTCAGAGTCATAAAATCGCTTAAGAATTCTATAATACTTGACATTACAGATAGAAACGTAACTAAGATCTCAGAAAAGATTAAAGAGACTTTTGGCATTCAAGTTGTTCGTATGTCTTCTGAAGAGCTAAACTCATACTTTGAGAACGCCGAGGAGGAAGAGGCTGAGAAGTGGGCTGACAAGTGGATAAAGGAGTCCTTAAAAGTTGTGGAGCCTACACGTGAGGAAATAGTGAAGTCTGCAAAAATGTACTTGGCTTTAAAGAAGGCTATGGCTGATAATAATGCGGATGCCGTAACGATAGACTGTTTAAATCTTTATTATGGGGGTAAGCTTCCCGCTTATCCATGTCTCGCTCTGTTTCAGCTTAACAACGAAGGATCAACAGGCGTATGCGAAGCTGATTTAGACTCGACAATAACGCAGCTGATGATGAGATACCTAACGGGCAGACCTGGATATGTTTCGGATCCTGTGATTGATACTGCAACTAACCAGATCATTTATGCTCATTGCGTAGCTACAAACAAGGTTTATGGTCCAAACGGACTGAGCAACCCATATATAATTCGTTCACATTCGGAGGATCGGAAGGGCGCCTCCGTTCAATCCCTAATGCCTTTAGGCGAAATAGTAACGACCACAAAGATAAATACAAAGGAGAAAGCACTATGTATCCATCAAGGTAGGACCGTTGCCAACGTCGAGGAAGATAAAGCATGCCGCACAAAGCTTGCGGTTGAGGTTAATGTTCAGAAGATCCTTGAAAACTGGAATATGAAAGTGGACTTCGGGTGGCATAGAGTAACATTCTATGGAGATTGGAGAAGATGTGTAAAGGACTTAGCTGCTCTTTTAGGAATGAAGATTATTGAAGAGGATAGGTAAGATAGCCCCGGAAAGAGCCATGCGAAGAATATTATCTTCTCGCATATCTATAGTTACTTATCCAGCCTGTTATCTTCCTAACCTCAGCCTACACTCACCCTTTAGGTCGACTGATATATTCGCCCTTCTCTTCTTAGATTAGGCCACATAATCTCCAGTTATAAATCCTATGTTGTAACATTCTTACATCGCCATTACAAGATAATTACGCCTTCAAATGCCTTCTCTGCTGTCCCACACATGAGTATCCGTTTTTCTTTATATTCTATTTTTAGATCTCCGCCGAGTAGGTGAACAATGCATCCGCCGCTTACCCTACCCGTTAGATTTGCGGCTACGACGGAGGCACATGCTCCCGTTCCGCATGCTAATGTCTCTCCAACCCCTCTTTCCCAAACTCGAATTTTCAACTCACCGTCTCCCACAACCTCAGCGAATTCAACATTTGTTCTATTCGGGAAGAGAGGATGCTTCTCGATTTTGGGTCCAAACTTCTCAACTGGAAATCTTTCTACATTCTTCACAAAGATGACGCAGTGAGGATTTCCAATGGATAGCGCCGTTATTCTGAACTCTCTATCATTAACTCTCAATTTTTCTTCTATGCATCTTCCCTTGCCCTTCATCGGTATCATTCTCTTATCTAAGATGGGGATTCCCATATCGACCGTTACAGATTCGACGAGTCCACGCTTAATTTTCAGCCACACTTTCTTCACTCCTGCAAGTGTTTCAATCTTCATCTCGGCTCTGCGAACTATATTATTCTCAAAGCAGTATTTTGCGAGGCATCTTATGCCATTCCCGCACATTTCAGCCTCACTTCCATCAGCATTGAAGATTCTCATCTTCACATCTGCAGTTGACGATTTACATACAAGTATGAGCCCATCAGCTCCAACCGAAAATTTCCTCCTACAAACCTTCCTAGCGATCTCTCCCATCTTCCGCTCATCCATTTTTCCATCAATATTATCGATCACAACGTAGTCGTTCCCCAACCCATGCATCTTCCAAAAACTTACTTCCGTCATGTAATATTCACCGTTAAAGATAGGGAGGCTGAAGTCTTATTAGCCTTAATACACCAATATGCACAAGATGTATTAACATACGCATTTTTAAGCATCATCACGTAAATCCTATTGTTGATTTGTGATGAAGAAGGAGTTTTGGAAAGTCGCCGAAGAAGAGATATGCCAGATACTGAAGAAGACGGCTGCTTTAGAATTTGGAACATTCAAGCTTCCAAGCGGGAAGATAACTCCATACTATGTTGACTTGAGGGTTATCCCGAGTTTTCCAGACGCATTCCATAAAATTTCGGAAATCTATGTGGAGGCTATAAAGAGGAAGCTAGGGGAAGATAGATTTGATAGAGTTTCAGGCATACCGATTGCAGGTATGTCCTTCTCTGTTCTGGTTGCCTTTCACCTTCGCAAGCCATTCATCTATGTTAGAAAGAGTAAAAGGCTGAGGGGAAGGGAAAGAAAGGTTGAAGGCGTCTTAATGCCCGGAGATCGTGTTCTGCTGATCGACGATCTTGTAACCACGGGGCTTAGCTTGGAGAGGGCGGCTAAAGCTATAAGGGCTGAAGGCGGAGTTGTCACTGATGCTTTCGTTCTGCTTGATAGGGAAGAAGGCGGAAGGGAAAGGCTTGCTAAGAATAGAGTGACGCTTCATTCAGTCCTCAAAATGACAGATGTGGCTAAGAGACTCTACGAGATGAATGTTATTGGAGAGGAGGAGCTAAAGATGATCCTAAGCCAGACAGGGGGATAATCCGAAGATTTATTGGATGCTTCGTATTCAATCTTTTCCAGTTAGCTTAATGTTCCCTAATGGAGACAGAATCTCATAAGAGACTTTAAGAGGCCGCTTGGTCGATGCTGATAAAGGAGATAATATTGGAGAACTTCATGTCTTACGAGTATGCTAGGATACCGCTTAAGCAAGGCATAAATATAATATGCGGACCGAATGGCGCCGGTAAAAGTTCCATTCTCGTCGGAATATCAGTCGCCCTAGGTCAGTCTTACACTGAAAGATCAAAGAAGCTAAGCGATCTAATCCGTCGAGGGAAAGATGTTGGAAGGATAACCCTCGTTCTCGATAATTCTAGAAGAGGCGGTCGTAGACCAGTTCGCAGGATAAATAAAGATAATATCTACTTGACGCGTGTTTTAAGAAGAGATGGGAAGTACTGGTTTGAGATTGATAATGTCCACGCGACAAAGGCGGAAGTTATCCGTCTTCTCTCACGCTTTAAGGTTGATCCAGATAATATGCTCATTATCATGCATCAAGACATGGCTGAGCAGTTTGTTATTCTTCCCCCTCAAGAAAAGCTCAAGCTCGTCGAGGCGGCCGCTGGGCTTGAATCCTACCGTAAAAACGTTTTAGAAGCGAGGAGCAAACTGAGAAGAATCTTAAGTCAGGAAGACTCGCTTAAAAAGATGCTTGAATCAGCTGAGGAGACACTGAATTATTGGCGCGAGCAGTATGAACGTTTTCAACAGAAGAAGCAGCTCTTGATAAAGAGGAGATTTCTAGAGCGGGAGCTCGCTTGGGCTGAAGTTGCGAGGATAGAAGAAGAATTTTCTGAGGTGAAAAGGAAGCTTAACAGAAGGAGATCCGAGCTTGAAAGAGTATCGGAGAAGATGCGATTCTCTGAGGGCGAGGTGAATAAGATACGCCGCGAACTTGAGAATGCAAAGGATTCTTGGCGGAAACTCTTTGATGAAAGACTTGTTCTTGAAAGGGAGAAAGCTAAGCATGAATTTAATGTTAAAAATGCGGAGATGCTTAGCGATGTTCAATCCTTAGTTGAGGATGGGCAACGGATGGTTGATAGCTTCATGGGAGGCCTAAGCTCAATTGGGGAAGGAGCCGCTTATCCAGATTCTAGGATAGATGCAGATCATACGTTACAGATTGCTTTAGTAGCGAAGAATCTGGAAAGGCGGTTTGAAGAGCTAAATGTTAAGATTGTGAAGATGCGTGAAGCTATAGAGCAGTCTCGTCGAAGTCTCCCTCTTCTTGAAGAGGAGCTCTCCGATGTAAAGAGTAAAATGCAAAAGATCTCTGACGACATCGAGGAGCTGAACGAAAGAATTCTGAATGAGAGAATAAACTTGGCGATACTCGAGTACCGTAGTGGTGAAATTAAATCTGAGATCCGCGAGATGGAAAGGAAGATTAAATCTTTAGAGGGAAGAATAGCCGAAGCCACAAGCAGAGCCGAAGAGAAGGGGTCGAGGATAGCTGTTCTCAGAAGCCCAGATGAGATCTTAGATGAGATTCACATGGTTGATGGACGCATAGCAGCCATGGCAGATATACCCGGCGATGTGGAACGCATGTATGAGTCCTATTCCAAGCTATACTTAGAGCTTCAAGAAAAAGCTAGGCTGGCCGCTGAGAACCGTGAAAAGGCTCTCGCTGAGGTTGAACAGAGGATGGCTACTTGGAGGAGGCTTATACGAGACCTACTCTCAAGCGTTAGTTCTCAATATGAGAAGATCCTCTCCTACGCAGATGGAGCGGGGTATGTACGGCTGGTCAATGATGAGGATATAGAATCAGCTGGAATCGAGATATACGTTGGCTTCAGAGGGTCGAAGCCCGTTCCATTGAATATTTATTCGCAGAGCGGTGGAGAGCGAAGTACATCTGTTATGGCTTTTCTTCTTGCGTTGCAGCAACATATTAAGTCCCCGTTCAGGGCAATAGACGAATATGACGTTCATATGGATCCTAGAAACAGAGAGATCATTGCGAACTTGCTTATCTCAGCTGTTAAGGATGGCGGTGCTCAGTACTTAGCGATCACGCCGAACCAGACGTACTTTGAAGGCAAAGGGATTCACATGATAACTGTACAGAACATTGGGGGGACATCAATCGTTATGGAGGTTGCTTGATGAGCGGTAAGCATTCCCGAAGGATGGTCAGAGAAGAGCTCCGGAGAATAATCGAGCTCTGTCGGGCCGTTGAGAATAAGGGGCTAAACCCATTCACAGTGAATGTTGACGATCTCATAGCAGTTATAAGGTTATATTTTCCAAGATTGGAGGATCCAGAAGATCTCTCCCTAGATGCTGAGGCACTTAATCAGATAGCTTCAATAATTAAGATGCAAAGTGAATGGGTGAAGCGGCGAGCTACATCCCTATATAGAGATCCATTCCTAATAGAAGAGAAGCTCCGCAGATTGTCGACGCGAGATCTCACGGAGATCTTCCTCAAGACCTGGCATCCGATAGTTGAGCTTGAGCAAGTAACGATTGGTAGCTTAAGGATGGCGATGGATTACTGGGAGTCCCTTACGCCTCTCAACGAGAGGTGGAAGGAGGAAGAGCTCCTTAAAGTGATGACTGAAAGAACCACACGTGAAGAGCTCGTCAAGCAAGGTTTCTTACGTGATGAAGCCTTTCTTTCAGAGATCGAAAAGATGTGGAGGGAGCTGAAGGAAGACGCCGGGTCTGAGGGAAAAATTGATTACTGGGATTTCATAGGGGCTGATAGCTATGAAGAGACCATTGAACGAGCCTATCTTACAAGCTTCCTAGTGACATATGGCTACGCATCTTTAGAGATTCAGCCTTTAGAGGAAAAGATCTTCATAAAGCCTAATGAGAAACCCTTCCTGAAGACCAGCAGTCAGCCCGTTTCCTTTCCAATATCAGTGGATTACGAGAGGTGGAGGGAGTGGCGAAAGCGTCAAGGAGAATAGGGCGAAAGAGAAGATACGCAACTATGCTGAAGAAGGCAGCGCAGCTAATCTTTTATAGAAGGCATATGGAGCCGGGGGTTAAAGGGTGGGAGCTGAGGAAAAAGCTGGGATCTGACTATCCGAAGGTAATCGCGCTTCTAGATGAATATCTTAGAAGTATAGGCTTAACTGTGAAGACTGTGTTTGAGGGTGAGTCTTCCCCAGAGAACCCCACAATCGATCAGCTCGACAAGGCTAGGTTCTACATAACACTTAGGGAGGAGCTCGGCCTTGAAGATATGAAGTTCATGGGATGGCGGATCGACGACCTCGCCGGCCTAGCAGTCTCACTGGCATATATAATATCTAAGGGCGGAAAGGCTCCCAGAAAGGATGTTGAATCCTTACTGAAGATGAAGATTCCTGAATGGAGGGTTGAGATGAATCTATCACGCTACTTAAGGATGGGCTACCTTATGGAGGACGAGAATGAGCAGCTGTACTTGGGGTGGAGGGCTGGAGCCGAAGTTAATCAGAAGAAACTTATCGACCTCTTACTCGAATACGAGATATAATGAACGTGAAATACTTCTTCGACGAGCTAGATTTTCAGGTATGTTGAATCTCCTCTCTATGTTTTAAGATTCTTCATCCATGAAAATGCAGATTCATCTATCAGCCTAAAAAGGTACTTCCACCTTACCTTTCTAAGCCTCCTCCTCAAAGGCTCTCAGAAGCCTCCTCATCTTGCTTAGGAAATTAAGCTTCAAGAATGGCATTCCTGTTTTTATGCTCTCCCTACATGTCCAGGCTGACATGCAAAATTAAAGGTTTCATTCTTAAATGTAAGGAGGCTTAGACTCTGGGGTGAGCGTAACTTATAAATTGCTGGGAATCCTTCTCGAAGATGCGTGATGGTCTTGTCAGAAATGTCAGTGAATCCCTTTGGAGACTTCAGAAATCAATGCATGAGATTGCTCTCTGAAACCTTGAAGGAATCCTTCCCTAGCTTAAATCTTCAGCCTCCAGCATTAGATATTCCCCCATCTTCCAAGTTTGGAGAGCTAAGTTCATCTATATGTTTTGACTTAGCGAAGAGGATTCACAGAAAGCCTCTTGATATCGCGTATCAGCTAGAGGGGAAAGCAGAAGTTAAGGCGGATCTTTTCCCGCTTATTAAGACCGTTCGAGCTGAAAAACCGGGCTATATAAACTTCTTTGTAGACCTACCTAAGCTTGCATCTCTTACGCTCTGTTCAGTCAAGACCTTAAACTTCGAATATGGATATGTGAGGGTTGAGAAGCCTGAAAGAATAATAGTTGAGCATACAAGCGCGAATCCTATTCATCCGATGCATATAGGGCATGCGAGGAACTCGGTGCTTGGGGATTCCCTAGCCCGGATGCTTGAAGCTAGGGGTCACAAGGTAACGCGGCACTTCTATATCGATGATGTCGGTCGCCAATCAGCTGTCACAGCGTATGGATGTAAGCTCCTCGGAGGATTAAAGCCTGAGGGTAAGCCTGACCATTATATCGGCGCGGTCTATTCGATAACTAGCTGCATGTTAGAGATTCATAGGCTAAAGAAAGCGATTGCTGAAGCGCGTAAACATTTCAATCGAGTTGAAGATCTTCAGATGCTTCAAAGGAAGCAGGATGGCTGGATATCAGTAGCAGCTAATCTCAAAGAGAGATTTCCGGATCTATTCGATAAGATTCTGGAGGGATTCAGTAAAGTTGAGGATCCAGAGTTCAAAGTTGACGATATGCTTCGAAGATATGAAATGGGAGATGAAGAGGTGAAGAGTCTTATTCGAGGAATCTCAGAAGTCTGCATAGAGGGATTTAAACAGACTCTTTCAAGATGCGGCATATCAATAGACTCTTGGGACTGGGAAAGCATATTCGTCTGGAACGGAGATGTTGACAGATGTATTAAGGCGTTGAGAAATACTAGTTTCACATTTGAAAGGAACGGAGTTCTAGAGCTAGACGCGGAGAAGATTGCTGAATTTTTAGGGTTGAAAGAGGTCTTCGGCGTTAGGGATGGTCAAGAGATTCCATCATTGACATTAATAAGGGCAGATGGGACATCCCTATACACGACAAGAGACATCGCGTACAGTATATGGAAGTTTAAGAGAGCCGATCGAGTGATAAATGTGATCGGTATGGAACAGAAGCTAGCGCAGCTCCATCTGAAGCTGGCGCTCTGCGCATTGGGATATGTGGATGAAGCTAAGAAGCTGATTCATTTCGCATATAATCATGTACGTCTCCCTGGAAAGAAGATGTCGGGTCGCATGGGACAATACGTAACCTTCGATGAGCTTCTAGATGAAGCTGTTGCTATGGCGTATGATGAAGTTTCAAAGCGTTCTCCAAGCCTTGATGAGGGGCTCAAGAAGAGAATATCTGAGATTGTTGGGATCGGAGCGGTTAAGTATGCACTCGTTGAGACTGATCCACTTAAGCCAGTTATCTTCACTTGGGATAAGGTTCTCAATTTCGAGAGGAACAGCGCGCCTTACATTCAGTATTCACATGCTAGGGCTTGCAGCATATTGAGAAAGGCGAATGTAACCGTTAATGGGGATCCTGGGCTTTTGAAGGAACGGATTGAACGTGACCTCATCATAATGATCTCGAGGTTTCCAGAGATCTTTGTGGATGCAGTTGAGAACCTTAAGCCTCATCTTATAGCTGACTACGCTAATTCTTTAGCGGATAAGTTTAACACGTTCTATGCTTCCTTCCCTGTGATGAAAGCTAAGCCTCTAGAGCTAAGCGCGGCGAGAATAATGCTTGTTGACGCTGTTCGAATAACGCTTCATAACGCCCTAAGCCTACTTGGCATAGAAGCTCCAGAACGTATGTAACCTTTCTCATCAAAGACGGAAGAATATTACTTAAGTGGGACGTACATGCTACTTCTGCTGGCGCCTATACCGGGTGTTCCATGCTTCACCGGCTTGTTCGTTATGGCGAACTCTCCTAGGTAGCGTCCGATCATCTCAGGCTTTATATTTACTGGGATGAATTCTTTTCCGTTATGTACATAAATTGTCATGCCGATCATTTCAGGCAGAATGATCATGTCTCTTGCATGCGTTTTTATGGGCTTCACTTGTCCGCCATTCTTTGAGATCTCCTTTGCGATCCGTATCTTCTCTAGGAGCTTCCGCTGTTCGATGGTGAGCCCCCTAAGTAAGCTTCTGCGTTGACGGGATGGGAGGAGCTCTATAAACTCATCCATCGAGAGGTTCTTCAGCTCCTCATCCGTGTATCCGCGATATCGAAATTTTCTAGGCATAATGATCGCCAGCATCTTTTGAAGAATGGCGTCTTTTAAATCTTACTCATGATCTACTTCTTTTTTCCAGTTCTCCTAGCCGCTATCAGCCCAACCTTCCCGCCGGGAGGAGCATTCCGGGAGGCCAATGTGACTTTACGTCCTCCTCTTCGGCCGCTTCCAAATGGATGAACAGCAGCTATCATAGCTCTTCCGCGTGTTCTAGGATACTTGTGTCCTTTCGCTTTTATCCAGTGATACTTCGCCCCAGCCTTTAGGAACGGCTTTTCAGTCCGACCAGCTGCCGAGACAACTCCTATAGTTGCCAAGCAGAGATCATTCACATATTTTGTCTTTCCAGACGGAAGCTTAATTAATGTTCCTTCTGGAGTGTGTGAGACAACCGTCGCGTATGTTCCGGAGGAACGAACCATCTTGCCGCCGTCTCCCGGAGAGAGCTCAATATTACATATCATTGTTCCCTCCGGAATCTCTCCGACTGGAAGAATATTCCCCACCTTAACATCAGCTTTGCCTCCAATCTTCAGCGTTTTTCCCTCATAGATTCCTTCAGGAGCAACTGAATAGAATCTCTCTCCGCTCTCAAGACCTATGCACGCTAGAGGAGCTCCCCTGCCAGGATCATGCATAATCTGCTTAACGCGCCCCGTCATAACACCACCTAAGATCTCCTTAGATACGTTCGGATATTTCGAAGGCGCGACTCTTTTATGCGTTGAGGCGCGCCAAGTCGGTGAACCTCTTCCACGCCTCTGGACACGTATTCTTTTACCCAATTCTTCAACCTCCTAAGACTATAGTATTCCTAGCTTGATCGCAACATCCGTTGCGCTGTATTCTGGTTCAAGTCGAACAAATGCTTTCTTCTTACCTTTACTGACGATAACTGTATTAACCTTGCTGACCTTGACATTATAAAGTTCCTCTATCGCTCTCTTTATATCCTTCTTGGTCGCCTTTATATTCGTGATGAAGACGAGCTTATTTTCCTTTTCGAGGAGGCGACTAGAAGCCTCAGTCATTAGAGGATATAAGATGATCTCATGTGGCTTCATGTCCGCTCCCTCCATCCCATTTCCTAAGCTCCTCGATGCTGGACTTAGTCCAGACGGTTAGTCTTCCCGGATGAGTTCCTGGAGCAAGTATCTCGGGATTCAGATCCTTAACGAAGGATACATCGACTCCGGGAAGGTTCCTAGCAGCCTTAATTATGCCTCCATCTTCAGATATAACTATTAATGGGCCTATCCTCATCTTCTTTCTTCTTCCACGCATCTTCCCTTTTCCAGCCCGAATCTTTATGCTCTCCTTTACTCGGGAAATATCGGGCCATAGACCTAACTTAATAAATGCCTCCGTAACGTCTTGAGTTCTCTTAAGGTTTTGAAGATCATCAGTCACTACCAGAGGTAGCGCTGGAACTTCATCGATCACATGTCCTCTCCTAGACACTATCTCCTTAGATCCCGTCGCGGCTATAGCGGAGAATAATGCAAGACGTCTTTCCTTCTTCGGAATCTTCTTACTTATTCTCTTCTCGACAACGGGGGGATGAGTTCTTCTACCTCCAACTGTTCCAGGGGCAAAGGCAGCTCTTCTTGAATCTTTCACTCTAGGAACCCTAGCAATCCCGTATCCTGCTCCCCAAGATTCGGCAGTCGTTCTCTTCCCGGCCATAACATCTCTTCCTTGAGGCTGGATTCTATGGGATTGAATCGCGACTACTGCCCTTTTAATAACGTCTGGTCTTAAGCTATAGTTGAAGATGCTCGGAAGTTTTATTCTTCCGGTCTTCCTGCCCTCCAAGTCAAAGATTGGGATGAATCTACTCATTCATTCATCGCCTCGTTCAGACCCCTTGTAGAGATTCTAGTGAGATATAAGTTATCTCCGGAGGAGCCTCGCCTACTTCCTTGGGCGGACGCACTGGATACCTCAATCTTATTAGGCGCTTAGCTGGTCCTGGAATGCTTCCCTTAAGCATGAGGTACATGCTTCTTACAGATCCATATCTTAGAAATCCGCCTTTAGGAGTAACCTCTTCTCCATTTTCTCCTATTTTTAAGATACGCTTGTTGAATTCGGTTCTCTGATGATAACCCATCTGCCCCGGTCTGGGAACAGTGTACAGGACTCTCGGCGGTTTCCAAGGTCCAAGAGCGGCGATTCCCCTCTTGGTTTTCCTAGCTTTATGGCTTAGAATCTTTACTCCCCACCTCTTCACTACTCCCTGCCATCCCTTACCCTTGGTGATGGCGACTACGTCTACGAACTGCCCTTCCTTAAAGACTTCTTTAACGCTGACTGTCTTGCCTAAAATCTTCTTGACGTATTCAAATTGCTCCTTTATTGATCCCCCACCGACCTTGATCTCCATAATGTCAGGTTTCTTCTTAGGCACTCCAACCATCCTAGGCTGAGTTGCAGCTATGACTCTAAATTCTGCTACTTCCTTTAGGTTTTCTTGAATCTTCTTTAAGGCTTCCTCAGTGTTTGGATCTTTCGGTGCTCCTTTAAGCCTCTTAAAGTCTTTAGGTAGAGATTTAGCCCATGCCTCCGTTAGGGTCTTTAATCCATACTCATCCTTAGTGTAGGCTCTCACGGCGCAGATGAACATGGGCGGAGTATCAATTATTGTAACTGGATACGTAACTTCCTGTCCATAAATTGGGGAACGAGGTTTATCCTCAACCATTATAGTATGCGTCATTCCTGCCTTGTACCCGGCGAAGCCGAGTAAAACTGGCCCATCATCGACCTCGGGCCAGTGCCTTATTCTTCCAATGGGGCGCGCGGCGCGTCCCCTAGGTAAATAGGCTAGAGATCCCCTTTTAGGGGCATGCTTTTTTCTATGACCCACTGATCTTCAATCTCCTAAGTGTTCATTCCTTTTTTGTTGTCTTGTACTTTTCAAATAGAGAGAGAATAATATAAACGTTTACGATGCTCGGTTTCTCAAGAATGTATACGCACGAATTATCTTTTCTTTTCGCATCTGATTACAATATATATGTTGGTTTTCTTTCTCTTTTTCCCAAATTCTTTAGAAGTCTACGGAGCTCAGACTGTTTTACAGCTCTCCTCTCTAAGACCATTTTGAAAGATTCAGCTTTCCTCTTCAGATCTGCTAAGTCAATATTCAGTCCAGTTAGGACGGTTATCTTTTTGAGTATATAATATGCAGCTTTCGGGTATATTCCATCAATATATGCTGGAACAGCGCTCCAGAGACTTATCACGTCGACCCCTTTAGTTCTGCATCTCCACATAATCTCGCTATATATGCTTGTGGGGCCAGAGTATTGAGTTAGTACAGAACCTACCTTCTTTAACTTGTCGAGTAACTTTTCATTATTTGTCGTTGAGCTTATTAGTGTTTCTTTGTCTGGAGTAACGTTTGCGAGATATCCGCCTATTGTGTATATGCGCTTAACATTCATTTCTTCAGCTACTCTGAGAAGAGTATCTACATACTTGGGCCAGTTCACATATGGTTCAACGCCTAAAAGCAGTATGAGATTTAGATCTTCTTCCCTTCCTCTCCAATAATAAAATATGCTCTGGGGAGGAATGTAAGATTGTATCAGTCCTTCTCTTATTGAAACATGGGGTCTCTGAATCGAGTAATTATGGAACTCTCCTTGAAGAATCTCACCAAACTTCTTTGCCTCAAGCTTATTCACCAGATACTTGACTGAGAAGGTTGAGACTTTCCCAGCATTAACCCAACCGTCCATTCCTATAATCATCTGCGAAGAACGAAACATTGGTTTCTCATAGATCTTTACGTTTTCCATAACTACCACAAAAATAGATAAGAAGTATAAGGTAATATATGGATATTGTTGCTAAAGAATCCGGGTGCCTATGTAAATTTAGCTACTGCTTAATTTAATGGAGGATTGAAGAATTGAGCAATCTAAAAATAACGAGAACGTTGCAGAATTACTTCTTTGTGCTATACGTTCTAGCTGCACTAGGCGCCCGGAAAAGAACCGTTAAACTCTCAACTAAGTTTCTAGCTGAGAAGCTTAATCTTTCCCAGCAAACTCTCTCAAGATATCTTATCAACTTGGAGCATATAGGCTGGATAAGGCGAATTGCTACGCGTGAGGGAAGTTTTATCCATATAACCAATCTTGGAGATCAACAGTTGAGAAGAGTACGCGCCGCTCTAAACTCTATCTTTGAGGAGAAGTCATCACCGATACTTATTGAAGGAATAGTCTTCAGCGGGCTTGGAGAAGGCGCCTATTATGTTACTCGCGGGCCTTACAGAAGGCAGTTTATCGAGAAGCTAGGTTTCGACCCTTATCCCGGAACTCTGAATCTGAAGTTAACCTCAGAGTATGATATCCAAATGCGGAGGGAGCTTGAGGTTAGAAGCGGAATAGAGATTCATGGATTTAGCGATGCGGACAGAACATATGGGCCTGTGAAGTGTTTTCCAGCTCGAATAAATGGAGAAGAAAAGGGAGCGGTAATTCTGGCGTTAAGGACTCATTATAGTAGTTCTGTTATAGAAGTTATCGCTCCGAAGTGTCTGAGGGATGTTTTAGGGCTGAGGGATGGGGATAGAGTTAGGGTTGAAGTCTCCTTAGAAGAGTAGAATGCTTGATTGGATCATGTGAGAGAGTAGCCATGAGATCGTTGCTCCAGCCAACGGCGCCACGATCCACCCCACTATGATATTTCTAGATTTACGTTTATTCATGAAAACAATTTTCTTCGCTATTCCTATTCCTAATATTCCTCCTATCTGAGCTTGAGTGATCGATAGTGGGAGTCCAAACTGTGTGAAGAGATGCACGGTTATTGCTCCGCTGAGCTGCGAGACGAGCGCTGTGACAGGGCTTAAACCGATTATTCCCCTCCCGACGGACTCTGTTATTCTTCTGCTTAGGAAATACATGCCGAAAGCCGCCGCCAACCCGAAGAGCAGAGGGCTGATATCTCTTATAGGTATGAAGGGAGCGTAGATTCCGCTTATTAATCCCAGAGTGTTCGCGCCTAGGACATAGGCGACATAGAATGAGAGAGCTGACGCTATTTTCCCGTATATGTAGTTGAGTGTTAAGATATTTTTGACGCGTGGAGTAATGTAGGATAGGGCTCTATAGATTGTTACTGATAGAATAGCGGAAAAGAATGGATTTATTACCCAAAATGTGAATACCATCAATGTGAATCTCCAGTTTACATCTATTTGGCTTCCAATCCCTATTCCAACGGCGGATCCTATTAGACTTTCAGATAATGAGAGGGGTAAACGCAAAATGGTTGCGACTCCTATGATAATTATGGCGGTTACCATAATTACCGTCATGGCTTCCATGCTTACCTCTCCTAGAACTCCATGATATACCGCTCTCGAAAGCTTCGTTCCCTCAATGATTACTCCCAAAAAGACTCCTAGAGCAGCTAAGATGGCTGCCGTTTTATATCTGACAAATCCTGCGCCTATATTTGCTCCGAAGCAAGCTGAAGCATTATTTGCTCCTAAAATAGCGCTGACGAATAAACCAGTAATGAATAGGAGGAGCAAGATGATCGGCATCTAAGCCCTCGCCTTCATCACAATTGTGATAAGTATCTCCGAGGACTGGGCTGCCGCATCAGCTATCCTATCAATTGTGAGAACAAAATCTTTGAGCTCTAGGAGTGTTAACGAGTCTATCTTGTGGGAAAAGATTGCTCTCAGCAGTTTCCACTTTATATCGTCAACTTCCTCCTCCAGCTCCTTCACCTTTACGGATTTCTTAATAACATCAGCGGAGTTTCTCTCCAAATCATAGATGGTGCTTCTTAAAACCTCAACCGTCTTCACAACCTTATCTAAGAATAGATCAAATGAGATCTCTCCGCTAGTGTTGCATCCCCTTAATACCTTATCAGGTCTACTTCGAGCTAGAATCTGAGAGGAATCCTTAGCGTAGTCCGCTATATCATCCATGCTGTTCAGTAACCTTATAAAGTCCTCGCGTAGGCCGGAGAAGAAGGCTCCCTCACACAGGGTTATCAGAGATTTAAGATATAGATCGTCTGCTAGAGATTCATATACTGATATTAACTCTATTTTAGCTTCAAATGTACTCGGCGAGCTTAAGGCTATGTCTCCACTTATAAGAGATAATATGAAGGCTCTGAATTCTTCTACTACCTTAAACACGGAGTCCATATGCTCCGTGAGAAGATGAAGAATCTCTTTTTCTCTTCGTCCAAACAATCGGAAGAACGAGCTGCGAAATGTCATTTTCCTCTCACTATTGAAAGTATCTTTCCACTTGTTACTATGTGCTGGTTATGACGAGTATTCTAGCATGCCCGATTTAGTGAATATATGCTAAGCATATAAGTATTTATATAATTCTAAAACAAAGAGAGATGACTTAATCCAGATCTTTAATGTTTTCATAATCTATCCTGAAATAATTAAGTTTATTTTCTATCTTGTTGAAAGCCTCTTTTTAGCTCAATGAGCCTCTTTCCCTTAGTTAAGGATGATACGTGAATCAATCCTGAGATCTCCATCGCCATCAAGTTTTTGTTCAAATCGTCTGGACCCATTTCCTTATAGAAGGCCTTCAGCATCTCTAAGAGTTCTTCATCTGTTATTGAGCCTTTCTTCTGAAGTATCTCAATTATAGTTAAGTGGATTGGATAGATCTTCCACGTGCTCATAGCTATATCGTCCCTCGTTTCTACGCCACTAGAGGCGCTGGCTTCTGAGCCTTTCTAGCTTGCTTCATGAAGTTGCGGTACCAGTTATCCATGTCTGGAGTTATGCTTGGCCCTATCTTCTTTAAGGCCTCCTTAAAGTCGGATAACCTAACTTCCTTCGAGTTTATATCTCTACGGAGAGCTATCATAGCGGCTTCCCTGCAAACAGACTCTATATCCGCTCCTGAGTATCCCTTCGTTAATCCGGCTAGCTCTCTAAGGTCAACATCTTCTGCAAGCGGCATATTCTTCGTGTGAATTTTGAAGATCTGATATCTGCCCTCTTCGTCTGGCTCCGGAACGTAGATCATGCGGTCTAACCGCCCCGGCCTAAGGATAGCTGGATCCAATATGTCAGGTCTATTTGTTGCCGCTAGAATGATTACTTCCTGCAGGGACTCTATGCCATCTATTTCTGTCAATAGCTGGCTGATAACTCTCTCAGTAACTCCGCTGTCTGCATATCCAGCTCCCCTTCTGGGGACTAGGGCATCAATCTCGTCGAAGAATACTATAGCTGGAGCTGACATCCTCGCCTTTCTGAAGACTTCACGTATGGCTCTTTCTGATTCGCCTACCCATTTAGAGAAGACTTCTGGTCCCTTAATGCTTATGAAGTTCGCTTCGCTTTCCGTGGCAACTGCTCTTGCCAGCAGTGTTTTTCCGCATCCGGGAGGCCCAAATAGTAATATACCCTTAGGCGGAGCGATGCCCATTCTCTTGAAAACCTCCGGGTTCTTGAGGGGCCATTCAACTGACTCCTTTAATTCCTGTTTTATTCCTTCAAGGTCTCCAATATCGTCCCAGTGAACCGTTGGAACCTCTATGGCTACTTCCCTCATAGCTGTAGGCGTTATCTCTCTATAGGCATTTATGAAGTCTTCCATCTTCACCTCCATCTTCTCCAAGACGCTTGGCGGAATTCTCTCCTGCTCAAGATCTATCTCTGGCAGGTATCGGCGCAGAGCCTTCATCGCTGTTTCACGACAGAGGGCCGCGAGATCGGCGCCTGTGTATCCATGCGTCATCTCAGCTAGCTTCTTCAAGTCGACATCTGGAGCTAGAGGCATCCCCCTCGTATGGATCTGTAGAATCTCATATCTTCCCTGCTTATCCGGTATTCCTATCTCTATCTCTCTATCGAATCTTCCGGGTCTCCTGAGAGCCGGGTCTAAGGCGTTAGGTCTATTAGTTGCTCCTATAACTATCACGTTTCCTCTTTCCGTTAAGCCATCAAGCAAGGCTAGAAGCTGCGCTACAACTCTCCTCTCAACCTCGCCTGTAACTTCTTCGCGTTTAGGCGCTATCGCATCGAGCTCGTCGATGAATATTATGGCTGGCGAGTTCTTTTCAGCCTGCTGAAAGATCTCTCGAAGTCTAGCTTCCGACTCTCCATAGAACTTACTCATGATTTCAGGTCCATTTATAGAGAAGAAATTGGCATCAGACTCGTTCGCAACTGCTCTTGCCAGCAGTGTTTTTCCGCATCCGGGAGGTCCGTGGAGAAGAACTCCCTTAGGCGGATCTATACCTAGCCTCTGGAAGATCTCAGGATGCCTCATTGGTAATTCTACCATCTCTCTTAGGCGTTGAATCTCCTCTTTCAGCCCTCCAATATCCTCATAGGTGGTTCGGGGAACTCCCCTGGCTTCGGGAGCAGGTTCAGATAATATTTGAAGCTTCGTATCATAAGTCAATCGGACGATTCCACGAGGTCTAGTTTTCATGACGGTGAACTGAACGGGATGTCCAAGCATCATAACTAGGGTGGTGTCTCCCTCGACGAATGTTCTCTCCATAAGTCTATTCTTGACAAAGTTTGTGAAGTCTTCATCGACGTTTAGGCGCATATCTATGGGGGCGAGAACTATGCTTATTGCATCTTTAACCTCCGCTCGCCTAACGATAACGTACTCGTTTATCGAGACGCCAGCGTTTTTACGCGTAAATCCATCAATCCGAATTATTCCTCTACCTTGATCTTCAGAATAAGCTGGCCAAGCAATTGCGGAGGTTCTCCTTTTCCCAATGATCTCAATTACGTCGCCAGCTGAAACTTGGAGTCTCTCCATTGCACGCTGATCTATCCTAGCTATGCCTCTGGCTACGTCTCTCTGTTTAGCGTCACCTACTCTAAGCTGGACCTCAACCATTCAGCTCACCGCCATTAATAGGATAGCTTCTATACCAAAAAAGAATTAGGGAGAATATATAAACATAGTGAACAGTTATACCCTTCTAATAGTTAATGTCTGGAGATTGCCTATTCCATCCACTTTCTTAAGCGCCTCTTCGA
>PIYH01000012.1:23727-27327 GCA_003601695.1 Candidatus Bathyarchaeota archaeon
AGCCCCCCTGCTTTGTCTTCGGGGAGTAGTATATGAGCTATTATTGCTACAAGCCCGAATGCTATAGGTTCCTCCTCAAATTTATATATGGATGCAAAGTTTGGAAGGCAGCTCTCAACTCTCTTTTTCAAATCTTCCAAATCAATTGTTACGTCTGAAGGAAAGATCTTCAGTGATACTAGAACCCTAGCCAACTTTTCTCCTCCTTAATTCGCAGTAAAAAGAACTACAAGTATTTAAAGACTATGTCTCACAAGCCTAAACTTAAATGCTCATTAAACATTAAAGTTTAGGGCGTATCTAAAGAATATTGTCACCGAAAAAGAGAGGAAGTTACCTTGTCCTTTGAAGAGAGACAAATACTTGTCGTCGGAGCTGGTCCATCAGGACTCATCGTAGCAAAAGAAGCCGCCAGAAGAGGAATGGATGTCCTAGTTGTTGAGGAAGACTCCGAAATAGGGGTTCCATGTCACTGTGCTGGGTTATTAAGCCTGAAAGGTCTGGAGAGGCTGAATATATCTACGGATGGACCTTACGTGCAGAACATGATTCAAGGCGCATTCTTCTACTCTCCTTCCGGGCTATCATTCAAAGTTGAAAGGCAAAGTCCAGTTGCATGCGTCGTTGATCGTTCGATCTTTGATAAGCACCTCGCGTCTCAAGCTATTAGGTTAGGGGCGGAGATAAAATTGAATAATAGAGTTCTAGGCATACGATTAGAAAAGAACTATGTCGTTGTCAAGTCTGAGAATGAAATCCTCAAGGCATCCATGATAATTGACGCTGAAGGCGTATCATCAAGAATTGTGAAGGCATCTGGTTTGAAACCTATGAATCCCTCACATCTTCTTCCAGGATTCCAGATGGACCTTTACGGAGTAGATGTAAATCCGAACTATGTTGAGGTACATGTTGGAAGTAAAGTTGCACCCGGCTTCTTCGCTTGGGTTATTCCCTTGAGTAGCAACTCAGCGAGGGTTGGGCTGGCCTGTAGAAAGGCTAATCCAAAGGAGCTCCTGCGAAGATTCGTGGAGAGACGTTTTAAGGGGGAAGAGTATAAGCTTCTCACGTCCCGTTCAGGAATAATAGTTACTTCAGGACCAATTGAAAAGACTTTTGTTAATCGTCTGCTTATTGTCGGTGACGCCGCGGGGCAAGTTAAGCCTACAACGGGAGGTGGCGTTATTTTAGGCGGGCTCTGCGGGACGATCGCTGGCAAAATTGCGGCTGAAGCCGTAAATTTAAGAAAGTTCGATGAGAATTTTCTAAGATTATATGAAGAGTCTTGGAGGAGAGAGCTCGGTAGAGAGTTCAAGTATATGCTTTGGGCTAGACGGATCCTTAACGCATTATCTGATCACATGATCGATAAGGGCTTCGAATTAATTATTAAGGAAGGGCTTCACGAGACAATATCCTATAAGGGAGACATGGATTTCCAAAGCAGTGTCATCTTAGAGCTTCTTAGAAGGAGAAGAATCTTGAGGATGCTTATCCCACTTTTAAGGCTGTGATGTTCTCTCCTCAATGGATATGAATGAGATAAGTATATATATTAGCAGCTTAGGTATCATAGAGGATTGCTTAGGTGTGTGGATTGAGCGAATCTAGAAAGCTGAGAATGCCTGTATGTACGTCATGTAATAGGATAATCCCACCGGACACCAACGCGACTAAGTTTCCATGTCCAAACTGCGGACAGATAATTATATGGCGTTGTGAGAAGTGTAGACAGTTCGGCCGCCAGTATAGATGTCCAAACTGTGGCTTCACGGGTCCCTGAGTATTTTTTGGTGGAGAGGGGGTCTTCTGGTATTTTAAGATTTTGTTTGTTATTCTTAAGCGTCTAGAAAAGCCTTAAAGATTTTAAAATCTAAGCGGAGAATATTCATGTTATGGATCCGCTGAGCTTAGTTGTCTCAACGATTGCGATATCAGTCTCGGGGGTTCTTTCTCCAGGACCGTTGACGGCATCAGCAATAGCTATGGGCGCTAAGAGACGTGCTAAGGGCGGTTTTCTAATAGCATTCGGTCACATGCTCTTCGAGTTTCCATACGTCATAATAATAGCCTCACTTTATTCTACTATAGAGTTTCTATTGAAGAATCTCATTGTGAGTTATGCCTTGACATTTGCGATATCATTCTTCATCCTCTTCTTTTCATACATGACCGTAAAAGAGGGCGTCAGCATCATAAGATCTGAAAGCATCCGCATCGAAAGGGATGAAAAGTATATGTTCAATCCTATACTTGTAGGTGTGGCCTTGACGGGGCTTAACCCTTATTTTCTGCTGTGGTGGTTGTCTGTGGGGCTTTCATTGATAAGAGCTTCAGCTGATATGGGCTTCTCATTTCTGCTGTTAATGTATGTTGCTCATATATGGATGGATTATTTTTGGTTATCTCTAATGGGACTAGCCGGGGAGGGCAGCGTGAAGATACTGAAGTCTAAGGGATATGGGCTTCTTCTCGTAATTCTAGGCGCGGTGCTAATCCTATTCGCCATAAACATCTCTCTGGAGACGTTCTTCAACTTCAGTTTTCTACCATTCTGAAAAGTTTTGTGCATATCTTTAATGCTCTCCCGCGGAAAAATAGATAAACCGAAAAACGAAATAGGATAGTTGGAGGTGGCTTTATGAGCGTAATTGTAAAGTGGCTTGGACATGCGAGCTTCCAAATAAAGGCTGATGGCAAAAATATTTACATAGACCCGTATCAGGGAGAGTACGCGGAGAAAGCGGATCTCGTACTTATTACACACTCGCACTTTGATCACTGTGACACTTCTAAGATTAAGAGGGTGACAAAAGAAGATACCGTGATCATCTGTCCACCTGAATGTGTCTCAAAGCTTAGAGGCAATGTTAAGGCCATTAAGCCTGGAGAAAAGATTGAGGTGAATGACGTAGCCGTTGAGGCTGTTCACGCCTACAACTATAAGCGATTTAGGTCTCCTGGAAATCCGTTTCATCCAAGGGGATTTGGAAACGGCTATATAATAACTGTTAAAGACAAGAGAATATATCATGCTGGAGATACTGACTTCATTCCGGAGATGAAGGATCTGAAGAATATCTCGTTAGCGTTACTTCCAAGCGGGGGAACGTACACCATGGATAACTTAGAGGCGGCTGAGGCGGCCTTAACCATAAAACCCGAAGCAGTTATTCCTATGCATCGATGGGATAGCGACCCTAAGGTCTTCAAGAGGAAGGTTGAGGAATCATCCGACATAAAGGTTATACTCCTAAGTCCTGGCGAAGAATACGAGATGAAGTGAGAATTAAGCAGCCTATTCGAGTGTTAATTTCTTTTCCATAAGCGATTCTATGTTAACTCCGCAGATCTTTGTTATTTCTTTGTGCAAATCTATTATTCTTTTTATGGATGGATGATTCATCCCGAGTTTTCTGCTAAATTCTCTTATTGTCTTCTCTATGGGAACAACTCTCTCTCCTTCTATAAGTTTGTCAGCATAAGTCACGATCTTCTCCTCTATAGTCTCTGGTAGATAATCTTCAACAGGCCATCCTAATTTAACGGCTTCCTCAGCTGTTATGCCTCCTCCAATATGTCTCTTTATTATCCTTATAA
>PIYH01000085.1 GCA_003601695.1 Candidatus Bathyarchaeota archaeon
TGAAAGAATGTGCAGACGGAGGGATCGATCTGGAAAGCGAATCATCCGAAAAAATCGATGAGATCGATCTTCAAATAATAAGCCTTCTCCAAGAGGATTCTCGGCTAAGCTTTAACAAAATGGCTAAAGAACTTGGAATATCCGTTGGAACAGTATGTAATCGTATAAAAAGCTTGGAGGAAAAAGGAATCATAAAGGGTTATACGGCGATCGTGAATCCCATAAAGATCGGATATGGCCTAACAGCCATAATACTCATCCAAGCTGAGGGAAAACATCTAGTAGATGTTGAAAAAGAAGCTGCAAAAATGAAACATGTAGTCTCGGTTTATGATATCACCGGAGACTTCGACATAGCAGTTATCGCGCGGTTTAAGGACATATTTGGTCTAAATACATTCGTTAAAAAACTCCTTGCCATACCCTATGTGAAAAGAACAGTTACAAACGTTGTTCTTAATGTTGTGAAGGAAGATTTTAGAGTGAGATCTCCTAAGCGATAAAGATAAGCCTCGATTCTAGATTACTTTCTAATTCTTATGTATATAAGTATCAGTACTATTATTGACAGAGCTATGAGGATCTTCAGTAGGAAGCTATTTCTTTCCCAAATCATCAGAGTAGCATTCAGTCTTATGAATAGATTTTTCGAATTGAGCATCTTAAATACTTGTTTAGCCTCTTCCTCCGTGAAATAGCCTCCATCAATCATTACACCTTCACCCTCAGCCTTTTCGAACTTATGTCCCTTAAACCAGAAAGCATTCGTAAACCTAGTCCTTAACCATAACTCAAAATCTTCGAGTATTTGCATGCTCTTCTTCATCTCTGATCACCTGCTGATTCGCTTTGGAGATCTGAAGATTTTTAGACTTCTAGATCCTCATTAGTATTATTAACAAAAGCACCATTAAGATTATTGTCGCTCCGAAGGAGACTATGTTCCTTAGATCTAGAGACTTGCTAAAAGATGGCATCATCTCAATTTCCCTAAAGAGTTCTTCTGAAAGCCTATGCTTATATGTTCGGGGCTCTTCATCCTCAGAGTTCTCTTTGAGAAGCCTCATCTTTAAGGTCATATCCGCCTCCTTAAATATTTCAGACAAATATTTGATTACTTCTCTTTTTCCGTAACCCATAAGATTTGAGAAATCCGATATTGCTTTATAGTTTAATTCAACTCGGTAAATCTTTGACAAAAGAATTTTTGAGAGTTTCTTCAGAGTATGCTCTGCAATATATTCTGCTTCGGGTCCGATTATGCAGAGTATGGGGTCGTGATATACTCTTCTCGCCTTCATGACGTAATCGAGCATATATATAGAGTGTTTTCTTCCATTGGAAATTATGATAGCTTTATCAGCTCTTTCCTTTCTCAGTGATGTGTAGAAGTCTAATCGTTGAAGTCCTTCTCCTCTAGCGGTTAGGAGCGGAAGTCTATAGTATCCATTCTTTTCATCATCGATGATGCTTCTTAATGAGAGAATTATATCCTTTAAGGTTAATGTTTCAGTCGATAATTGAGCGAAAATTTTTCTGGTTGAAGGTGTAGAAACATTTTTTTGAACGATAATCTCCATTCTCTCCTTTCCCCATCTATCAAATTTGCATACCAAAGATTTACATTTTTCCTTCTAGAAAACCTTCACGATTAAACAAGAGAAACCATTTATCGATGAGGAAAGATGCATACCGCTTATGCATACTTAATGGAGATGTAGTATAGCTTAACTATTCCCCTCTCTGACGTGAAAACTCCAATATTCACTTGCCCATCCTCTTCGCTCCACTGATACACTTCGCTACAGTTTTTAGCATATACTTGAATGAACTCTTTCACTGCAGATTCCACAAGTTTCCAATCGTCCTCCGTCAAGTATGTAACGTTATTGACCATTATCCAAACGTCACCTCTAATCTTCGCGGGCTTAATCAGCTTCAGCCCATTTTCGGAGAATATGCTTAAAACTTTTTTGAGCCTTTCCTTAGCTCCTATCTCTACTAATCCTCCAGTAAGAGCATAATATGCATGTGCAACATCAATGCCAACGGTGACGTTTGTACCAGTGGCCGCATCGATTACTCCTACAAAAGCCATCTTCGTTATCACAGCATTCGCAATCTCAGCCTCTATATAGACGGGGATAAAATAGTAGAGCTTATCTCCGATTGAATAAAGCAGAATATTTCCGAATCTCCTACTTGTAAGAAGAGTTAGTTGAGCACGGACATAATCGTCAGTCTCGAAGGCTTGTAAGGCTGCAGATGGCCCTATAAACTGGGTCGTAGCATTAGGAACACTATATAGTTCTATATCGCCGAGGCGGGAACCACCATAGGCTACGTAGAGCCCAGCCAAGTTACGTCCCGGAGAGGCTTGAAACTCCACTAGTTGTAAGCCTACGAAATATGGTTGATCTCCAACAACCATTAACACGTATAGAACCTCACTTGCTCTAGGCCTTTCATAAATTTGCGATCCAGATCTCCATACGAAGGGATCGTCAACGTGGAAGTAGAAGTCTATATCTAGTTGTCCAGGTGAGTCATGCGTGCCGAGAAGTGCTTCGGGATATCTCAGCTGTGATATCAACCACTCTGGAGGCTTGCCCCAAGATGAATAATACTTCTTGTAAAAGTCAACTAGAAATCCGTCACTCTTACCTACAATGTATCCTTTCATGCTTCCATCCTCAACGTCTACGAGGACAACGGCGAAGAATCTGAGGTATGAGCTTGCAGCGAACCCGGAATGTAGCGGATAATCGATGTAAACTTGAACCGCATAGTATATTCTCTTTCCATCGCTGACTAGATAAGCATCTGGATCCATCTTTAAACCATATATGAGTATATTGTTAACCCTTTTGAATACGTCTCTGCAACAGAGCATGTTTATCCTTTCCTGAGGGGGAGAAAATGCAAAACCAAGCTGCCCCTCAATAAGGAACCATAAAATTCTCCGCCACCCCGAGAGAACATAATCGGGCCTTCTAGGATAGGAGACGTTTCCTATCTCGTTAAAACCTTTCACATTCGTGTAGACATTCGTATGGAAGCCTTCACCGTAGTAAATGAGCGGTTCTCTGGAAACTCCGAAGGCTTCAGTAACTGGCACAAAATCACCACTATGGCTATCAATAACTATAATCTTCGAAGTATGCGTGTATATTAGATGAGTGCTTATCCAATCTCTACTTGGGTACACAATAGTTGTTGGAGCCATCCAGTATTCTTTTCCGCCAACATATATAATATCGGAGTCGCTTAGAGTCATCCAGTTAACGCCTATCTGATTCTTCATCTTCGTATATGCCGCTACATGATCCCATTGCCTAACTAATGAGAGTACCTTCGTCACATTACCCTCTGGGAGATCCGAGATCGTGTAGCGGCTGATCTTATCTATCCCCGCAGCCCAGCGCGTGACGGCTATTCGCTTCTCAGTCAGAGGCTTCCATTCATACTCTATCCAATTATTGTTCCAGTTGAGTTTAAAGTACGCAATGAATCCAGCGCCTACAAGCATTATGCCTATTATTAGCAAAGCTAGAATTGTGAAGAGATTTCTACGCTTTACAGAAGATGTTGATTCCGCTCTGAAACCTCCGAGATGAAAGAATACAGACGTAGCAATGAAGCCAATAAGAAGTGAGAGACAAATTATATAATCAAACGGCGTTGTGATATCCATAGCCCAGTAGGGCGCTCCTAAAATTATGCTCAGAACAATGCATGTCAAAACTATGAATAGGTCTCTCACCCATACATTTCTCCCCTCTGCAAGAAGATGCTTGAGAAGTTTAATTGCCATTCTAACGGCGATGACCATGAGGATGTAGATGGATACTATGTATACAAAGCGGTACTCAACTTCAAGAGTAGGCATCAAGGAGACAATTTCAGATCTAGACGGGGGAAAAATCGGTAAGGAAAGGATTCTCGGAATCAGGTTCCAGTCTCCAATACCAGCCAGCGTCATGCAGAAGATAGGAGTAACCCTCCCAAGAAACGGTATACCATTTAAAGAAACGAATATAAAGAATAAGGATGCCCATTTAATGAACTGCCAGGAAAGCCATATAGTCCCGCTGATTCTTGGAGGAAGCCTCAGGGAGGTGAAGTGAGGAGCTTCCTCAAATATTCTAGGCATAAGCATGAAGGCTCTTCTCAGGGCTATAAAGAACTCGTAGAGGTCACTACGTCTATACAATGGGTTCAAGGAAAGCAATGCAAAGACTGCTGCTAGAATGAAGGTGTATCCATGATAAAAGACCGTGTCGAACCAATCTATTCCGGCTTTCTGGCGATACATTTCTTCTAGAATAGTCCAGTTAAGCCATACATAGGCTCCGTAAATTGCGATGATTATGAAAACTACTAGTAGAAATATGGAGAACCAGTGACGACGAAGGATACTGGGCTCTTCATACACCATATAGATCATCCCAGCGACATTAGAAATCAAAGATATGTGAGAGATATAAATGGGATGGTTCTCTCCGCTCTGAATAAGGCTAGAGTTCCCCCTTTAAATACTCTTCGAGATCCGTGATCTCCTTCAAAACAACATCAGAGTGAAATATGATCCATGGACTCGGATTCTCAAGCTTACAGATTGTTATTGTCCGTTTGCCTCTGAGCTTGGCATAGAAAAGCTCCATGCATGTTCCAGCCGATAGACGAGGTAGATAGGCTACCAAAATATCGCACCGCTCGATATCCTCAAGGTCTCTTTTGATGAAGCCAGCAGATGAGATATCAAGTTTCTTTACTCTTCCAGCCCGGTATAGGACCTTCTCTCTAAGCCAAGGATCAATAGGTTCGAAACCGCATCGTAGACATATGTCACGTATAACCTTTCTATAGGTTTGGTTATCTTCCATGCCTTGAATAGGACCGGAGATAAATACTCGCTTCTTCAAGGCTCCATAAATAATCTATACTTAAGCAATAAATTAATTTGACTTTATGAACCCTCAGCGTTTAAAAATAAGTTGAACCTTGTGGAAAACCAATGGAGGCATTAAGCGGTCTAATGTCTCTATGCTTCTTATGAATCCAGAAATAATAAGCTTCATCTAGATCCTTTGACGTCAGCAAGTATTCCCTGATGAATTCGACATGCTCTCTAATCAAGTTTGTAGCGGTTTTCCATGTGAGTCTCCCCGTATCCATGAGAAACATTAAAGTCTCTAGTGGTTTGAAATGATAGAGTCTCTCAACACATCTAACCTTAACTTGATAGCCATATCTTCTGATATACTTGGCGATTTTCCATCCGGAAATGCCAGTTATGCATATAGATTCATCTTCAGCCTT
>PIYH01000013.1 GCA_003601695.1 Candidatus Bathyarchaeota archaeon
AAGAAGCGAACCCGCTCAGTGTGGATGGCGGGCCCGCTGGGATTTGAACCCAGGATCTCAGGCTTCCTTCGCTTTTTAAGCTCCGAAGGCTTACGCTTTGATCTGCGCCCTATCCATTCTAGGCTACGGGCCCCTTTTTTCCCGATTTCTCAAGGAGCAGTCTATTATGGCTTTTCTCCATAATATTAATATGTTTTCGGAGGAACTTTAAGATTATGCGGAGGTTATTTTGAATGCAACAGTCTTGGAAGGGAATAATTAATGTTGGAATTGTTCATCCGATGATCTATCCGGAGACGATACGAGGAGAAGGGCCAATACTTGAGACCGTTAGCAAGATCGTATCTGACAATTTCTTTGGAGCTATCGAGGTCTCATGGATTAAGAGCGATGATGTAAGAAAGAGGGTTGCGGATCTGCTTGAGTCTTCCTTCGTTGACGTAGTGTATTGCGGCGGCCCTCCAATACTAATTCAAAAGCTGAATATGAATTCTCTTGATGAAAATGTGAGATCTAATGCAGTGAAGGAAGTGAAGAAACTTGTTGACGAGGCTTATAGTTTGGGGGCTAGGATCCTAGTTGTTCTAAGCGGTCCAGATGTCGAAGCGGATAAGCGGGGGAAAGCTAAGGAGCAAATGGTTAAGTCTCTAGAAGAGGTTTGTAGCTACGCTCAGGATAAAGGGAAAGACTATACGCTAATGATCTCTCTCGAATATTTTGATAGAGAATATGACAAGAAATGTCTGCTGGGACCGACTAGAGACTCAGTGGATGTAATTGCTAGAGTTAAGGAGAAATATGAAAATGTCGGCTTGACGGTTGATCTGAGTCATCTTCCACTGCTTCACGAGTCTCCAGAAGAGGCTCTCTTAGCAGCTAGGCCATACCTGGAACATGTCCACATAGGCAATTGTATAATGAAAGATCCGAGTCATCCGCTTTACGGGGATCAGCATCCAAGATTTGGAATACCCGAAGGGGAGAATTCACTAGACGAACTCGTCGAGTTCCTTAAAGTTATTAAATACGTAGGTTACTTCAATAAGAAGACTGCTACGAGACTTCCAGTTGTAAGCTTTGAAGTTAAACCGGCGCCCGGGGAATCCTCAGAAGTCTTGATTGCAAACTCGAAGAGATTCTTTGAAGAAGCTTGGTCAAAAATTTAAAAAAATAAAGGGAAGATCAATATAAGGCACGGTGAAGGATTTGAGTGGATCTGAAAGAAAAAAGATCTATGTTACTAGAAGGCTGCCAGAAGAGGCTATGAAACTTCTAGAGGAGAGATTCGACGTCGATGTCTGGACCGGGGAGATGCCTCCACCCAAAGGGGTTTTAGTGGAGAAAGTTAAGAATATAGATGGGCTTATCTGTCTTTTAACGGAAAAGATAGATGAAGAGGTTATCAACGCCGCTGGGCCGAGGCTTCGCGGAATATGTCAGGTAGCAGTTGGATACGATAACATCGATGTAAAGGCAGCTACAAAGAAGGGAATCTACGTTACAAATACGCCTGGAGTTTTAACAGAGACTACAGCTGACTATGCCTTCGCCCTCTTGATGGCTACTGCTAGAAGAATCGCCGAGGCGGACAGATATGTGAGAGATGGAAAGTGGAAGATACCTTGGGGTCTGACGATGCTTCTCGGACAGGACATATGGGGTAAGACTATAGGCATAGTAGGCATGGGGAGAATAGGCACAGCCGTTGCCCGCAGAGCCAAAGGAATGAATATGAAGATACTTTACTATGACGTTGTTAGAAACGAGAAAGCTGAGAAGGAGCTGGAAGCTAAATATGTGGATCTTGAAACCCTACTTAAAGAGTCAGATTTCGTTACGCTTCATGTCCCCCTTCTCCCATCAACCAGACACCTGATAAACGAGGAGAGACTTAAGCTGATGAAGAAGACTGCTTGCCTGATAAATACCTCACGCGGTCCAGTGGTAGACGAGAAAGCCCTATATAAGGCTCTAAAGGAAGGATGGATCTGGGCTGCTGGGCTTGATGTATGGGAGAAGGAACCAACAGATCCAGATAATCCCTTGCTTAAACTGGAAAACGTAACAGCTTCGCCTCATATAGCAAGCGGAAGCATAGCAACTAGAACCAAGATGGCAATTATGGCAGTAGAGAACATGATAGCTATACTTGAAGGAAAGATTCCGCCGAATCTCGTGAACAAGGAAGTCCTAAAGGTAAGACCTCCCACAAGCTAGGCTAAACCCTCTCCTTTATTTTTTAGAATAATCGCTTAATCGCTTTGTTCTTCAAAACTTTAGGACCATAGCTGATAAAGTCGAATGGTAAATCTTCGTTTAGAATCCTTGAATTCCCTCCAGCCTTTAACAAATCCTCACATGTAGAATTCGAAGATCCAAAATATCAGCGAAATCGATTAGCCCCTAAAGCGGAGGAAGATACATAATGAGTACTTTGGATCTATGATAAGTGAGAATGAGGCATCATTACCCACAGAGCATCTAGATAAAAAAAATAGAAACTTTTAATTTTCAGAATATACTCCCGATACACATTTTTGTATAGTTGGATGTTATTATGTATTAGCGCGGATAAAGAGATGAACAATAATGATAGATCTGCTTGAAACATGCCTGTCACGCATCAATGAGGAATATGCTGAGATGCGCGGTCATACACGAAGAGTTCTCTCAGTAGTCGTTAAGGATGGACGGATTGAAGCAGTCGTTAAGGGATTAAACAGAGGAGTATGTGCAAGAGCACTGGTGGATGGAAGCTGGGGCTTCTCCTCAACAACGATCATTGATAAAAAGAGCTTACACAGCATTCTGATGGATGCAAGATCTCTCGCTTATTCCTCAAAGCCGTTAAAGAAACGATATGTCAAAATCGCTCCAGTCAAGCCACATGTTGATGAATATGAAACTCGCATGAAAAGGGATCCGCGAAGTGAAGATATAGAATGCTTCGTTGAGGAAGTCTTAGACGCGGATAGTGAGGCACGCAATTACTCTGAGAAAGTAGTATCTACAACTCTCAACCTATCAATAGTTGACGATGAAATATTCTTTGTGAATTCTGAAGGTGCAAGGATCAAGCAGAGGATAGTTAGATGCTTCGGAGCGGCACGCATCATTGCAAGGTCGAAAGGAAACATAGCTTCGGCTTATGAAAGTGTGGGGAGGCAGGGAGGCCTCGAAGTATTTGAGGAAACTCCTCTGAGAGATGCAGCTTTAAAAGCAGCTAGCAGAGCTGTTAGAATAGCTCCTAAGCGAGTTGTTCCAGGAGGCTATTATGACGTTGTTTTGGAAGATAAGATCGTCGGTCTCCTAGCTCACGAGGCCGTGGGACACACAGCCGAGGCAGATCTCGTTTACGTAGGGAGCTTCCTATCAGACAAAATGGGTGAAAAAGTAGCATCTGAGATGGTGACTCTCATTGATGATGGTTTGTTTCCATATGGATTCGGAACAATGAAGTATGATGATGAGGGAGTTCCGGCTGGAAAGACTGTGATAATTGATAAGGGAATAGTTAGGAGTTTCATGCACTCTCGCGAAACAGCCAGCCAGTTTGGAGCCGCCCCTACAGGAAACGCTAGAGCTTGGAGCTTCGAGTACGACCCCATCATCCGTATGAGAAACACATACATTAAACCGGGGGACTGGACTGTTGAAGAATTAATAGAAGACGTTAAAGACGGATACTTTCTGAGGGGCGTCGGAGGTGGACAAGCCGACTTTAACGGGGAATTTATGTTCACCGTTCAGGAAGCCATTAGAGTAAGGAATGGAGAGCTCAAGGAGCCTTATCGCGGAGCGGCTATGAGCGGAAACGCATTTGATGTTCTGAGTAATGTTGATGGTGTGGGGAGAGATTTTAAGATGCATATTGGAATCTGCGGTAAAGAGCAGCCGAATTATGTTGGAATAGGAGGACCCAGTATTAGAACTAGATTGTTAGTTGGAGGGAGATAAAATCAGCAATTTAATCGAGATTTCTGAATTAGCTGTTGGAAACTCTAAAAAACTGGGCGTCGACGAAGTTGAGGGATTTGTGCAGAGGCAACGAATTATAGAGGTATTATTGGAGAGAGGGGAGATTCAAAGTGAAAGAGTAAAGATTCGACGCGGAATAGGCATTCGAGCTATAAAGGATAAGAGTGTCGGATTCTCTTTCGCATCAGTACTGGACGAACGGACTATTCGAGAAACATGTAAGGATGCATTTAGCCTTGCCAGAGCGTCACCTAAGAATCCAGACTGGGTTTCTCTGCCTCTTCCAAAAAGGATTCCTCCAGCTCCTGATGGCTTATATGATGATGACCTATCAAGCCTCACATCAGATGAGGCCCTCAATATTGTTCTTGAAGGCTATGAAACTGCTAAAGAGGTTGATCCGCGAGTTTCGATTGATGAAGGAAAATTGATTGTATCTTCAACAGAGATCGCTATTTCGAACTCTCATGGAATAAGCCTCTACGACAGGGGAACATCCATAGCTTTCTATCTGATCTGCGTCGCGAAGGAAAAAGGCAAAGCCTCCAGCTTCGCATATGAATATGATATTTCAAGAACGCTTAAGGGCTTTTCAGCTCGTAAGGTCGGTGAACTCGCAGCTAAGAAGGCTCTACTCTCGCTTGGCGCCAAGAGTATTAAGCCTTTCAGAGGAGACGTAATCTTAAGCCCAGATGTCGCAAGTGAGATTCTATTCGCACCTTTGATAAGCAGCGTGAACGCTGATAACGTGCAGAGAGGCAGAAGTCTCTGGGCTAATAGGATAGGTGAATCTGTATCAGTTAGAAGCCTAACGATCATCGATGATGGCCTATTACCATATGGGCTGGGCTCATCCCCATTCGACGCTGAGGGCGTTCCATCCCAAAGGACCATAGTTATCGAGAATGGAGTTTTAAAGAGTTTTCTCTATGACTCATACACTGCAAATAAGGTCAATAGAGAATCTACGGGAAATGCCGCGAGGGAAGGCTATTCTAGTCCACCATATATCTCCGCATCGAATCTTCTCGTAAGCCCTGGGACAAAAAGCCTTGAAGAAATGATTTCAGAAGTAGATAGAGGTGTAATCGTAAATAGATTCAGCGGGAAAGTTTCAAATGAAAGCGGCGAATTCTCCGGCATAGCTAAGCAGGCAATTTATATAGAAGACGGAGAGATGAGATTTCCGCTCAGAGAGACTATGATTTCAGGTAACACCTTTGAATCTCTGAATAAAATAGCCGCCATAGGCAGAGATAGAAGAGCTACAATGATGGATGTATATACGCCGCCGATACTCATAGAAGAAATCACCATAACATCAAAATAACAGCAAAATGACACGTAAAAGATGATTATACACTTTTAAGCGGAAGTAACATTAGCTACCATTAGGGTTTATTCCTTGAAGATTCTATTATTGACTGGGAAATTGGCTGAACCCTTACTTCGCAAGGTAGCCGACGCGTATCCATCGAATTATGAGATTCACGTATCTGCGATGCCTATTGAAGTAGCTTCGCTTGCAACGCCTCAATTAATCATTTCATACTTAAAGAAGATTAAACTTGAGGATTATGACTTGATAATGGTTCCCGGGTTGATATCAGGCTCAATGAAGCCCATTGAGGAAGCCGTAGGGATAAGAGTAGTTAAGGGACCTAAACATGCAGCTGATATACCCATCCTTCTGAGGACATACGATCCGATAAGACTATCGCCGGATGTTTCAGCCGACGATCTTATCGCCGATGAAAAATACAGAGATGCAAAGGAGATTCTCGAAAAGGCGGAGGCGTCAGCTACTTCTAAGCCTCATATAAGAGTTGATGGAGTGATTATCCCAGCTAATCCCCCTCCAATAAGAGTCATATCAGAAATAGCTGAGGCACATCTTCTTGATGAAAGCGAGCTCATTAGAATCGCTAGGAAACGCATAGAGGAGGGGGCGGATATCCTAAGTTTAGGATTTCAAGCTGGCATCTCAAATCCAGAAAAAGTAAAGGACTGCGTTATGCTGATTAAGAAAGAACTTAATCCTCCCCTAGCCATAGACTCCATTATTCCGAGCGAAATCGTTGCAGGCGTTGAGGCAGGAGCAGACATGATAATGAGCCTTGAATCCGGAAATATAAAGAAAGTTGCAAGTCGAATTCGGGATGTGCCCGCGGTTGTTATACCATATGACTCGGGGAGAAGAGTATATGCAAGAACCGCTGAGGACAAACTGAGATTACTAAAAAAGAATATTCAAGCCGCTATTAAGTATGGAATTGACAAGATAATCGCTGATCCCGTGCTTGAACCCATAAATCTTTCAGAGCCTACAGGAACTTTAGAATCTTTAATAGCCTATCGCATGTTTAAGTATGAATATTCAGAGATCCCGCTTCTGATGGGACTCTGCAACGTTACGGAGCTAATAGACGCGGATTCCGTAGGAGTTAACGCTCTTCTGACAATGCTTGCGGCAGAAGCGAGAGTTAGCTTGGTTCTTGTAGTTGAAAAGAGCGCCAAAGCAGCCGAGTCGACAACCGAGGTTAAAATAGCTTCACAGATGGCTACTATTGCAGGGGAGAAGAAAACCCCACCTAAAGATTTAGGCTTGGATCTTCTGATCCTCAAAAACAAGAGGATTATAGAGTCTAGGCTGTCTCTAGAAGGAGCAGCGATAGCTGAAGCCGACAATAAAAGAATTGAATATCCACGGGATCCCCTCGGCTTCTTTACGGTGAGCGTTGACCATCAAGATGGATGGATTAAGGTTCTCTATCGCGGCCGTAAGGGAAAGATACTGATAAAGGGTAAAGATGCAAAGTCTATATATGATGAGATTCTGAAGAGAAGATTAATATCATCTCTTTCTCACGCATTATACTTAGGCGTGGAGCTTGGAAAAGCCGAAGCTGCGCTTGGAATAGGGAAAAATTATATACAAGAGGAGCCGCTCTTTGAGAAAACTAGGCCGATTGAATTGAGTGGAAAAGATGCGAGTTGAAGTTAGCTCCTCAGCGAGGCTTCATCTAGGCTTTTACACCATTTCCTCCGGCGAGATAGCCTATGGGAGTATAGGAGTCGCTATAGACAAGCCTAGAGTGACAATACAAGCAGAGGAAGCAGAAGGGATCGACGTGAGAAACCTGACAGATGTAGATGTTAATGAAGAGATTAAAAATGTCATAAAGCGGATGAATGTACAGGGAGCTAGCATCAGAGTTCTGGAAGCTATACCTAGACATGTCGGGCTTGGCTCAACAACTCAGCTCAGACTCGCAGTCGCCTACGCGCTGTCTAAGATATATAATTTAGGATACGATATTCGGAGATTAGCCTTCCTGCTGGGGAGAGGAATATTCTCAGGAATAGGCACCGCCGCTTTTGAGCATGGGGGATTCATAATTGATAGCGGTCGACTCGTAAAGGATAGAATGATCTATGAGCCGAGAAGCCCAGATGATATTCCAGCGGTTATACTTAGAACCACATTGCCTAAAAGCTGGCATTTCATAGTAGCCATTCCCAGAGAGAAACGTGGCCTTGACGAGAAGGAGGAGAGAAAGCCACTCGAAGCCCCAGAATTTAATGAAGAACTTGAACGCGAGCTCCACGATGCAGTTCTGATAGATATGCTTCCCGCCCTAGCTCGTAGAGACGCTAGAAGATTTGGAAGAGCCCTAACTAAGATCCAACGCTTAGTTGGAAGATATTTTTCTAAGTTTCAGAGCGGAGAATTCTGTTGCTGGGAAACCGAGAAGATTGTTGAATGCATGCTTGAGAATGGAGCTTATGGCGCTGGCCAGAGTAGCTGGGGACCAGCAGCCTACGGCTTAACTGAGGGGAAGGAAAGAGCTGAAAGACTATTGAATCGTGTATCCGAATCCGTTGAAAAGGCTGGGATAGATGCAGAAATCTTTGAGGCTCAACCTAGGAATAGAGGCGTCTCCTATAGAATTATAGAACTCTAATATCTACTATCCTTGATGCTCCACAATGACGTAGTTCCGACTTCCCTCATATAGCTTGACCCTAACCTTCATCTTTAAAATCTTATGCAATCCTTTAGCTATGTCGAGAGCTATATATTCCGTTGTGGCTTCTGGATACTCGATGATCTTAACCTGATTGTTGAAGGGGCCTGAAAGAACAATATTCTCGCTGTCCTTCTTTGGAAGAATAACTTTATGGTCGTAATCTGCAATTACTCTCTTAACAGCTTCCTTCAGTAATGAGAAGTCGATAACCATGCCTGTTTTAGGATTAACCTCACCTTCAACCTCAACATCCAACCGAAACGTATGACCATGAAGATTCAAACATTTGCTTGCGGATCCCCCAGTGTAATGAGCAGAATCGAATGTGAATCCTTCAATACCTATCTTCATCATATCTGCATCCAATCTTGCTTATGCCAAAATATCTTAAAAGAATTAGCGCGGATTTATAGGTGAAACGCTTCATCAGATCGGTATCTTGAAGCTTAAATTAGCGAACAAAATCCATAAGTGGGCTGAGCGATGAAAGCCTTGGGAATAGATCCTGGAACGAAGACCTTTGACCTTACAGTTATAGATGGCGAAGAAGTCATGTGGGAGAGGAGTATAGACACAGTCACCGTGGCTGATAATCCCCAGTCTTTAATTGAGGCAATAGAGGAAGCTGATGGAGTTAATATTATAGTAGGGCCCTCTGGTTACGGCGTACCCATAACTTTCAATCGGGACATAATTGACCCTCGCAGATTCGCCTTGGAGGTTCTACTCCTCACGAGAGATGAGGATTTAGAAAGCGGAATGGAGAAAGATGAACTTGGCATACATGTCTACGAAGCGATCGTGAAGGTTGTAGTTGAACTTTGGCGTAGAGACCTCCCAGTATGCTATATACCTTCATGTATACTCTTACCGACGATACCAGCGTATAGAAAGATCAATAAGCTCGATATGGGAACGGCTGATAAAATGGCAGCCGCGGCATTAGGCGTCTTTGATCAATCTTCAAGGGATGGTATAGATTATGCAGAAGTGAACTTTATACTCGTCGAGATGGGGTTTGGATATAATGCAGCCATAGCTATTGAGAAGGGGAAAATAGTTGATGCTGTTGGAGGCACATTGTTTCAGACAGGCTTCTTATCAATGGGAGCTATAGATGGGGAGATAGCCGTCATGGGGCGGCGGTGGATCAGAAGCGACGTTTTCCATGGAGGCGTAGCTGATATATGCGGCGTATTGAGCCTAGATGAGGCGGTTGATGGATATGAGCAGTTTAAGGAGCCATTCTATTCAGCTATAGAATCCATGCTTGAGGGCTTGGAAAAAAACGTTAGAAGCCTAACTTCATCTGTTAAAGAACCGAAGGAAATAATCTTGTCAGGCAGATACTCAAGACATGAAAGATTCAGGAAGCTTGTACGTGAAAGACTGGAAGAAATAGCTCCCGTAAGACAGCTTAGTAATCTTCCCGGAGCAGAGACCTCTAAGGAAGCGGCTCAAGGATACGCTATGATCGGCGAGGGAATATCTGGCGGGGTATTTAGCAGTCTGATTAGGCACATGCGCATAGATGAAGCACACGGCACAGTGCTTAACTGGGTTTTCCATCCCAGATTAAAGGATGCTAAAAGGAGACTTCTTAAGACCTACATTGAAACGGTCAAGAAACCTAAGCTCTAAAGTTTCAGCAGACCCTTAAGTTTTCCAACTAGTTCTTCACTATCTTTCACAACGTGAATACCATCGACCCTTCTCAGCTCGGCTACATTCTTTAGATCTATGGGGCTCGGATAGATTCTGACCTTCTCCCAGCATTGAATCGCCCCATACTCACAGGACTCCCTACATGCACCACATCCCCTACACTTGTTATAATCGATTCTAACATCTCTGTTTGGGAGAATATGTATGGCTCCGTAGGGACATTCATCCACACAAAAAAGACAACACTTGCATTTATACTCATTTATTAAGCATGGTAAAGTAGCAAATCTCATGGCGAAGTCCGCTGGGAGGACTATCAAGGGAATCTGGGTCTTAAGCGCCTGGTTCGCCGCCATTGTTGGCAGAGTGTCAGATATTCCATATGCGATCTTCGCAACAGTGTCAGATGAAGCTGGAGCAATGGCGACTACGTCGTAGCGATGCAGACTGATCCTTCCGCCTAATGGAATACCATCCGGGGTGATTCCGCTCCATGAAGCGTTACGATATATGCCTCCATATCTACTTCTGGAAGCTACTTCTCCAAGTCTGTCAAGTACACCATAAATCCGAGATACTTCCTCACCTGCTTTTGATAGAGCTATCCCTATTTCCACGCTGGGATGCTTCTTTCTAAACCTCAAAAATGCTTCAAATACATTACGTAATTGGCCGCCGGCGCCCGTAATACACCAAAGTATTCTGCTCAAAGATTGCACCTCAGCAGGTCATCCAAATCCTCGAAGTGTATTCTCTTCACGTTTGGCGGGGCATTTTTTGATAACGTATATATCTTCAGATTGAATAGAGTTGCGATCCAAGAAATAAGGTTGTATGCAATTTCAAGCTTCTTCAATTTATCACCCCAAGCGATTGTATCATATCTAAGCCAAGGCTTGGAACGTCTACCAACCATTTGGCCGAAATCCATGCCGACTAGAATTATCCGTTTCGCTCCGTAATTAGAAGCCATAAAGACTGCTCTATCTCCATCGGTGAATCCCCCAAAGTTCTGCAGGGGCTCTACAGGCTCAACTTGCGTTGTTCCAATAATGAGATCTGTCACGGATGCTAATTCTTCAACGTATCGGAATATTTTATCCATGTTGTCCCCATGTGCATGAACCACTATGACTGAGCCTTTCAGAGCTGAATGCATTATCGACTTTATATCTCCATCTAGGTCTGTAACTACCACATGAGGGATAATACTTCTCTCTATGAGAGCTTGAGATGCCCCATCAGCGGCTATGAGAGATGCTCTTCTATGAAAATCTGGAACCTTCAATACTAGACTATCTAATGCATCATCCAAGCTTGGACCAGCTCCAAAGATTATGACGTTCTTTCCACAGAAAAGATCTCGAAGCTTATTTAGCGGAGGCTTTATCCGTTTATCTCTTAGTATACATGCAAGCATCCTCGTCGCATCTCTATCACGCGCAATATCATAACCCATAATTTTGGAGATCTCCAAGTACTTCTCAAGCCAGATCTCTAATGACATCAAGAATACGCATCTCCACTACTTGAGACAAACGAAACCCTAGTAAAAGTTTCTTCGCTCTTTATATTCTTCTAATTCATTCATTAAATTTAGGAATAAACCTGCGGTCAGTGTAGTGATTTCCTTGAACATGCACTTGAGGAATCTGGGATTTTCAAAATTAACGTATAGTGAGGTAATTCTAACCATTAGATATGAAGATATCGTTAATATAGCTCCTATAGGCGTTCTCTTAGAAGATGATAAACATCTATCTTTAAGAGTCTATAAAGGGCAGAGAATATGCGAGCTTATTTCCAAGGGAGCGATAGACTGTGTATTAAATATCACCCGTAACCCCAAGCTCTTTTACGATGCAATCTTCAACAAGAATGCCATTCCTCACCATCCATCCGAAACCGTTTCATCTCCGAGAGTGGAAGGATGCGATGCATACGTCGAATGCTCAATTGTACACGTGGAAGACCATAGAGAATACGTCAGAGTTCTTCTGAAGCCTCAGCTCACAAAGACCTACCCAAGAATAGCGAGGACGTATAATCGAGCGGAACCAGCAGTGATAGAAGCCCTAATATGCTTTACCAAAATCATTCACCTGATAGAAAACAATCTTGAAGCAGCTGAAAGCCTCAAGGAGAGAATAAAAATCTTTAGGGAAATAGTCCATCACAGCACTCGAAACGAAAAGTTGCGGATGATGATAACTGAAATACTCGAGAGATCAGAGAAAATGATCAGAGAAAATACAGCGGTGAATAAGCATTGATCTTTGGAGGAAGTATGGTTGAATATTAAGGAATTAATCGAGCATATCAGGACATCAGCTCAGCTCGCCGCCGTGCTGGAGGCAAGTGGATGGCCAAAGCCCGGAAATGTCCATAGAACAGCGAGTCGCCTCGATGCTCGTTACGAACATTTTCTAGCAGGCTCTATAGCATTGGGCTCTCCAATCGGGGAAGCTGCCATGAAAGGAGCTATGGCGGCTCGAGACAGATTGGAAATCTCAAGAATAGGCATTGGAAGAATCGTGAGAAAAGCTGTTCAGGCAGTATCTAGATCTCATAGCGGCGGTAACACGCATCTAGGCATATGCCTCCTCTTCGTCCCGTTAGCGGCGGCCGCCGCTAAGACCTACATCGAGAGAAAAAAAATTGAGCCGAAGGGTTTGAAGAGAAGCATCGGCGAAATTATGCAATTAACGACGCATATAGATGCCGTTGAGGTTTATCGAGCGATATCTCTGGTAAGCTCTCCACATGTGCTGGGCAGGATAGAGAATAGCAGCCTGCCCGATCTCTATGATAACCAGGCGGAGAGGAAAATCCTGAAGGAGAAGATCTCGCTCTTCAGAGTTATGAAGGAGGCGGCTTCATATGACACCATTGCAAGAGAGTTAGTGACAGCTATGGGAATCTCCTTTGATGTAGGATACACTAATCTCATTGAGACTTTCAAATCGACAAATGACATAAATATAGCGACGGTACACACGTTTCTGAGGATCCTTTCTAAAGTTCCGGATACGCTTATCGCGAGAAAGGTAGGTCTCAGAAAGGCCAGTGATGTAAGAAAGGCCGTTAGGATAGGATTAAGAGAAACACGGTGGATATCAGGGATGGCTGGGAAATGCCTTGATATGGGAGGGTTAACAACAAAAGAGGGGACGGATTTGATCTGGGAATTTGACAGGAAACTTCAGAGTTTAGGGAGAGATTATAATCCGGGAACTACCGCTGACTTGACGGCGGCTGCTTTAATGATCGCTCTTCTTTCAGGACTGAAGATTTAGTGATCCGAGATGGCGATTAAGGCTCGAGAGGGAGACTTCATTGAAACTCTTGAGGGTTTAATCTTCGACGTTAAAGGGATGGTTCACCCTCCAGACAGGATAATCGCATATTTACGCTATCTTATAGATCCCCGTGGAGAGAGATGGAAGAACGGTAGAAGATATACTAAGGTATACTCGCTTCATGAAAGAGAGAAGATACTTAAAAGGAGGTATCCGCAATACGTCTATTATGATCCAGTCTTTGGAATGCATATGCAGGGAGTTCCTAGAAGCTGCATCTTAATTGTATATAAGCCTCAAGACAAAATTGTGGAGCTCCTCAGAAAGCCAGAGCCAGACGGCGTTGAGGCTGAAGCTATCGAGCTAGTTCAGATTCTTAAAGAACACTCCGGTGTTAAGCTCAAGAATATGGGAATCTCCGGCTCAATTCTTGTAGGTCTTCACACGAAGAGATCGGATATCGACATAATCGTGTATGGAAAGAAAAACTGCATCTCCGTGTATAGGGCTCTATGCTCCTTGATGAAATATGGAGAGACGCCTATTCGCAGGTACAGCCGTGAAGATCTCTTGAGACTTTATAAGTTCCGTTCTAGGGACACGTGTATGCCTATTAAAGACTTCATGCAGGTCGAGCGGAGGAAATCTATACAGGGAAAATTCAGAGAAAGAGACTTCTTTGTCAGATTTCTTCCGGACTGGAGTGAAGTTAACGAGAAATATGGAGACCGAGTTTATGTTCCATCGGGATATGCAAAGATAAAAGCGAGAGTATTAGATGATTCGGAGTCTATATTCACTCCATGCAGATATCTGATATGCGATGTGGAGTTTCTTGAGGGAACAAAAGTATCCCCGCTGAGGGAGGTGGCTTCTTTCAGGGGGAGATTTTGTGAGCAGGCTAGGAAGGGGGAGGAGATAATAGCTCAGGGGAAAGTTGAGAAGGTGATAGAAAAAGATGGAATGGAGTTTTTTAGGCTAATGCTCGGCGAGAGATTCACAGATTTCATGATAAGCAAGCCGCGTTAGTTAAGTTAACAGCTTTATATAATCTCTCCCTTCAGCCTCCCTCGACCCGATTAGAACTCGATGATAAATCTCCCCGGTTCTTTTATCCGTGACATGCTCCATCTTTCCGTAAGCTAATATTCTCTCTCCTTCTTCCGCTAAACCCCCATAGAGCCCCTCATAAGATACTACCTCATTTATATCTTCCACTTTCCTCCCTTCAAGTACTTTGACATCTTCAACTTTGTAAGTTGCGGGTAGAAAGTCTGATTCTTCAGAATCAGATACGGTAGCCTCGATCTTAACGATTCCCTCAGGCTTAAAGACGCGATCTCCATACTTTTCGTTAATTTCATCCTCAGTCTTCACCGGATGGATGGAGAAGAAAGTTCCTTCATAGACTCCGCGATTCCATCTTCTCTTTAATATCTCTGCGGCTTCATCATATGTTAATGGGTATAGCCGTGTCTTCTGGAGGCACCATTCCCGAGACTCCTCCTCATTGAATCTTCGGATTGGAAAAATGGCGCTTTCATAAATCTGCTTAAGCGTCTCCTTCACGGATACGCTGTTCCTTCCTCCGTAGACTATCAAGTCTATATCTGAAAAACTCTGATGGGCATCTATAAGTATAGAACCCGTCACTCCGAAGAATCTTAGCGGAACACTGCTTTCTTCAGAGATCAAACTAGCTAGATCAACGGTCTTTTTCTGAAGAGCGTCAAGGTTTTCCCTACGTGCAAAAGATGAGAGCTTCTTCTCTGGCTTATAATGGATCAATATCTTATTTAATGGCACAGCTGATATCTCAATGTTCATCACGGGTGAAAAGAAAAGATATTCCGGATTGTTAATCTTTAAGAATTTAAATGTCTCTATGAGATCATGCATTATATAATTGGGCAAAGCCCGCCTCAGCCTTTCGTGACTTCTGCCCCATTTCCCATTAGGATCTGGAACATACTTCAAATAAGCTATTACGCGGTCTTCAGGATGTATCGAGTCAAGCACACAAAAGAAATATCCATCAACCGTCTTCAAATAATCTCTGTCCCTGAACCCGCGCATACCTTGGCACCCTTGGTTATACCAAGAAAAACAATGCGCCAGTACTATTTATGTTAGCGGTTTACGATCCTTAGGATGATAGTTACGCCTTTTCTGTTTAAGTTTTAAATCTAACAATGAAGAATAGTTAATTCATCACGAGAAATTATTGAATAATCCGAGGAGATTTAACTGTGAAGCTTAAAGCCAGGATTCTGGGTCTTGAGGCTGGTGGAAAACTCGTCGCGTTATTAAATAGAGAGGATGCGGAGGATCTAGGAGTCTCAAGTCTTGAGAGAGTCAGGATAGCTAAGAACAATAGAGAAGCAATAGCTATCGTGAATACCGCTACTAAGCTTATTGAGAGAGGAACTATAGGAATCTATGAGGAAGTGAGAGCTATCTTAGACATAGAGGCTGAGGAAGAAGTAGATGTTGAAATATCTCCTCTGCCTAAATCCGTTCACTTCATCCGGAATAAGCTAAGGCAAAGAAAGTTAACGTATGAGGAGATTCTTGAGATCATAAGGGATATGGTTAGAGGCAACCTTAGCGAGATAGAGATAGCCTCATTTGTCACGGCGCTACATATTTTTGGACTGGATCTTGACGAAGCGACAAGCCTTTCACGCGCAATGGTTGAAACCGGGAGCACCTTGGAGATTGATAAACATCCAATAGTCGATAAGCACTCAATAGGAGGTGTACCTGGAGACAAAACAACGCTTCTTGTAGTCCCTATAGTTGCAGCTGCAGGATTAACGATACCTAAGTCATCTTCTAGAGCAATAACATCAGCTGCTGGTTCAGCTGACAGAGTTGAAGTTCTCATGCCTGTTAGCTTAAGCATAGATGAGATGAGAGAGGTGGTTGAAAAGACTAATGGATGTATGGTTTGGGGAGGATCATTAAACCTAGCCCCCGCCGATGATATGTTTGTTAGAATCGAACATCCTCTCTCTATCGATCCTCTCCTCTTACCATCGATTATGAGTAAGAAGAAAGCCGTTAATGCGGAGATGCTAGTTCTAGATATTCCAACGGGAAGAGGGACGAAGGTTAAGACTATAGGAGACGCTGAACTCTTAGCGAAAGACTTCATGGAGTTAGGACGAAGATTAAATATTAAGGTTCAATGCGCAATAACGTACGGGGAACAACCAGTTGGATATACTGTTGGACCGGCATTAGAAGCCCAAGAAGCCCTAAGCGTCCTTATGGGTGAAAGATACGTGCCAGATCTCGTGGATAAGGCAACGGATATAGCTGGAATACTATTGGAGATGAGCGGGATGAAGAATGGAAAGACTCTTGCAATGGAGATTTTGAAGTCTGGAAAGGCTGAGAAAAAGCTACGGGAGATTATTGGAGCGCAGGGTGGAAATCCAGAGGTTAAGCCTGAAGATATATACGTTGGCGAGGAGACATTCACTATTAGATCGAAGAAGAAAGGCTATCTTCTTTGGATAAATAATGCATCACTTGTGGAGATCGCTAGGCTTGCTGGGGCGCCTAAGGATAAGGGAGCGGGAGTGCATCTTCATAAGAAGATAGGAGATGCCGTCAGAGAGAATGATCCACTCTTCACGATTCATGCTGAAAGGGATATTAAGCTACAGAGAGCTATAGATAGACTTAAGGAGTCTTATGTCTTAGGAATCGGCGAGAGAATGGAGATGCTGATTCACGAAGTTAGGGAGCCTCCCATCCCGAAGAAGATGTTCATGCTTGAACGATAAAAAAGCGGATGAGACACGCAGAGAAGCCTCTTAATCAGTATCTATCTTAATTCCACAAGATTTTCGCGTCCAATCCTACGAATCCTAACGATTTCTTCCTTTTCGAGTCTTCTGATAAGCCTCCAAAGCGTAGTTCTAGGGATCTCTGGAAATCTCCGTCTTATCTCAGATTCGAAGGCTCTACCATCATTCTCGGCTAAGAATACCAGGACATCTTTTTCCTCTTCTCGCAGGTGAGGATTCTTCTCAAGGATCTTCTCGACATTTGGCTTCCTACGCCGCTGAGCAAGTACAAAAACCACCAGGGCGACCAATGTGATCACTGCTGAGATAAAAAGTATGTAGTTTAAAGAGAATACTATTGGCAGTCTCTCTTTAACTCTAAATTTTCCCTTTAAACCATCTACTTCAACGATGTATATTCCAGTCTTCTCCTTGGAGACCCTAAACCTTACATTAATTGATTCTCCCGCATCAAGCGTGATAGACCTAACGTCCTCCACGGATCCATTAACCTTGAGAATAACATCGAAAGATCCCTTCTCGCCTCCGATATTCATAACTGAAACCGATATTGTCACGTTTTCCCCGGACTCAGCTTCCTCAGGAGATATCTTAAGATTAGAAATCTCGAAGTTTATTGATGGAATGATTGGGAGAATATAGCTGATCTCCCAGATCCCGGGGGAAAGATGAAGCAATATTCTGTTTCCTTCAGCATCTATAGATGATGGAGTATCATTTATGAAGATCACTTCGGCATATTCAGGAAGCTTGATAGTTGCATTATATCGATTCTGGAAAGATAAAGTCCACACTCCAGCATTCATGCTTGTAAGCGACCACGTATCATATTCCAAAGCCACCCTTTCAGCACCTAATGTGAAGATTGTGATGTTTGATCCGTCTATTTCATAATCGAGAAGCGTCTCATTCTCATCAAGAACCAATACATTATCGACTGATTCTGAGAGAAGAAATAGACTAACCTCCGGAATGATATCGTCGACACGTATGATGTGGCTTATATGAGCTAAGCCATCCCGATAAAGAGTGATTGTGAAAGATTCGGTATGGAATTCTAGTTCCTCACCTAAAATGCTTGAGAAGACGGGATCAACGAAGATCAGCAGCATAATCAGAAAGGATATCCAAAGGAGCCTCTGGCTTGCAGGATGCAAATCTCATCACTTTGAAAATATTGTAAGCAGAGATAAAAGTTATGATGAGAGAATAAAGGTTAACCCTTTATCCCCCATGAATCACCGGTATGATCAATATCTCGTCGCCGTTCCTTATAGGAGTATCCAACCCGCCGAGCACGCTTATATCCTTTCCATTAACAATCATCACAGCGTTTGGCATGGGACTTTCAAGATCAGAATTGATCAGGACACGCTTAAGAGCCTTAGATGTACACGTTAATTTCTGAATAATCTCTTTCAGTCTCACGTTACCCTCAATCTTCAACTCTACTTCTCTACTTCCATAAGCCGATCCGAAAATTCCTAAAAGCTTAACCTTAACCATGCCGATCACAACTCTTTCACAAACATCTATCACAGATTCTAGGAAGCATTACAAGAAGCAACGTGAAGATAACATATATTTATTGATTATGATACTTCATTAGAAGGCATATTTAGGCTAAATCAACATCTCTAAACTTCAATCAAAGATAAGGCAAGCAACATTCTACAAGCAATAAAAACCATTGATGCGGCGCCCTAGCCGGGCACCTACATTTCGGGTCCGAATCTCTTCTATATCTACGGTCTTTTCTGTTTCTGCTTTTAGTTCGTCTCTGCATAACTCTTTTGGGATTCGAACCTCCAATTTTTCACCATTTTAGGAAGTGATGATTTATTTATAAGGTTTCCGCCTCAACTGTCCAGTATAGGTAGAGGTATATGAGCTTCTCGGATGGCGTTTTCAATCTCTTGAGGTTCCGGAAGCCCTAGATGAGTGGGATGTTAGGGTGGCTTCGGCTGTTGAGTTGTATAGGGTTGGGAAGGTTACGCTTAAACAGGCCGCCGAGATAGCCGGGATCTGCGTGGAAGACTTCATGAAACTCCTAAGCCGAAGAAAGGCCAGCATCCTGAACTGGCCCCTAGATGAGCTTGAGGAAGAGCTCAGGAG
>PIYH01000086.1 GCA_003601695.1 Candidatus Bathyarchaeota archaeon
TCGAGCGATAACCGACATCGTCAGCATGATAAAGAAGAGAATAGTTATACGTTCAGATCCGCAGGCAAGACTAAATGAGGATGAAGCGAAAAAAATAATAATGAATATTCTTCCGTCGGAGGCTGAAGTTACAAATATCCTCTTTGATCCAAGCTTGGGAGAAGCAATTATAGAGGCTAAGAAGCCCGGATTAGTCATAGGTAAGAACGGCTTAACGCTACAGGAAGTTCTTATGAAGACGCATTGGATACCACGCGTACTTAGAAGCCCGCCCATGACTTCTAAGATAATCGCTCATATACGTCATTCTGTATATTCAAGAAGCAAAGAGAGAAGGAGGATCCTCAGGAATGTCGGCGAGAGAATATTTAGACCGCTGATCTATGAAGTTGGAGATATAAGAGTAACGATGCTTGGCGGAGCTAGGGAAGTTGGCCGCTCAGCAATCCTCGTGGAGACTAGAGAGAGTAAGGTTCTCCTCGACTGCGGAATCAATCCCGGTTCATTAAGGCCTTTTGAGGCCTTTCCCCGCTTCGATGTTAGCCAATTTGATCTGAGCTCCTTAGATGCGGTGGTTATAAGTCATGCACATTTAGATCACTGCGGATTTCTTCCATTTCTATACAAGTATGGATATGACGGGCCTGTTTACTGCTCGATTCCAAACTTAAGCCTCATGACTCTTCTGCAGCTAGATTATCTTGATGTCTTAACTAGGCAGGGTCTACCACCCCCATATGATCAAAAAGATGTACGAAGCAGCGTTTTACACACCATACCGCTGAGGTACGGCGTAGTCACAGATATAGCCCCCGATATACGTCTCACACTTCATAACGCTGGTCACATATTGGGCTCGTCGATAATTCATCTCCATATAGGCGAAGGCCTACACAACATAGTCTATACTGGGGACTTCAAATATGGAAAGACGATGCTACTTGAGCCCGCATCTACAAACTTTCCAAGAGTTGAGACGGTCATAACGGAAAGCACATATGGCGCGCCGGAGGACGTGATGCCGTCAAGAAGCAAGGCTGAGAATAATCTGATTTCAATAATTAATGCTACGCTGAAGCGTGGAGGGAAAGTCTTAATTCCCGTTCCAGCTGTGGGCAGAGCTCAGGAGATCATGCTGATCCTCGACAAATACATGAAGCAAGGCGAGCTTTTGGAGGCACCGGTTTTCATTGAAGGGATGATCTCAGAGGCTACAGCAATACATACGGCTTATCCAGAATACTTGTCTAGAGAAGTACGTAATGCAATACTAAACCAGGGAGAAAATCCATTTGAATCTGAGTACTTCACAATAGTTAAGCATCCCAGCGCTAGGGAGGAGATAATTGAGGAGCCACCGAGCATAATAGTTGCGACTTCCGGAATGCTTGAGGGAGGTCCAATAATAGAGTATTTCCAGCAATTAGCTCCTGATAAGCGGAACTCGATAATATTTGTCAGCTATCAAATTGAAGGAACTTTGGGCAGAAGGGTGCAGAAGGGGATTCCAGAAATCTCTATAATCAACTCTGAGGGGAAGATTAAAGTTATAAAATGCGAGTTAGAGGTTCATACAGTTGAAGGTTTCTCAGGGCACTCCGATAGGCGACAGATCATCAGATACCTACGTAAGCTCTCGAAACCAGAGAATATCATCATATGCCATGGAGAAAGATCTAAATGCATTAATCTCGCCAGTTACTTAGCTAGGAAGTATAAAGTTAACGCCGTTGCTCCTGAAGCTTTAGAGACGATCCGACTTAAGTAGAGGCTTTTCCCTTCCATATCTTTACGAATGATGGAGTTATTATGATACGCTCCTCCCCAAGCTGCGCGATATCTCCATCTATCTGTTGAGTGAAATCGCAGAGCTCATTAACTGCCTTCTTCACATCCTCTATGTTTCTCTCCGCCAGCTTACCGAGTCTTAGAATCACAATGCTCCCTGAGAGAACCTCATCTTTAATGGAATCTAATTCTTCTAAGGACTTAAGTATCCAAGCTTTAATGTAGATCTCCTTCGGAGGAGCTGAGTGCTTTGAAGAGCATTCCGGGGAATATGTGGACTTCTCTTCCCTCTTACCTAGAATCTTCCCGACGAGGCTCCCCAACCTCATGTTTCCCAACAGTCCATCTCCTTGAAATGAAGAAGCCCGTTACGTCTTAAAAAGTTAGTGCCTCACATTTAGGACTATCGCTGAAGAAATTTCTTTATTAAGTTCCAAATGTCATCTCCCACATGATGAAGATTCTTAAAAGTCTTCCCTTTCTTCAAGTTTTTTAACTCCTCCGAGTTGTGTAGCGCTTGAGCTATCGCTAAGGCTTGTCTGTTTCGTTCATCAACGACGACTACTAAATCGTTCTTCTCAAATTCTCCATTAATCTCCACTATTCCAGGAGCCATAACATCCGCCCCGTTACACATATGTGGAACTGCCCCCATATCAACCACTACCTTCGGAAGGCTATTTATGTACCTGTCAAAGATGAGAGTTGGAAACATTGCATTATCGGAGATCACAAGCATGGGAGCTCCATCTATAAAATATACGTTTCTTCCCTTTACGCTTACGACTTCTATTCTAGGCTTATGTCCAAATACTTCCTCGGTTTCTATTCCTAAATTCTCGGAAACTAATCGTAAAATGCGCTTTCTCTCTTTCTTTCTGAGGGGAAGACGTTTAATAGCCTTAGACATAAACTTAAGTATAATCGTAAGACATATAAGCTTGCAGATATTTGATACAAAAAACACAGAGATATAAAGCTGATCGAAAATGGCGACTCAGGTCTTAGAGAAAAGCATTGGAAAGATAGTTCTGATAAGACTTAGGGGAGGCAAGAGTATAAGGGGACAACTAAAGGGCTTCGACCAGCACTTGAACCTTGTGCTGGACAAGGCAGAGGATATAACGGATAGCGACAACATTAAGGAGCTAGGTTTAATAATCGTCCGCGGAGATAACGTCATAATGATCTCTCCACCTCCAGAGTGATTAAGAAATGGGAAAAGGAACACCTTCATTTGGGAAACACGCGGGAAAGACGGTTCATATACGTTGCAGACGCTGCGGAAGAAGAGCATATCATGTTAGGAGGAAGAGATGCGCGGCTTGTGGCTTCGGAGCCTCAAAGAAGATTCGAAGGTACTCTTGGCAGAACAAGAAAGTTAGTCGGGAGAGAATCGTTTGAAAATGCTCTAGGAAGCCAGAAAATAGTTTAAATATGGCGATTAGAGTATTCATCTAAAACGGCGGGCTAAATATGGTTAGGAAAGCTAGGATAAAACTGACAAGTACCGACTACGTCAAACTTGAAAACGTATGTAGAGAGCTTAAGGAAATAGCGGAGAAAAGCGGTGTTAAAGTAAGCGGGCCAATACCGCTTCCCACAAAGAGACTTCGCGTTCCAGTCATGAAATCTCCATGCGGAGAGGGGACGAAGACTTGGGATAGGTGGGAGCTCCGTATCCATAAGAGACTGCTTGATATTGATGCTGAAGAGAGAGTTATGCGGCGGATAATGAGGATGCGGGTTCCAGAAGAAGTCTTCATAAGCATAGAGCTCATCTAGTCATATACTGATTTTTCCGTTTTAGAAGAAGAGAAAGAGCACAAGCAGAATTAAGGAAATTATGAAACTAGCTGCCCAGATCATCTTGTTCCACCAGTAGATTTTAGCCCCGTCGAATATGCCTATTGGGATGAGATTCAACAGCGCTATCCATATGCTTAGCAGGGCTCCTAAAGCGATTTCCCTCGAAGAACATAAGGGATGAAGATATGCTAGGTAGAATAGAAACGCTAAGACAATATTTGTTAAGGGACCTGCAAACGCTATCTTCCCAATGACTTTCTTATCCGCAACTCCGGCAACAACCACAGTTCCGGGTGCTACAATCTTTAGGGGTGAGAAGATCGAGAGAATCGTCAATGAAACTCCAATTATATTTAATCTGAATTCAGCCCATAGGCCGAAGTGTTTAGCCGAGGCCTTATGTGCAAGTTCATGGGATATAAAGATGATCATGAAGAGAAGGGCTGAGCTGAATGCCACTATAGGAGATCTGATGATGAATTTCATCCAGTTGAATCCCTGACCCCTCAGGGATAATCCAACAGCCATAACTGCCGCCGCTCCTATAATCAAGTGATAAATTTCAGTTATACTAGTCCATCTTTCCCGTCTAGTCTTAAATGGATATATTATGGGAGACTCTTTAACTACACGTCTGGCAACCGATACGTGCCTCCGCTCAACTGGCGGAGGTGATCGTGTTCTAACTCTCCAAAGCTCAGGACAATTATGATTCTCTGGAAGTCTATGATCCTCGCAGAAATATTGACCGCAGAAGGGACACTTGAATGGGAGTATAACTTCTTTGCCGCAGTAGTGACACTTCAAGTCTCTATCAACTTCTATACTTATCTAGTATTTCAGTTGAATATTAAGTAACTTAAATATTTGATTCTCAAAAACTAGATTAAGCAAAGCATTTAGGACTGTTCAGTCTTAAAAGAGTCTCGGGTTTGGGATTCATGAAAAGGATTCCCGTGATTCTCGATACTGACATTGGATCGGATATAGATGATACATGGGCGCTGGCGATGCTGCTTCAGTCTCCAGAGCTAGAACCTAGACTCATCGTCACGGAGAGCGGCGACACAGTATACCGCGCAAAGATAGTTGCGAAGATTCTTGAAAGATCCGGACGTGAGGAGATACCGATAGGCATCGGACTCTACATCAGCAAGGAAGCGGGACCTCAGATATCTTGGGTGAAAGATTATAATATAGAGAGGTATAGCGGAACAATCTATGAAGATGGCGTGAAAGCCTTAATAGAGACGGTAATGGAATCCTCGAAGACGGTGACGTTGCTCTGTATAGGTCCGCTTACAAACATCGCTGTTGCGTTGAAAGCAGAGCCTAGAATAGCTGAGCGTGCTAGAATCGTGAGTATGCTTGGATGTCTCTATAAGAGTCCGCCGGGCTATGGTGGAGGAAATGAAGGAGTAGTCGCCGAATATAATGTCAAGAAGGATCCGGAAGCAGCTCAGATTGTCTTTTCAGCTCCATGGGACATAACTATAACGCCGCTTGATACGTGCGGCTTCGTAAAGCTTAGAGGAGAAAGGTACAGAGC
>PIYH01000087.1 GCA_003601695.1 Candidatus Bathyarchaeota archaeon
TCTTTTCCATCTAGACCATAGACCACAAATCTATTCCCCTCAACCGTCCTTCCAATCATTGAGTAAATTGAGTCCTCCATTATCTCTTCAAACCTCCCCTTATTAGCTTCCGAGACCTCGACGAGGAAGCGGCTGTTAGACTCCGAGAATAGAATATAATCATTCCTCTGTAGACCGGGACTCCTCGCAACCTTATCGAGCCATATCTCAACGCCGATGTCTCCGGAGAAGGCCATCTCAGCTGCGGCTACGCCTAGCCCGCCTTCAGAGAGGTCATGGCAAGACTCAACGCATCCTGAGTCTATCGCCTTCGTTAATTTGTTCATCGTCTTTCTCGCATCCTCAAGCTGAACTTTAGGGACAGATCTACCGATAAAGCCCATAAGCCTATAGTATTCTGATCCGCCGAGCTCCGGATAGGTCTTCCCAAGTAGATAGAGAAGATTTCCCGAGTTCTTCAGATCCATAGTAACCGTTTTCCTAATGTCTGGGATTACACCTACAGCCGTAATGAGTAATGTTGGGGTCACGGGTCCAAGCGGCGACTCATTATATAGGCTGTCCTTCCCAGATATGAATGGGACTCCAAAGCCTTTCGAGAAGCGATAGCACGCCTTGCATGCCCTCAGGAGCCCTCCGAGCCTATCAGGCTTCTCCGGAGTGCCCCAGACAAAATTATCTAAAAGAGCAACTCTCCTGCCTCCGACAGCAATGTTATTGCGTAGAGCCTCATCTATGGCTGAGGCGGCCATCCAATATGGGTCGACTTTTCCATATCTTGGGTTCATTCCACATGAGATCACGAGACCTCTCCATGAATAGTTCAGGGGCTTGAGAACGGCGGCATCACTTGGGCCTCCATGTCTTCCGCAGAGGGGCTTAACCACGGTGTTCCCCTTCACCTCATGATCATACGTTCTAATCACCGATTCCTTGCTTGCAACATTCGGCGATGATAAAACCTCAAGAAGAATCCTGCCTAATTTTCTCGGCTCTCTGAACCTCGGCTCTTCATATCCGGGTTGTCTCCACTCAGCGAATCTTTGCGGAAGCGGCGGGCTGAAGAGGAAGCCTATTTCTAAATCTGCAACTAAATATCCGTGAAAGGTTATTCTTAGTTGTTCGTCATCGGTTAATTTTCCTATATCGGAGGCTTCAACTTCCTCGGACTTGAAAATTTCCATGACTCTGTCAAGATTCTCTTCCGGAACCGTGAGGAGCATCCTCTCCTGGGATTCTGATATGTATATTTCCCAAGGAGCCATGCGTGGATGCTTGAGCGGAACTTTATCCAGCTCAACCCGTGCTCCGCATCCGAATTTGTGAGCTGTTTCGCCGACGGCGCTTGAGAGTCCGCCTCCGCCGAGATCAGTTATTGACGATGCGAGTTCCAGATCCCTTATTGCTATTATAGCTCTCGCGAGTTTCTCTTCCTCTATCGGATTTGCTATCTGAACTGCTGGCCTCGATTTTTCCTCAGACTCTTCCGTGAGTTCTAGAGAGGCGAATGTGACGCCGTGGATTCCATCTCTTCCAGTTCTACCTCCGGCTAAGACTATTTTGTGACCCGGCTTAGCATTTTTGATGTATTTTTTCACTGGAAGAATTCCTATGCATCCACAGTAAACGACGACATTTCCAACGTAGCTCTCATCGAAATATATGGCGCCATTGACGGTGGGGATTCCCATATTATTTCCATAATGACCTATACCGGCAACAACCATCCTATATATGTACTTCGGATGCTTGATGCCTGGTGGGAGCTCATTATAATCGTAGTCTAAGGGACCGAAGCCTAAAACGTCGGTGCATGCGATCGGCTCAGCCCAGACTCCCAGAACATCTCTGATAACTCCTCCTGTACCAGTGGCAGCTCCTCCGAACGGTTCTATTGCTGATGGATGATTGTGGGTTTCAACCTTAACGGCTACTGCCATGTCATCTTCAAACTGGATGATTCCCGCGTTGTCTTCAAATACTGAGACACACCATGTCTTCTTCAGTTCTTCAGCAGCCTTAGCTATGTACATTTTAAATAGTGAGTCGATAACTTCCCCTTCTGAGGTTCTTACGATTCCCTTAAACGTCTTGTGGAAGCAATGTTCTGACCATGTTTGACCGAGCGTCTGGAGCTCGACATCTGTTGGATTTCTACATTTCTCCTCAAAATACTTCTTTATCTTCTTCATTTCCTGAAGGTTTAGAGATAAGCCGAGCTCACTACTTATCCTAAGTAGCTCTTTCTCATCCGCATTGAGAATGTTCGCTTCATAGAGCTCGAAGGGCACATTTCTTCTTGAGTATAGCGGCTTCATTCCGAAGCCTCTATATATATTTTATAATCGTCCTTAACAGGATTTGCTAGAAGCCTCCTACACATTTCCTCAACCATTCTCTCAGCGTCCTCGGCTGATGAGGCATCTAATAGTATCGTGTAAACTTTGCTGACACGTACATCCCTAACTGGATAGTTAAGCTCTGCAAGAGAGTTCCTTGTAGTCTCGCCTTCGGGATCTGAGTGTCCAAGTTTTAGGCTGACTTCTACTTTTGCAATGTATCTCATAAGAGAGACGAGAAGCATTCCCTTTATTAAGTCTTACAGTTATCTAGATGAAGCTTTATTCCCCCGAGGCTCCTTTTTTTAGCCTATTTAAGAGGTTATCGTATGCCCTCCTATCCGTTGGAAGCGAAATAGCTCTGCCCTCGAATGATGAGAGAATTATGGCGTTAACTATCTCTATGGCTACTCTTCCCTCTTCTCCGCTTACAAGAGGCTTCCTATCAAAGAGGATCGCCTCAGCGAAATCTTCAATTATTGCTTGATGACTATTTCTCTCCTCCTCTTCCACCTTCACGTCAAACCATTGATATTCCTGTCCAACATTCCAAACGCTTTCGGCGGAGATGTAATCCTTAACGGTCTTCCCTAGAATGGCTTTTTTTAAAGATTCATTCAGCTGAATCTTTCCCTTCTCCCCGCATATCTCAATTCTCCTAACCGTTATGGGATCAATAGTACTCGCTTGGAAGATTCCTTGAGCTCCATTCTCAAATAATACCACCGCGCTTGCTAAGTCTTCAACCTCAATGTCATGATAGAGAGTGTCTATCTGCCCTAAGACCTTAACTGGTCTTCCAAGGAACCATTGGAAAAGATCGATGTCATGAATAGACTGATTTATTAAGACTCCTCCCCCCTCGGTTGCCCATCTTCCCCGCCAAGCGTCACGATTATAGTATGCCTGTGTTCTAAATATGCACGTTTCCATATGCGCTCGATATACCTCTCCAATTTCTCCAGCGTCTATTATTCTCTTAATCTCCCGATTGATCGGTCTCATTCTGCTATTAAAGACCACGGCGAGCTTAAGTCCCTTCTCTCTAGATTTCTGAATCATCCCATCGGCTTCGCTTACGGAGATAGCCATCGGCTTCTCAACAAGCACATGTTTGCCGTAATCTAGAGATTTAAGAGCCATCTGGCAGTGGAGGAAGTGAGGCGTGCAAATAGAAACCGCGTCGAGATCCCTGAGCTCAAGCATCTCTTCATAGTTCCTGTACCATTCTACCCCGTAATTTGATGCAACGGTCTTCCCAACCTTCTCGTTTATATCTGTTACTGCACGGAGTTCAGTCTTCTCTGATGAAGCTATAGCCTCAGCATGAGTTCTGCCAATGCCCTTCACACCTATTACTCCCATCTTAACCTTCTTCATTACTAAACATCCCTGCGAGGTATTGTTAAGAAGCATTTTCTAATTAGCTTTTTGTTGTTTCTGCGGTATGGATGTTGGATGGCGGGGTCTCAGCATATTTATTTATGGATGAGCTGGGAGAGGGTCACTTGACAAACTTTCCAGAAGTAGCGTAATATCATCCAGTACATGATTGGATATGACATACTATTTAAAATGGAAATCTCGGAGAACGCTTCAAGTTCTCGCTTAAACAGGATATGAAACTAGTGAATATTTCATAAATTATCATATAACTCCCTTTTTCGCTCATCAAAAGTTCAATGCAATCTAGAGTGTTAATCCTATTCGTTACTATGTAGATGTCTCTAATTTTGCTGTAGTGATAAAGATTAAGACTCCAGACTTCTCAGACCTTCCTTTGCCGGACAACATGAGTATATAGGTGCACACTACCGGAAAAGGAGCCTAGAAGAGTTCCGCTTAGATGGTGAGAGGTGGCTTGAGAGTTACGCAAAGCATCGATCCGTATAGAGCTGATCATGCTAACAGAGGCTATAGTTGCATATACTGGGATTCAGAATGGCGTGAGGGATGGGCTGACGAGCCTCGCAGAACTCAAGTAGCAGCCGAGAAAACCTGAGAAAGGGAATCCTTATAGCGGATGCTCTTCACCCGGCACCTATAAAGCTCCTTCCAAGATCATGGAATGCGTAAGTCTTCTAGATAAACCTAGAAACCACGAAGAGAGACAAGTGACAAAAAACAGAACTAAGCGAAAAAATAAATTAGAAACCCCCTAAGAAGAGAGGTTAATTTAAGCGTTTCACGACTCCAGACTAAATAGGCTTCTGCCTCCAGAGCCGTATAGTTTCGTACCAGAAGATCGCGCAGGCTAAGAAACCGAAGATTAAAGCTACAATATTGTGAAGGGAAAGGTTCATTCCATAAAGAAGCATGTAGGCGATGAGCATTGATGAGAACCAGACAGAGTAGAAGATGAAACGTGGAACCATAAACTTTCCAAGCCTAGTGAAGAATCTTAAAACCCCGACTTTCACCTCTTTCTTAAGGTAATACTCTCCCCTAAGAGATTTCTCAACTAGACCTAGCGAAAGAAGCTTGTCTAAGTGATGGGCAGCGACACTTGGGCTTGAGAAGCCGAGTTTTCTCTGGACCTCGCGGACCCCGACTGGCGATTCAGGGGATCTGAGCATAAACCAGTATACGAGGAGAGTCTTCCCCTTAAGGTATGCTTCCAGCTCCTCGGGGGAATCTTTCATCTGAGCCGCCAAACCTATATAAATATCACATATATAAAATCTAAACGATGAAAGGCCGCCGTAACGTAGTCTGGTAGCGTACAGGCCTGTGGAGCCTGGAGGCCGGGTTCAAATCCCGGCGGCGGCCTCCAAATACAAATCATTCTTAAACTCGCCAGCTCTTCGATTCATGTTTTTTCTTTAATAGGGACATCGGGTTTCATATCGCGTTATTTTTTGTAGATACTGCTCTCATCGACGCGACCTGTTTTTATGCTTGGCTACTTAAAGGATACCCTTATATTCTTCGCTAGTCTTCCTTCCTTGAGGGGGTTATGGGTGGTTAAGATAACTTATCTTGGAGCTGGAAGCGCTTTCACTCCTGTTTTGTGCAAGGACATCTTTCTAATTCCAGGTCTCGATGAGGGGGAGCTTTGTCTCGTTGATATTGATCCTGATAGGCTTGAGCTCTCAAGGAAGACAACTGAGATAATCAATAAGAAGCTGAATAAGAGATGGAGGATAGTCTCCTCGACTGATAGGAGAGAGGTCATGGAGAATTCGGATTTCATCATAAACACGATTGAGGTCAGCGGTCTGCAAACGGTCAAGTATGACTATGAGATTCCGCTTAAGTATGGTGTTGATCAGTGCATAGGTGATACTGTTGGACCTGGAGGAATAATGAAGGCCTTAAGGACTATTCCGGTATGGCTTAAGATACTCAGAGATGCTGAGGAGCTCTCTCCAGACGCGTACATATTGAATTATACGAATCCTATGTCAATGATGATGCTTGCAACGTTCAGATCTTCAAAGATGAAGGCTGTGGGGCTCTGCCACAGCGTGCAGGGAACATCGAGGAGGCTGGCTGATTATATTGGAGTTCCATATGAAGGTCTCAAGTGGCGATGCGCCGGAATCAATCATATGTCATGGTTTACAGAGCTAACATATGAGGGTGAGGATATGTATCCTATTCTGAAGAGGAAGGCTCAGGAAGACAGAAGATTATACGAGAAAGATCCTGTTAGGTTTGAGATACTGTTCCATTTCGGATACTTTGTAAGTGAGTCAAGCGGCCACATGTCTGAGTACGTTCCATATTTCAGAAAGAGACCTGATTTGATAAGGAAGTACTGCGGAGAGGGATACTTGGGTGAGAGTGGATTTTACGCGAAGAACTGGCCGAAGTGGAGGAGGGCTCGGGATGAGAGAATGAGGAGGATACTTAAAGGAGAGGAGGAACTTTCTAGCTTGAAGAGAAGCGTCGAGTATGCCTCCCAAATAATCGAGGGAATAATGTTCGATAGGAAGCAGGTGATCTATGGGAACGTGCTAAACACGGACTTGATAACTAATCTGCCGCGGAATGAAGTTGTCGAGGTTGCATGTCTGGTTGACAGGAATGGTGTCCAGCCGACCTATTTTGGGGAGTTGCCTCCTCAACTTGCAGCTCTATGCCGATCTAACATGGCCGTCTATGACATGGCTGTTAGGGCGATAATGAATAATAGCTATGAGATGGCTGAGCAGGCTTTGATGCTTGATCCATTAACCTCAGCCGTCTGCTCGCTTGATGAGATAAGAAGGATGTTCAGAGAGCTTTATGAGGCTGAGAAGAAGTATCTGCCAAGCCTCGAGTAGCCGCGCATTCGAAAATCGTTTAAGAGGCTTTGAAAGATTCAAATTTCGAGTATGCTAAAATGAAGATTTATGTAATGACCGATCTTGAAGGAGCCGCGGGAGTCCGCCTGAGGGCAGATATTATGAGGTTGCCAGAGAACTACTTACAATGGAGGTTAATGCGGCTATTGAAGGGTTGATTGAGGCTTGAGGCGATGAGTTCCTCGTGGTTGATGGACATGGATTCGGCGGAATAAACCCTCCGTTGCTTCATTCCTCCGCCAAGCTTCTAGCTGGGAGACCGATAAGATATCCCTTTGGATGCGATGAGACATTCGACGACGCAGCCATAATAGGGCAGCCTGCGAAGGCGAATACTGACGGTGGACATCTATGTCATACCGAACCTTCGAGGTTGAAGACCTAACTATAAATAGCATCTCTGCAACATGCTCTTCGCCGCATATTTTGGAGTTCCAGCAATCCTAGTTAGCGGAGATAAAGCTACCTGTGAAGAATCTCTAAGTCTTGCCCCAAACATAGAGACGGCTTCTGTCAAGGAGGGAATTAACCGTGGATCAGCATCTGGACTAACGCGTGAGGAGAATAAGCTATTTAACGATGCGGCTATCACTTGCATCCGCAGAGGACCCGTGAACTAATAAGGGGGAAGGCGAAGAGAGCACTTGGGAGGATCGATGAAATTAAGCCGTTCTGGATAGAATCTCTCTATGAGCTCGTTAGGAAGATGCATCCAACAAAGGATGGGAAGCCGACGAGAATAGGCAAGGCGATGGCGAATGATCTAATAGAACTATTAAACTCGAAGATAGAATATAAGGCTGAATCTTCATAGATGAGTATTCCCTAACCATTATGGTATTCAGCATCATTTCATTCAATAATCTGCTTATTCATAATCGATATCCAAGGGTATTTTACGGCATGTAAAAGGCATACTCGAGGATTTTTTCAAGCCATTCTCGATCTGTCTTATCGAAGCTCCCTAATTCTTCGCTGTCGACATCAAGAACCGCGATCACATTGCCTTTATTGTCAAATATTGGCAGGGCGATCTCTGATTTAGATCTAGGATCGCATGCTATATGTCCAGGAAACTTTTCGACATCAGGCACAATTATCGTTCTCCTCTCTCTTACAGCTCTTCCACAGACGCCTGTAGTTGCTATTCTGTTACATGCCGACGGCCCCCTTGAAGGCCCCAATTCTAAGAATTCGCCTTTGGGGATATAGAAACCAACCCAAAAATAGTATGGGATCTTCTTTAGAACCTTACAAATCAGCTCCATTCTCTCATGAATCTTTAAGCCTTTGAGCTCTCCAGCGATCTTTTTGAAGCATTCTTCATAAATTTCGGATTTGCTGACCACTCTTTATTATCTCCTTGATATTATACGACATTCATGCAAATCTTAATAACATTCTCATCGAGAAGGAAGACTTAATCTTTTCTACTGGCTTGCTAACCACCTTTTTCGGATTAAAATATATCGCAGACGCTCCAACAGCATCTCTACGGATTCCGTTTATAACTTTACGGAATAGGGGGTGAATGTTAAAGTGTATTCCTTTTCTGTCCTGAAGCAAGTGTAACTGAAACTTCACGTACAGCATAGTCTTCATCAATCCAAACTTCAGCGTCTTGTCTAGCTTTGATAATTAAGACTCCTTGCGTAGTTCCATCTTCCGCTTTTACTTTGATGTAAGCTGTTTCTTCCTCGCCTATTCTTGCAGATGTGATTCTGCCTCCTTCCTCTAATACGTTTACGCATGCTTTAAACAATAACTCTCCTCTCATGTAGATCTTTTGCTAATCGAGATATCTATCTAAAAAAGAGACTGGGAACACCTAAGATATGCCATAGATGCGGGTATGTTACCCAAGTGAAAGGAAGAACCCTTAAATGCCCAAGTTGCGGAATAGAATACAACAGAGATTTGAACGCCGCAATAAACATAGCCCATGCGTTAACGAGATGCATGGGATGGTGGAGGTTCACTTGTAAGAAAAATATCTAAAAAGCGGGTGGAAGTTTGAATAGTCAAAAAAATCGTTTTGAAGGAAAGGTTGCAGTTATTACGGGCGGTGGAGGGGTTCTCTGCTCAGCCGTAGCTAAGGCACTTGCTAAAGAAGGAGCCTCAATCGCAATATTGGATATTAGAGGAGATGCGGCAGAAACTGTTGCTTCGAAAATCCGCGCAGAAGGTGGCAAAGCATTGGCCATCCAGACAGACGTGACAGACAGAACCAGCGTAGAAAAGGCGTGCAAAGAGGTTCTTAGAGAATTCGAGACAGTAGACATTCTTGTAAACGGCGCTGGAGGAAATGACCCCCGAGCTACCACAAGTCCTAAACTTTCTTTCTTCGACATTCCTCAGGAGGTACTGGAGCGTGTTGTGCGTCTGAACCTGTTAGGAACAATAATCCCTTGCCAAGTGTTCGGCAAGGTTATGGCTGAAAAGGGTAAGGGAGTCATCCTTAACTTCTCTTCTATGAATGCTATCAGACCGTTAACAAGAATTCCAGCTTACTCAGCGGCGAAGGCGGCGGTTTCAAACTTTACAC
>PIYH01000088.1 GCA_003601695.1 Candidatus Bathyarchaeota archaeon
TATACTTTGATATATCCATCATCGGATGGCCTGCCACTTTCTATTGTCCTCTTTATAATGCTAAGGACTCCATCAAATTCCTTTCTTTTAGGTGTTCTAGGAAAAAGTGACATCTAATGCAGGAAACGAGATTCTCCCAGTTTCTCAGTTCTCTAATCTTGATAGTAAGCATATCAGCAAGCTCAGAAGTTTGCTTCCTAAGCCTCTCAGCAAGAAAACCCATATCAACCAATAAATAATGCTCCTAAAAAAGATTAATTACTTCCATATGCTGATTCATTTTATCTGCGTCTTGGACATATGTTTGCGATTTCTCTAAGCTCTCGTAGTGAATTATTCAGGAAATGTTCAAATTGCTCTTCGGGCTTCTTGATGCAGAGGCTTCTCTCAAAGGGATTTTCTAGGATCTCCTTGCCTATTTTCAGTCTTTCTTTGTTCTTTTCTAATGCATCCCTGTACTTCTTGTAATATAAGCTTGCTTCTATCTTTTTGAGGATCTCACTTTTGAAATCTTCAATTTCAAATCCATGTTTTTGAAGGATAAATAAATCATAAAAATCTCTAAGCTTTTGTGCCCTTCTTGTTAGGATTGCCCTCACTTTTTCGCATAGGATCTCCCTTTCATCGTAGGCGGTTACTTGGAAAGGCTTGTAAAATTCCAAAAATTTATCGAAATAAACTTTTTCATCTTTCTTTAACTCATCCATATTCAGCAGAGTTTTTACAAAAACTTTCTTCGGCTTGAACAGAATCTTTTCAACGAAATTTACCTGAATTTTAACTAGCTCCATCCCCTTCCACAGTTTGAACGTTACCATTCTTCCTCCTCCACCAAACTCGAACATCTTTTTGTCTTCGAGATTAGGTTTAAAGTTCAAGCCAGCTTGACTGCAAGCCTTTTCTAGTACACCAGCGAAATCAGTTATTCTTTCTAGGAGGACCTTTCTCAACTTTCTTTTTCCCAAATCTTCCCAAACTTCTTGGTTTCTCCATGTAAAATCAAGGTCTACGCTAAACCTGTAATAGCCAAAGTAGCATTTTACTAGGCAACTTCCTCCCTTAAACAAGTAGTTTTGTCCAACGGTTGAAGAGCAGATCTCTCTCAAGATCAGATGTAGTATTACGTCTTTCTCTATAAGCTCTAAATTCTTTACTCCTGACAGTCTAGAAACGAAGGTGATGAATTCAGATAAGTCTGGCATTTTCAACAACTCTTGAAACGGTTTTTGGATAAAATTTCAGGTAGGATCTAATCTTCCTTTTTTCTAGATTGTCAGCATACTCTTCTATCATAGAAATTATCCTTTCTTCAGCGACATTTCTGTATCTGAAAATGTAGATGAAGTCCAAAATCGTTTTTTCCGGATCGGAAAATTTAATTTCGTCTTTTTTAATTGTTCCGAAACCGAAAAGCTTGTTTTTCAGCTTAACGAATTTGACTTTTTCTCCGGCGATCCTTATTTCCTTCGGCCGAAATATTCGGTCGTTCAAGACGAAGATTGTGTCAAAAAATTCATGGGTTAAACCGTTCAGTCTTAGGGAGGTATAGAGTCCAAAGTACCAGTTGACCTTCAATTTTTCCATTCCTAGAGAGATCAACCTGTAAATTTCCACGCCTTTTTCAAGCTTGAACTCTTCCAAGCTCTTAACATAGTATAATCCCCTCAAGATTCTGACGAAAAATCCGTAATGGGTCATATAGTTAATTGTATATGTAGAATTGACTGTAAATTTCCTACAAACTTCTTCTAATTCCTCTCTCGTAACAACCTTCCCACCGAAACTTGAAAGAATATATCTGGTCAAAAGTTTCATGATAGTTATTTATATAACAAGCTTTAAAAAAGTTTTAGATTGTTATATAACTCTCATAACTTTAGGCGCGTTTAAACCCCAAGCGAAGATCTTCTCTTTTCTCGTCTCTTTGACGAACATTGCATGAGCATCTCCATAGACCACTAAAAAAGAGGAATTTGACCCCATAAGGCTGGAGCCGGGGATGGATTTTTATCAATTTACTGGTAAATATCTAGTTCGCCATAAAATATTGTTGGAGGAGGATGCAATCTACCTCTGGGTTAAACATTCGGATATGGAGTATCCTTGGATTAAATTGATCCTTTGGTTAAATCTTATGTATACTTAATCTTGCGGCTCATGTTTGAATCCAGCGACAGCGTGTGTCATAATTTTTCAAATGTAAAAACGCCATTTGGAACCTGGTTAGAAATGAATGATTTATGTTTGGAGTTATGTTTGAAGTTTCGAGGCATACTTTGAAATCTTACATCTACTTCTTAAAGACGACCTTCCTAATATCTGAGTCAGAATACTACTCGAAGAGCCGAGCGAAAAGAATCAGAAAGGAAAAAAGGTCTATATTAACGATCCTGGAGTCAGGAACGTCGCCGTTGGAGCGCTAAATGAGTATCTGTTAGGTGACACCGCTGAACTTGGGAAAGTGATCGAGGCGGTAGTAGCCGATCACTGCAGAAGATTAAAGTTCGCCCTCGAACCCACCTCGGAGATACAGACCTTCTACTGGAAGAACAAGCAATACGAGACCGACATCATAATTGAGATGTTCCAGAAGCCTTTACCAATAGAAGTCAAGTATCGAGAAAGAATCGATAAAAGGGATCTAAGGGGACTCCTAGAGTTTTCCGAGAGAAATAAACCTTCAATAAAAATAGTCGTCACAAGAGAGAGACTGGATCAGAACGACGAAATCATCTTCATCCCCCTCAGGCTATTCCTAATGATGTGCTAAAATTGTAAGCTCCATTTATGAATGGAGAATCATCTATAATACTGAAACATTAAACTCTAACACATTTTAATGAAAGTATTAAAGGATCGCTTCAAAATTTGGCGGGTCCTTATGCGTAATTTTTTATTCCAAAAGTATTTGATTAAATTTTGCTAATATATTGAGAGCATGTTCTTCATTCCATTTTTTTAGTTATTTAATTGAAAGACATTTTTTGAGTTAGATTAAAAATAAAGGTGTTATGATTTCCAGTAACCAAAGCCTAGTAATGCTGGTGAAAGGTAAGAGACTCCATGCTCTCCAGCGTATGGATCATTAATGACTTCTTGTATAACTGCAATCGTCCAAACTCGGTAGATATTGAAGGGACGAGAATTATGTTTTCAGAATTCTGCGAAGTTTTCGAGAAAAAACTGTGATCTTAATAAATAAGGCGTTTCTAGAGATAGACCTTCCCCACGTTGAGAGGAATAAGATAATAAGTCAGTTAAATACGAAGAAATATGAAGTTATCGGTACAATTCCATGCTTCTGAACGTTCTTAAATCAAAGGGGGGATTATCTTTTAATCCTGAAAAGCCCGGATAGCCCGTTCGTAAGAGAGATTGAGGAAACGGCTGATAAACTTGTCAAATTTTTAGGATGGTGAAATTAAAATTGAGAAGAGAAAATCATTTAAAAAAGACAGAGATATGATAAAAGGATTGTGCAGAAGGCTCAATGAGCTGCTAGACATTATAATTCTTAATGGAGTTGAATTTAATTCATATATTATTGGTTATGCGATAATATAATATAGTGTTCGATATGGTTTATCATGAAAGACCTGATGATGATAATAGACCACTAGAAACCTACATCTGCAATCCGAATCAAAAATCTATGGTTGAGAAATGCGTCGAGTTACTAACTAATTTTCCCATGCTTAAAGTTTGGGAGGTTCAATATCCAAGTGCTAAAAATTATACCTGTTTTTATATAAGTTTTAAACATAAAGAAACTCCTTGGATTCTAAATTTTACAATTTATCCAAACTTCGCTAATGTGGAGTTCAGGTATTCTCAGTATCTCCCGTATGAGGTTCTAGATAATTTTAGATGGATTACGAGCAATTGGGCATACATCAAGTTCACAGAACAAAATAGAAAAAGAATTTGCGAATTGCTAAATATCTACATAGACAACATTAGAGGAGATTTTGATGCAAGGAAGCTGAAGCAGGGCGGTAAATCTTTTGCAGAAAAACTTATAGTAGATATATTAAAGGTGGCTTTTCCTGATTTGCAGATAAAAAGAAATGTGCGGCCAGATTGGCTCAAAAACGATAAGGGTAATCGTCTAGAACTTGATATCTTTTTTCCTGAAATCAAACTCGCTATAGAGATACAAGGACCACAACATTTTATACCTATTTGGGGTAAGGAGCAATTTTCCAATTTAGTGAAAAATGATGCCTACAAAAAAGAGGTGTGTAAACAAAAGAACATCAAGTTGATGTGGATAAGTATCGAAGCAATTAATAAAGATCTGCTGAGACTTCCCAGTGAAAAAAAGATTAAGGTAATTAGCGATTTGATTACCAATTTCATAAATAGTAAACATTCCTTTTTAAATTTGAAAAACATTTAAAGAAAGATATCCTTGATTCTCATCTCTTTAGCTAATAGTAGCCAACCAAATATTAAAAGACCATGATTATTGGCTTGCCAAAAATCCATCTAATTCTTACCTGCAAAGATCAATAATAATTCTCTTTCCTTGCGGGGTTATAAAATTTAGTTCTTTCACTAAAAAATAATCGTTTAAACATAGTAAAGTTACTTTTATTTTATCAGGGGTGCTTCAGAACAAACATGACACGTATTATCAAAAATATTTTAAAATGTAAGATTTCGTAGAATACTATTTCTTTTTCCATCACGTTCGTAATCTTTATTTAGTAGCTTCAAGGTGGAACAGCCTCAGAAAAAGGTACGCGAATTTCATTTAAACACTTTTTGGACAAAATTTGTGGTGGGGCTGGTCGGATTTGAACCGACGACCTTTACCCGATGCAAGGCGCACCTTGCATCTACGGGTTTCTTCAAGCTCCAGAACCTCATCATTCCCATGATGGGTCTGCAAACCCGTATCTGCATTCTGGAGCCCGTCGTCATGCTTCCAGCAGCCACCGCTTGGGCAAGCTGCTGCTAGACTACAGCCCCTAAAAGATTTCTTGATTACATCTCAAAATATATAAGTTACGTTTTTCGGCGAAAAGTTAAAAAAGAGGGAATTCTTAATTCTGATCTGGTTGCCGGCCATAGGGCGCGGGAACCACCCGAACCCATTCCGAACTCGGAAGTTAAACCGCGCTCCGTCCCTAGGTGCAGTCTTCGGCTGCGCGAAGCTAGGGAAGCTGGCAACCACCTATTCTATGATAAACTTGAGATGAGTATTATCTTAGATCGATGTATGATCTGACCGATACGATTTACGCATGGAGCTTCAGAGATTACTTGGAGCCTCCTCAAGTCATAGAGAAGATCATCCGCTACTCTTAAAAAGGAGGATAATGGCCCTTAAGATTCAGATTATGCGAAACTGCTCTTAAGAGGTTCTAGTATCAGGTAAGCCTGCAAAGTAGCAAAGATGGGTCTCAACACATTCTAGCTATTATCATTTTTTAGGGGATGTTTTAATGCGGAAGATAGCTATGCTTCAGCAAAGATATTTAAAGCGTTAGAGAAAGAGGCGTCTCATATTCGAAGGCCTAAGTCTAAACCTGTGGATTATAGAAGGCGGGTTAAGGAGCTAGTTTCTCTAATAAAGGGTTATAGCGAGTAATGATTCTTCATTTGGCTATTTGGTGGAAAACCGTATCTGATGTATCGCTTTCTCATGTTATTTAGGGGGAGGAGAGGTAAGGCCTCGTTTCGGTTTTGTTCTTGATTGTTTGCTAGGTATAAAGGTATATCGTGATAATAGTGCATGTGTGAGAAGAAAGTTATGGGAGAGAAAGATAGAAATTCTATGCAGTATTGTACTAATTTTTGGTGGTATACGATTGTGCCATTTTTATGCATTCATTTCTTCTTATATAGCTTATAGCGTTTACCTGATGATTCTATTACTTTTATTACTACCGTGTCTCCTTCTTTGATGTCTTTTGTTATACTAGTACCATTTGCTAAGTCCTTTTACTAAAATAAATTCCAGCATCTGGGTTTCCGAACGTTAATGATTTGTCTCCACGTAGTTTAATCTCAACCTGAGCCGCAGGCGGCTTATTTTGGCTCTTCTGAAATCCACTCTCTATAATCTCGGCTGTAATCTCATGTGCGGCTAATCTACACCCGAAGAGCTTCTTAGCCTTAGCAGCTCCGTCATCCTGATCCATGTGTGGATGGGTTATAGAGAGCACCGATACGTCCCTAGGGTTTAGATCTTCAGCCCTGATATTCTCCTCTATTAGATCCACATCGCCTTCTGATCCAATATCAACGAGGACGACGCCCTCCGGCATCGATGAGATAAACATTGCATCCCCTGAAAGGCTGTATCTGGCTTCACCAACAATGTATACGCCGTCTATAATCCTTATTTAGCTCTCTCGGAAAAGCGATATCGTGAATGTGGCTTTTATAGTTAATTTCGACGTTTACTCGTATCTTAGAGCCTCAACTGGATCAAGCCTAGCTGCTCTCCACGCCGGATATATGCTGGAAAGCAACGTTACGGTTATAGAGATCGTCATTGCCAAGCCAATGTATGTGGGATTTACGATGGGATTGAATGGCTCTTTCCTTAGCCCTCCCATGAGGCTTGGAGTGAAGCTCTCCAGTATATGGGGCATAACGTATGCCATTCCAAAGCCAAGCGAAGCTCCCGCGATGCTTCCGATTATCCCTATTAGTATGCCTTGGATCATATATAGCGATAGAACCTCTCTATCCCTCATTCCCAAAGCCTTTAGGATCCCTATCTCTCTAACCCTCTCCAAGACGGAGATCATCATTATATTGAATGTTCCCAGTCCAGCAGCTATAAACGATGTGCTCGCGATTCCAAGGATGAGAGAGTTTATCTGCGCCGTTACAGAAAAAAACCGTCTCCACAATCTGCTTTATCAACGTAATGCTCACCCTTCCGCCGAAGGCATATCTGATCAGCTCTGCAACTTGATCAACGCTCTCAGCATCCTCAGCCTCAACCAATACGATGTTATATGAGCCTGTCTTAACGAACATCCTTACATACTCTATCGGTATGAAAATCGTTTCGTCAACATCTATCCTTATCGACGACGTCCCGTAGAGATCTAGGATTCCAACTACAGCGATTATATTTCCTCTGCCTATCCTAACAGATATGGCTCGACCAGTCTTATACATCGTCTGGCTTATCCCGCCGAGGAACATTGGCTGTCCAACTCTATACCTCGCCTCTCCAGCCTCATTAAAGGCGATATTATAGCCTATCAATGCTTGAGGGGCTGGAACATCTAAGTATAGACTACCATCAATCAATCTTATTTCGCCGAGCAGATTCTTGAGATCCGATGATGATATGCATAGAAGCGTCACTGAATCTTCCAATCCGGCGATTTTAGTTCTCATGATAAGCATAGGCCTAACAGCTGAGACTCCATTCAGTTCTCTTAATCTCGCGACGTCAGCATCAGTGAAGGGTATCATTTTCCCACGAATGGTGACTATTATAGTGTCAGGTCCGAGCTTACCGAGATTCTGGATTATATTTGCCCTCGCCCCCTCAACCTGAGCTGATAAAGCGATTATTGTCGTTACACCCACCGCGATTGCCAATATCGTCAGTATGCTTCTGAGCCTACGCTCCTTTAATTGACGCCAAGAAAGGGCGAGTATGTCTGGAATCCTCATCCGCCTACCGCCCCCTCTTCAAGACTATAACTATCACAGCTACAACCGCTATTATGATGGCTATTACGCCGAGTAATAGCGGATCCTCTATGCTCACGCTGGTTTTTCCAGACTTAGGCACTTGGGTCTCTGACTTTCTGAGGTGAGCAACATTTATTGGAATATTGAATGTGACGTTATGTGAAGTTCTCAGATTATCTAAGTATCTTATGATCACGGGCAGAACCATCCTCCTTTGAGTTGTATTTTCAAGTTGAAGGTTGATCGTGATCGTTGTTGGAAGATTAGTCTCTATATTTCCGACATAAACCGATCTTGGACCGAATGGTTTTAGCGGCAGTCCCTCCAAGTCTGGTATGGCATATGCCGCGTATGCAGTTGATGTTCCAATATTAGTTATGGTCATCGTTATGGAGAATGGGCTTCCCGGCGTTGGAGCGGATGGTATGACGGCGGTATCCGTTAGGGATATATCGATGAAGCCCCTCAGCAGAACGCTTAGCTTATGAGTCTCACTCCGAGATATCCAGAGATCATCATCGAGATATGTGACTGTAGCCATCAATGACGCCGTCTGAGAGGCGACTGATGGAACATAGACTTCCGTCTCGATCAGCCTAGCCTCTCCTGGAGGCAGCCTCCCAATGTAGAAGCTTGCTGACCCAAATATTTCTAGGGCGCCTGTAGGAGATAATGACATCTTAATCTCAGAGAGACTATGACCGCCTGTATTCTCCAATCTTACGCTTATCCCGCTTCTCCTGCCAATAGTCAATTCTCTAGGACTAATAGTTAGTCTCAGCGGAGCTGGATTCGAAGGCTTCACCGGGAGCTGAATGGTCTTTGAGAATGAGTAGGCCACATTTGTCGGGCCGAGGTAGGATCCCTCTACGGTTAGGGATGCTATCTTCCCGCTTAAGCTAGCGGGAACAAAGGATCTTACTGGCAAGGTTAAGTTTCCTCCGGGTTTCAGATCGCCTGTAGATTCGTAGCTCATCGGCTCTATCGATACGGTTGATGAATGTATTCTGGTTATTCTGAGGCTGTGCATCGACGCATCCCCCTCATTCAATATGAGAATTAGGACTCTCTGCTCTCCCTGACGTAGGGAATCATTTAGGGCCCGTATGACTATTGCGGGTTTCCCAGTAACTTCAAACTCGACAGTAACCGTGGAGTTTAGAATCGCATATTCCGAGATGAAGTATTCAAGCGTCAAATTCGCAGTGTAGCTCCCAAGCGTGACGTTTGAACCTATGAATAATGGAAACTGTAGCTCCAATATTGAACCCTTAACTATAGTCTTTGTGTAGACTACTACTGACTCATTGCCTCCTCCAATCGCCTCGAAGCCTCTTGGAAGGGATAGAGCCGCCTTGAGATTATTTAAGGATTTACTCATCTCGTATCTTAGGATCACCGTTAGCTGCGCCGTCTCTCCAGGCGAGACTTCTACTGGCTGATCTACTCCCCAATAGACCTTAAGAACTCTGAAGTGGACTTCCTTCTCCTCACATTGAGAAGAAAACGCTGAGAATGAAAATAGGATGATCAATATGATCGTCAGTGAGAGAATCTTATTCCTCATCACCCATATCCCCCTTTACTCCAACTATCCTTCCATCCCTAATCCGGATAATTCTATCACATGCCCTCGTGAGTTCAAGGTTATGCGTGACCATTATGACTGATATTCCCTCATCATCGACAAGTCTCCTGAAAACCTCAACGACGGTTCTTGCTGATTCGCTGTCAATATTTCCCGTAGGTTCATCTGCAAGTATTATCTTCGGGCCATTAGCTAGTGCCCTCGCGATTGCAACTCTCTGTTGTTCTCCGCCGCTAAGCTCCGTAGGTCTCTTGTATGCCATCTCTGAGAGACCGAAGGCTTCTAGAAGCCTCAGCGCTTTAGCCCTACGGATCTTCGGGGATAAACCGTATATCGACATTGTGAGCTCAACATTTTCAACGGCCGTTAAGTACGGAATTAGATTGAAGAATTGGAAGACGAAGCCTATTTTCTCATTCCTATACTCAGCAAGCTCATTCCTTCTTAGACTTAAGAGATCTACGCCTTCAACCATAATTCTCCCTCTTGTGGGTCTGTCA
>PIYH01000089.1 GCA_003601695.1 Candidatus Bathyarchaeota archaeon
CAATCACTGCAATAACTGTAGGTCCAGCTCCGCTTATCGTAACGCCAGCGGCTCCAGCGTCTAAAGCTGCTTTCTTCACGGCTTCATAGCATGGGATAAGCTTTTTTCTGAAGGGTTCAGCAATCGCATCCGTCATTCCACGTCCAATCATATTTATGTCTCCGAAATGAAAACCTGCCACGATGTATGCTGCATTTTGAATATTTGAAACAGTGTTTTTGAGAGGTATAGTGCGTGGTAGAATAGCCCTAGCGGCGGCCGTCTTATTCTCAGCCGTCTTAATGATCGGCATGGCTAAGGCTACTTCTAGGCTCTGGGGAGGCTCAATCCGAACGGCTTCTATTAAATCACCATGTACCCTTACGATTGTAAAGCCGCCTAGAATCGAGGCTGCAACGTTATCTGCATGAACCGCTCCAGCAGCCGCGATTTCTCCAAGTGCGGCCCATTTGATTATCTCGTTTCTTGATAATCCAAGTTTAAGAAGTTCGTTAAGTCCATAAGCGCATGCCGCTGCTGATGCTCCGCTACTTCCAAGCCCCATACTTAATGGTATTCCCTTATGTAGATGAATCTTGACGCCGATGCCTCTTTTCTCAAGAAGTTTCTTAGCTACGAGGCCAGCTGTGTTTCTATTCGGACTCTTAGGAATTCTTTCAGCTTCAAGTCCTGTAACTTCGATTCTTATCTCTCCATTGGTGAGCTCTAGAGTAACTATGTCATGAAAAGCTTCGAGAGCCATGCCGAAAGAATCGAATCCGGAACCAACCTAAATTTGCGGAGCTACATGGAGACTTAACTTTTATACTTCGCATATGTCTTCTCACGCTGAAGATGAGTGAATAAAAAATGTCTTCTACGCCTTAAATTTTTCCTGCAAAAATTAAAACGATTTCGACGCGGTTTCTAAATGTTTTCGAATAATATCATGTTTTACTGATTATATCTTGGAGATATAAGCCTTTGTCTCTCCGCTCTTCTTTACAACTCTCAGTTTACACTCCGTTGTGAGTACTTGTATCGTGTCTTTCTCACGCTTAATCTTCACTTCTTCATCGATTACTGGTTCAGAGTCGACATTTAACGTCGTAAGGTTTGGGCTTCTCCAGACAATTTCGTATCCAGTTGATGTTTTATTAATTATGAAACCCCCGAAGATTTCATAAGAGAATTCTTGAATCTCAGATTCTTTCTTCTTTCTCCCGAACAGCTTCATTTTCGAATCTCCTTTGCCACTTAAACAACATACATAAACTTAAATTTTTAGGTTCACTGTCTACTAAAAAGAACATATAGATTGGTTATGTATGGTGTAGTCATATAAACTCTTGAGGGATGATAAAATTTAAACATACAATTTGATAGCATTATCTACAAGTGAAGGAGCCATATGATTAATGAGAAAGATTGGATATGTCCAGTTTAGGTCAATCTTCGGTAATAAAGAGAAAAAATAAAGAGGACCTTGCACTTCGTCAAGGAAGATGCTAAGCAGGAAGCCGACCTAATGGTTTTCCAGAACTTTTCAGTATAGGATATGTCTTCAGATCCAAGGACGAGGTGAGAATGCTTCCGAAGATGTTCCGGAAGGCAGAACTACCCGGCTACTTGTATATTCTGCGGAAGAGAATCTCCTATATAGTGGCCGGGATCTGTGAAAGAGTGAATTGCAAATTGTTCAACTCAGCTGTCTTAGCATATCCTGATGGGAAGTTTTCTATATGCCGAAAAGCTCACCTATTCCATAAAGCGAAATTATGGTTCACTCCCGGAGATACTCCTTTCTAAATTCATAATATAAAGAAGGCTAGAATAGTCATAATGATATGTTACGACTGGTTCTTCCCGAAAGTTCCTTGGATACTTTCTCTTGAGGGCGCATAGATAATCTGTCACCCGCAAATCTCATACTGCCATATTGCCAAAAGGCTATGCTGGGGTTGTTATTCAAAATCGAGTCTTCATCATAATAGCTAATCGTGTAGGTGTTGAGCGTGGAGTTAGATTTACTGGAAGAAGCCAGATAGTAGCTCCAGATATGAAAGTGCTTACGAGCAGTGATGAGAATATTGAGGAAGTAAAGGTCATTAATGTGAATCCGAGAGAGGCAGATTCAAAAATGGTTACAGAATACAACGATTTATAGACTGATTGAAGAGTAGACTCCTATACACCATTACTGAAAAATATTGAAGCTAGAGAATCATATCAGCAATCCTGAATCTTTTCATCCAGCCACTCAAGAATGCGTTCCTCTACAAATGCGAAGACTCCTTCCGGAGTAAGCTTTATAGCCAGTATCTCCCATCCATCCGACAGAACTAGCTCAAGCAACTTAGCAGCTTCATCCCAGGTTAGTTCACTCAGGTTCAGCACACCAATATTATTCATATTAATCCCTCCAAAGAATTTTCACAATCTATCTCTGCTCGGAAAGACCCATGGACCTTAATGATGCCAAGCATGTCGTTCCCGGCTTCATCTTCATCAGAGAAATATTTTTCACAAGAGAAATGTATAGAATACTCTGTTTATCAGAACTGTTCAAAAACGCACTTCTTTCAAAGAATTATTCACTTCTGTCTAAATCTCAGTGTTCTAAACCGTCTAAATTATCCATGTTGAAAAATGGATTTAATCTTGCATAGATCTTTTATTGGAGACAATAATATACAGTGATGAAGAGGATTGTCATCCTATTATGAGAAGAGAATCCTTAAAGTTTTAGAAGAAAGCGAGAATGGACTAACTACGGTAAGCGTAGCTGAGAAAGCAAACATCAGCAAGACAACGGCGCTAAAGTATCTTGCATCTTTGAAAGCTGCTGGAAAGATTGACTATATAGAAGTCGGTCCAGCTAAGCTCTGGAGAGTAACTCCCATCTGGGAAGCTTGTCTTAAAAAAGCCTCAACAAGCAAGGTGAGAAAGGTGAGGCTGATACTTAAAGAATTCGGGGAGATAGCTGGACTAGCAGGATCAGCCGTGGTGGATAACGACGGACTTACTATATTCGCTGACTTACCTTGGAGCAAAAATCCGGAAAAGATAGGTTCAATAATATCCCGTCTCATCCAGCTTGCTAATAGATCGGCAGGGGAAGCTGATATAGACCCATTGAAGAATGTTATTCTAGAGGGTGAAAGAGGCCGAATTGTCGTCTATAATGAAGGAAGTCTTCTTCTAGTAGCTTTCAGCAGTAGAGAAGCCGCTCTCGGAATGATTAAGATTGAAATTGAAGAAGTCGCCAAAAAAATAAAGAAGATTCTAAATTTTGATTCTTCATCTGGCATATAGACTGAACCCAAAGATTTTTCCGGCATAACACTAAATTGGAGCGATTTCGGAAGCTGATGTAATGAGAATCATTTCTATAATGGCTCCCGCTAAGAGGAGAACAGCGCATAGTGAGATATACTTCACCGCGTTCGCTACTTCAAACCTAAGCCCCCTATATCTATACTTTATGATGAAGAAAGAGAGCCACACGCTCTCCGAGATGGCTAGACTATAGGAGATATATTCCAACCATGCATGAGGACAAACCATCACCATTAAGAATAAAAAGAGCGGATTATATCCCTGAACTTGACTCAGCGCAGCTAAAACTCTCCCGGTTGAGTAAAGAACATAGAAGCCCCCCACTGGACCTACGAATGGAATGAACATAGCAAGGCAGTACATCATGTTATTTCCGAAGATAAACTGAATTCCCGCTTTTTGAAGAATATTCTCAATTTCATTGAAGTCACCAATTATATCCTGTGCCTCCTTATCTTCGATTTTTGCTAATGTTCCCAAACATGTAGCGAATATGCATAGGAGAGCCATGAATGAAGCTAGTATGAGGCGTCTTTTTAAAGGCGCCACACACGTTAATTCCTTTTTTCTTTTTTCAGCCATGCTTTGACGTGCTTCTTGCGGTAAAGGAGCGCCGCAGTTTGGGCAGAATCTTGCTTTTTCATCTTCCGGGATCTTTGCGCCACATCTAATGCAGTAGGGCATTCCAGATCATCCTTAAATAATTCTATTCTGAACGCTGAAAAATTTTTTTATCTAGAATTTGACACCGCTTCTCTCAAGTGCTATCCATATATGATCCGACAATGGCCTAACTAGCTTTTCAACTCTACCATTGGTTCTTACGAGAAGGCGTTCTTGAGGATTATCTAAAAATTCGCCGATTACTTCAGCTCTTATCCCCTCCTTCTTCAGTCTCTCAACTATTCTATCAGTTCTTTCCGGATTAGCTGATATAAGAAGAGCTCCGGACCCTATTAGCTGCATAGGATCAATGCTAAGGAGATTACATATCTCGTATGTTTCTCGGGCTATCAGTATTCTCTCTTCAAATATCTTAACACCCAAACCCGAAGCATCAGCTATCTCATGTATTCCGCCGGCCACTCCGCCTTCGGTCGGGTCATGCATCGCTGTAACGCCGCCAATGTTAAAGGCAAGTATCGCATCTTTTACGACACTTATATCATCATAAAACTTCATGGCTGACTGGAGAATGTTTTCATCAATCATCTCTTTAAGATAGTTATATGCTTCAGACGCCAATATAGCCGTGCCCTCTATTCCAGCCCCCTTGGTTAAAATCAGCTTATCCCCAGCATGTGCTCCTCCAGAAGTTACGTATCTTCCATCTTTAGCTATCCCCATCGCGTATCCAATAATTATCGGCCTATCAAGTCCCGGAGTAACCTCCGTATGTCCACCTATCACAGCTATATCCAAGTTCTCAGCGGCTTTATCTATCTGACTCGTTATCTTATCAACAATATCCTCCGTGGAATCCTCAGGTAAAAGGATACATGAGGAGAAGAAAATAGGCGGCACACCGAAGGTTGCAACATCATTCGCGTTTATATTTACTGCAAGCCATCCTATTCTCTCCAGTGCTCCTGTTATCGGATCCATCGAAGAGACTAGAATTTCCTTTCCAATCCTAACAACCGAGCCATCTTCACCTAGCGCTGGGCCGAGAAGCACATCATTTCTCTCAACACCTAACCGTCTGAAAACTATCCTCTTTAAAGTTTCAGCTGGAATTTTACCCTTCGCAAGTTTCATCTCATCGTCTCCAAATAGTATTCTAGCGATAAGGCGCAGGATTGAGATAAGTATAATGTGAATCCAATTAAAGATTATTTCTATAAGGAGATTGAATCATTAACGATTTGAGAAAGGAAGAAGACAAGATTTAATTAGTCTGGCAGAATAATGCTTTTAGTGGTGGGTGATGACAGATCTGACCCTGCTGAGTCTATATGATGTAGATCTTGAGTGTGGAGCCCACCTTCCTGCCCATTATCATGCAAGATATTGCTTCCCGTCTTTCTTAAAAGCTTATATCCTATTCGCTTATCTCCACTAAACTAGTGCTACGAAGCCTTATTGCTTCCTGTTTTATCTGCGCTGTGGAGAAGTTTAAACGAAGAAAAGTAGAGTTAAGAAACTATACAACCTTTATAGACATAGCCTTCT
>PIYH01000014.1:0-17356 GCA_003601695.1 Candidatus Bathyarchaeota archaeon
AGTATCAACTTTGAATCTTTATAAAAAATGGGTTTTAAGGAAGTTGGGAGAATTCCAAAAGCGATATTTTGGGAAGGTGAATACATAGACGACGTCGAAAGGGCTTGTATTCTGGAGTAGGCTGAATGTGTGGAGATGCCGCATATCCGATGATTAACTATTTGAAAGATTACATAGCTGAAGGAAGATATCGAGATAAAGGCAAAGCGAAATGTTTTGGAAAACAAAAATTCAAGGATTTGGTGGGAATCTGGGTCCTGATGGTACTATAAAATGAATAATTCAATCAACTGGAGACTATTCTGGATTCTTCTGTTAGCATCTGTTTTCGGCGTTATCTCCATAATACCCTACATGTTAACTATTCAAGCCGATCTACTAAAAGAACTTCCGATACCTTTGCATGTACTTTTACCAATACAGGTAGCTCAAAACATGGTCATATTTGCAATCCTTATTTATGTCGGTTTATATTTGTCAGGAAGTGTCGGTCTCACCGCTCCAATACTAGAAGGTTGGCTACAAGGGAAAGAAGTTAAACCTTATATCAAGTCAATTCTAGGTATTTCAATTACATTAGGAATGTTAGCAAGCATCCTTATTATCGGAATTGATTACTTATTTTCAATCTTTATCAAAGCAGAAACTACCGCTCAATCAGCCCATGTATCTCCTCCAATATGGCAAGGTTTCTTAGCCTCTTTTTACGGCGGAATCAATGAAGAAGTGATTACAAGACTTTTTCTGATGACTTCACTAACATGGTTATTCTTTAAAGTTAAAGGAAACAGGGAAGGAAAACCAACCGACTTTGATATGTGGTTAGCAATTATTATAGCTGCTTTCCTTTTCGGAGCTGGACATTTACCGCTTGCAGCCACGTTAACCAGACTTACACCATTAGTCATTATGAGAGTTATTTTACTAAATGGTGTAGGCGGAATTATTTTTGGCTGGCTTTACTGGAGAAAAGGATTAGAGTCAGCGATGCTATCCCATTTTTCCGCCGATATAATTTTACATGTAATCCTCTCTTTACTTATTCATTAATTCAATCGAATGGATGATTGCCCTGAAACTTTAATAATATTTATCGAGTGTGCAGGCAAGTCGAACATTATTTTTCCCTCAGCCACTTTAACCTTTGATTTTTGTATCATAACCCTCCTAGGATTCTCAGGGGTGTTCTTGTCTTGGATTTTTTCTCCGGCAACGTATAGTTGAGATCCTCTTTTAGGCTTGAATCTTCTAAATGAGATCGTCATCTCTGAATCTTCTGTTTCATGCCTATTAACGACATGCAAATATACTGTCTTTCCATCTTTTGTGATGGTAGCTGAAAGGTCTATGAATGGAACGGGTTCCCTCAATTCGCTGGATATGTAATGATCCGTATCAACGGTGGTCTTCAGGACGATGTCCCCGCTATTTGTGCTATAGAGTTTGAAGACTAGATACTGCGGTGTCAAGAGGATTCCACCGTCTTCTAAGGCTATTATTAAGGGTAGAACATTAACTGTCTGTGCGAATCCCCCTATCGGCGCTGCAACGCATAATCTATGAAGTGCGTTCAGAATGCCTCCTGTTAGAATAGCATCTCCAACAGTTGTAACTTGCTCATGAAGTGGAGCCTTGGCTTCCGGATGCCACACGTTCCACTCGTCGAATGCTATCCCTATCTCCCTTTCTATATCGTATCTTCGCCTTGCTGATTGAATAAGCCCATAAATATTCCTGAGTCTTCTTTCTATATCCAGCGAGGTAGCCGCTAGTTCCCTATAGGGCCTCTCACCTTTTATATAAATATGCACTGAGAGATAATCGAAGTATTCGCCTGCATTCTTAATCATCTCCAAGTTCCACTCTGGATCCTCACATCCCACAGCTACGAGCCTGATGGTGGGATCAACTTTTCTCATCTCATTCGCAAACTCTAATGTTCTCCTTGCACATTCAGATCCATTCAGGCAGAAGCCTACTTGCCATCTACCATATAGTTCATTTCCTATCCCCCATATCTTCACGCAATATGGATCATGATGTCCATATCTGCGCCTGAGAGAGGCATAATATGTATTTGCTCTGGAATTGCAATATTCAACCCACTTGGCAGCTTCTTCCGGGGTTCCATTTCCAGCATTCACTACAATGAATGGTTCAGCATCCACGAGTCTACACAATTCTAGAAATTCATCTGTACCGAAGGTGTTCGGCTCCTCCGCTCCCCATGCCATGTCTAGGCGTTTCACCCTCTTCTCTCTAGGGCCAACACCGTCAAGCCAGTGATATCCTGACGAAAAGTTTCCTCCGGGCCATCTCATGATGCGAGGCTGCATCTTCTTTATTGCTCTTAAAACATCGAGGCGGAAGCCTCTAAAATTGGGGATCCGCGAGTCTTCGCCCACCCATATTCCTCCGTATATGCACTTTCCAAGGTGCTCTATGAATTGACCATAGCATCTTTTATCGAGTCCTCCCAGCGTAGCAGAAATATCTATAAAACCTTTACTCTCCAAAAGTCTCAGCGTCTCCCATGAAAGGCTATAAGTGAATCTTTCTATGAATGATTTAAGAATTGCGCAGGGGGAGAGAGCCAGTAGCTCGCAGAAGCAAGACGGATGTAGATCTCAAAATGTAAGAAGAAACTCCTATAAGTAACCTTGCTTCGGGAGTCAAATGAATGAATGTCATGATAAAGAGGATATTATTACTAGTTGGATCGGGGAAATCCAGTTTTGACCGAGAAAAATCTCAGATTTGATTACAAAAGGCATATTAAAGAAGTATACAAGTCTATACGGCGTCAATTCGAGTTTCGGGCGAGAACAAGAGAAGAATTTGAGGCTTGGCAGTCAGCTTTTCGACCGAAGCTTCGAGAGGCTTTAGGCTTAACCAGTATGGAAGAGGATCCTCAGGATCATACTCCAAAAGCTGAGCGAGTAAGCTCAGTCGACCTCGGAGATTATATTCGTGAGAAATGGTGTCTCTGGGTTGAACCAACAGTGCCATTGCCATTCTGGCTTCTAAAGCCCAGAGAATGTAACAGTCGCCTACCACTTGTGTTAACCCCTCAATGGCCATAACCATCCTGGCCTTTATGTAGGAATAACATACAGCGAACATGTCTACGAAGCCTTCTGTAAGCTCAAACATATCTATGAGGTTGCCGGCGTTCCTGAACGTTGCGAATTATATGTGGGTGAGGGTGGTCATCGCTACTATAAAAAAGGAGCTTGGCCCTTCATTAGGAAATGGTTTAATCTTCAGCTTACTTAGGTATAGCGCTTCATCCTCACGCTGTCTTGAACCTCAGCGTCCATTTGGAGTATAGGCTAAATTATAACGTTGCTAGTCTCCCTCACTTTAAGGTATCTTTAAATGGCGAGGGATACTCTAACAGAAAACTTGCAGGTTGTTACGAAAATCGTAACAAAAAACCGAAAAAAATAAATAAGGACAAGAATTCTCTAGAAAGGTTAGGCTTGACGACGCGCCTGCAAGAATCATAGGTAAGGGAATCAAGAATGAATAAATACCTTAAGACACTCCGTTCCAGAATGAACAATAAGGATTACGAGAAAATAAAAGCCATACCAAATCCTGAAGTTCACAGATTCGTAGCCGAATCCGCTGAGCTCTGCAATCCACAAGATATCTTTGTTTGCTGTGACTCATCTGAAGATATAGCTCACATCAGGGAGCAGGCTATCAGAACTGGTGAGGAGAAGCCGCTGAAGATTCCGGGCCATACGGTTCACTTCGACGGAATATATGATCAGGGACGGGATAGAAAAGCCACGAAGTATCTTGTGCCGAAAGGTGAGGTTCTAAGCAAGGCTCTAAACCAGATCGATAGAGATGAGGGATTGACGGAGGTAAAAAGCCTCCTCCAAAATTCGATGAAAGGAAAGACGATGATCGTGCGATTTATGTCTCTAGGACCACTAAATTCTATCTTCACTGTTCTCGGTCTACAATGTACAGACTCATGGTATGTGGCTCACTCGGAGTCTCTGCTCTTTAGACCAGGCTATGAAGCATTCTGTAATGCAGGGCCGAAAAAGGATTTCCTACGCGTTCTACACTCAGCTGGAAGACTCGACAAGAATATGATCAGCATAGACTATAATAAGAAGCGCATATATATCGACTATATTGAAAACACGATCTACAGCGTCAATACCCAATACGCGGGCAATTCCGTAGGATTCAAGAAGCTTGCATTCAGACTTGCGATAAGGAAGGCTAATCAGGAAGGCTGGCTTGCAGAACACATGATGATCGTGGGAGTACACGGGCCGGGAGGCCGGAAAACGTACTTCGCCGGGGCGTTTCCAAGTGCTTGTGGAAAAACTTCCACGGCGATGCTTCCTGGAGAGATGATACTTGGAGATGACATCGCATATATACGGAATATAGGGTCGGTCGCTCGGGCGGTGAATGTCGAATGCGGCATATTTGGAATTCTTCAAGGAATAAACCCTAAGGATATGCCATTACTCTACAAGGTGCTTACAAGTCCCGGCGAGATCATCTTCTCGAATGTCCTCGTTAAGGATGGGAAACCTTACTGGCTCGACATGGGATGCGAGCTTCCAGAGGATGGAATAAACTTCTCTGGGAAGTGGTGGAAGGGGAAAACTAACGAGAACGGCAATGAGATCCCGCCGGCTCACAAGAACGCCCGATACACGATCTCCCTAAAAGTTCTGGAGAACTGCGATCCAGAACTAGATAATCCCATAGGCGTTGAGCTCAGCGGAATAATATATGGAGGACGTGACTCCAAAGCGTATGTTCCGGTTCAGCAGAGCTTCAGCTGGAAGCATGGCATAATCGCTTATGGCGCTTCACTCGAGACGGAGACGACATTCGCCACGGTTGACAAGGAGGGAGTTCCAGAGATCAACGCGATGAGCATTCAAGATTTCATCTCAATACCTTTAGGCCATAATATACGTAACCTATTAAAATTTGGTAGAAGCCTAAAGAGGAGACCATTAATCTTTGGAGTCAATTATTTCCTGCGTGATCTAAAAACGGGAGAATACTTGAACGAGCCCAGAGATAAGCATGTATGGATAAAATGGATGGAGCTGAGAGTACATAATGAGGCCGGAGCGATAAAGGCTCCCACTGGTTATATTCCTAAATATGAGGATCTACGCATGCTCTTCAAGAAAGTTCTAAACAAAGAGTATAGGAAGAAAGACTACATTAAGCAGTTCACGATACGTGTCCCCGAAAACCTAGCTAAGATCGAGCGGGCGGAGAAGTTCTATAAGGAGAAAGTCTCAGATGCGCCAAGCGAACTCTTTGATGTGCTTGGTCAGCAACGTAATCGTCTAATCGAGGCTAGAGAGAGATTCGGCGACTACATCCCTCCAGAAAAGTTCATGGAACAATAGCGAAAAGCAGGAAGTTATTAATGGAGTCTAATCTTGAACGGTATGCCGAGCCTTAATTTATCATCTTATTCTCAGTAGTGTTCCTTAAAAGATCCGATGAGTCATCTCCACTATAGAAAGCCGTCAGGAATGAGACTCGTAGCCAGCATCACCATATTTATATCTTGATGTTCTTTCCATAAAGAGTTCTCTCTATTCTCTGGCTTAAGCCAGAATTTTTCAATATCATCGCCTATCCAAGAGTAGTGTACTAAGCTTCTAATCAGCGAGTGTATCTCCTCACGGTTGGAGAGATTCGACCCGTTCTTAACTAGTTTCTGAAGTTTCTTGACAGCTTTGAATCCGATGGAGAGGCCTAGCTCCCTGAATGCAAGCCTATTACTGGCTGAAATCTTTAGAGGGTCGGTTGCCAAATAGAGCTCTAAGCTCAGCAAGGAATCATTCAATATGTTGAGTAGCAGATCCATGCATTCTAAATGTTTATCCATGAGCATCTCTGCTAGGAAGTATGAGTTCCAGAGAAGACAACCTATGCCAAGTGGGTCGCTAGTCGCCCAGTTAATCTCCATACAGATCTCTAAAAGATCATCTATCTCCCGCATTAGACTCGACCATTCGGGATTTCTAGGTGCTGACGCCTGAATCTCATTGTAGACGACGAATCCATCAAGTGGATCATGCAGACCCATGGAATAAACAAGAGGTTGAGTTAAATCTATACTCATCTTCCAATAGATACGTCTCTGTCCATTCTTCTCATAAACAAATGCTGCATGCATGGTCTTCGCAAGCTCAGTAGCCCACAAATTATAAATTGGATATTTAGTTTCTTGACTTACTCTGTTCAAGGCATGTATCCATCTAGTTAAGTAGTGATAATATTGACCGTCTCTTTTCCATTCTAGAGATTCATCAAATGGCTCCTCCGGTCTACGTTCAGGCAATCGCTTACCAATCCTTAAGCCTCCAATCGTTGGATGTCTCTTTCCTTCCTTCTCATTCAGCCCGCTTATCCAGCCTCGTCTAGGATCATCCTCGCGATGTCTACCGAGCACGAAGTGCACTTGATCCACAAGTTTAAGTGCAAGTTGCATATAGCGTTCATTCCTGCTTGTTCTGTAGAGTCCAAGATAATTGCATACGGCGAAGGAGTCAGTCCAAAGGTACCGTCTTGGTTTACAATTACCTAAAATTCCAGTTTCGCGGGCATAATCATTCATGATCTTCTCAGCTAGGTCGAATGAGCAAAACATCATCAAAACACCCTGAGAAAATTGAAGATTTCCATTGGTATATTGCCCATCCAGACCGGATCCAACTATCCATCAGCTTCTATAAATTTATAATCTTCTACCCTATTGATTGGATGTCAATCCATCTAATATGGGAGTTTTCCATGTGTGAAGATCTCTTTGATCTTGAGGAGAAACGTCTCGAAGAGGAGATTAAAAAAAGAGGAGCTCGAGTAGTTCTTCTCCAGCTCCCAGACGGTCTGAAGCCCCTAGCTGCAAGGCTAGCTTCAGTAATTGAGTATGCTGGAGCAGCCGCTATAATCTCCGGAGAACCCTGCTATGGAGCATGCGATGTAGCTGTAGCCGAGGCTAGAGATCTGAATGCGGATCTAATAGTTCATTATGGACACACGATGATGCTCAAAGATCTTGATATTCCAACGATATACTTTGAAGCTCACGCCAAGATTCCAGTTGAGAGATCTGTTAGAAGAGCCATAGATATATTGAAGCCTTGGAGAAGAATAGGGCTCGTCACAACAGTTCAGCACGTAGAAAACTTAGAGGCAGCCAGAAGAATTCTATCCTCAGCTGGTAAGGAAGTCTATGTGGGAAAAGCCTCAAACATGCTTCATCCTGGACAGATTTTAGGATGCGACTATACAAATGCAAAGGCAATTTCCTCAAGTGTTGACGCGTTCCTCTTTGTTGGTGGGGGACGTTTTCATCCGCTTGGTCTGGCCCTAGCAACTCTGAAGCCTGTAGTGGCAGCTGATCCATTTATAGATAAGGCTTATTCCCTTGATGCTGATGCCAGAAAAATATTGAGGCGACGATGGGCTGAGATTGAAGAGGCTAGGGAGGCTAAGATCTACGGAGTTATAATAGGTCTGAAGCCTGGACAGAGGAGGCTCAGTGAAGCGTTTAAAGTCAAGAGGAAGATGGAAGAAGCGGGAAAGAAGGTATATTTGATTTCTCTGCGTGAAATCACAGGTCAGATGCTTAGAAATTTCCAAGAATTCGAAGCATACATAAATACTGCATGTCCAAGGATCTCGATAGATGAAGAAACAATCTTTCGCCAACCAATCCTAACATTGAAGGAGGCATACGTTATGCTCGGCGAGATCTCATGGGAGAGACTTTTAAAGGAGGGAATAATCTAAGCCCAGGAGGGTTCGAAGCATCCTTGAGTCAAGGCAGCTTCATAAAAAAGAGGCATTTAGCAATTTTACTATCACGGTTAAAGCCGAATCCAAAACCTAGGCTGAGATGGGAAGCCTATACGATAGATGCTGAAAGCGCCGCTGAGATAGCATACGCCGCTTTCCTCAACGGAGATATTGAGGGTAAAAAAGTAGTAGATCTAGGATGTGGCTCCGGAATACTCGGTATATCTGCCTCCTTACTTGGAGCAAGGATGGTTCTAGGAATAGACATAGACAAATCAGCAGTTAAGACCGCTGTTCTTAACGCAGAAATGGTGAACACGAGGATAGAGCTAGTAGTCGGAGACATAGAATGTATAGTTGAAGAGTTCGACACAACGCTAATGAATCCACCCTTTGGCACGTGGAGGAGAGGAGCTGACGTAAGATTTCTAAGGAAAGCTCTTCAAATCTCCAATGTTGTTTATTCTCTGCATAAGCGAAGCAACAAGGTCAGAAGGTTCTTGGAGGAAGAGATACCGAAAATGATGGGCAGAATAGACTGGAAGAAGGAGATAGAGCTAGTTATCGGAAGAGTATATCCTTTTCATAGGAAAAGAAGATATCACGTTCCAGTTGATTTATATAGGATAACGCGTGTCGAAGAGGAAAAATAGCAAGACTAATATGTAAGCTGAAAAGAGGATTTTAAAGAGAACGCTATGATCTGCGAGAAGTGTATTCAATGAGTGAAATCAGGAGTAGCGGTTACTTTGTTGTTCCCGGAGAGAAACTCGGGGTAATCGAAGAGTTTATTCCAGATTCTGGAACATATGTGGATGATGGATACATATACTCATCTAGGATAGGCTATGTTCTCATAGACTTCGCTAACAAGAAAATCTCAGTTTATCCAGCTGCGCGTAATGTAGATATCCCAAAGGTTAATAGCATAGTTACAGGTTGGGTTATGAATGTTCAAGACTCCCATGCGTTAGTACGCATAATAAGGATCAGAAGAAAGTCTTTGTCAGGATTCTTCACGGGAACTATCCATATAGCGGATGTGAGCCGCCGGTACATTGAGAATATGTACGATGCCTTTAGAATAGGAGACTTAGTTAGGGCAAAGGTCATAAGCGATAAAAACAACATTTATCACCTTTCAACAAAAGAAGAGAATCTAGGCGTGATCTATGCTTTTTGTTCTCAATGTGGGGAGTTCCTGATCAAACGAAGAATGCTTAAATGTGTGGCCTGCGGAAATATTGAGAAACGTAAGATCGCATCAGATTATGGAAGAGCACAGCTCTAAAATGGGGGAAGGCAGATATGCAACTAAAAATACTTCAAAGAACTCCTCAAAAACTGAAGCTCGAGATTGAGGGAGAGAAACATACAATTCTCAACCTTCTAGAATCTACGCTCCTGGAAGATGAGAATGTTGAGTTCGCAGGCTACTATGTGCCCCATCCTCTATTTCCAAACTCGATACTTCTTATTCAAACGAAGGGAGGGAAGAAACCAGAGGAAGCGCTCATCGAAGCACTTGAAAAGATGAGACAGAAAGGAAAGGCGCTCAGTCAAGAAATGGAGAAGGCCTTCAAGGATTGGGAGAAAAAGAAGGAAAATGCCTGAGAAGAAACGAATAACTCCATCGACATGTAGGATTTAATCGGTCACAAGATCTTTATGCCTTCAGCTATTTTTTGAAGAAGAATCCTCCATGAATCTTCAAGCTTCTCTGAGCTGTTGAGGATTTGAAGCATCTTCCTCAGAGACAGGAAGCCGGAGAGCCATGCGTAAACTATGAGAGCCTCAGCGGCGTTCGCCTGCGTATGTCTATCCATCCGGGGAGGCAGCATCTTTCTGAGCCCAGATTCCCTTAGAGCCGATGCAAGCGTATTGTTATCCAGCTTGCTACCTATAGGCCTACTCTTCCTAAATGAGAGGGCAAGCGAGTAGACAAAGTTAACGAAGGCATCTCCCAACGCGGCTAAGTCTCTATCCATCATAATATCTGCTAAGCTCAGATATTCATCAACAAATGGAAAATCTGAGGGTTTAAATGAAGAGTTTAGATCATGCATGAGATCTCCCCTATAGAAGAGTAGAATGATCGAGATAAAGTTTTCATAACTGAATAGGGAAGGTAAAAGTGTAGCCTGCAAACAATCTATGCTGAGGAAGCATCATGAAGCGAACAGTTATACTGAAGGTGAATAGTGAACGGCCTGAGATGGATAAGATCCGGGCGGCAGCGAAGATAATACGTGAAGGTGGACTAGTAGCCTTTCCTACAGAGACCGTCTACGGGCTTGGAGCCGACGCTTTAAATCCTGAAGCCGTTAGAGAAATATATACAGCCAAAAATAGGCCTTTAGATAATCCCATAATAGTTCATATATCGGATAAGAGAGATGCATATAGGCTGGCTAGGGAACTACCGGAGAATATCGATGAAATCATGCGTCTTTGGCCCGGACCGCTAACAGTAATCCTGAAAGCCTCAGAGATTGTTCCAAGAGAGACGACGGGAGGGCTAGATACTGTAGCAATAAGAATGCCGAGTCATAAGGTTGCGCTTGCCTTAATTCGAGAGTCAAGGGTTCCGATAGCGGCGCCGAGCGCAAACTTGGCTGGAAGACCAAGCCCAACAACCGCTGAGCATGTGAAACAGGATCTTGATGGAAGAATAGATATGATTCTAGATGCTGGACCGACCAAGATAGGCGTAGAGTCAACAGTTGTAGACTTGACATCTAAGCCTCCCCGAGTCCTTAGACCTGGAGGATTCCCATTTGAGGATCTGAAGTGCGTGATAAAAGATCTTAGACTTTACCCTTCGGTAATGGCGGATAGAGAGATACGCATAGAACAGCCGCCTTCCCCAGGTATGAAGCATAGGCATTATGCTCCGAAGGCTAAACTGATTCTTGTTGAAGGAAGAATGGAGACCTTAGTAGATAAGATTCAAGAATTAGTGAATAAGTATAGATGTGAGAAGAGGAGAGTGGGTGTATTATCTACGGATGAGACCAAACACTTATACAGAGCCGACGTAGTGAAGTCTCTGGGAAGCAGAAAAGATCCAGCATGTATGGCGAAGAATCTATTCAGGTTATTGAGAGAATTCGACGAAGAACAAGTTGATGTAATAATCGCTGAAGGAGTCCCTATGAGGAATCTTGGCCTAGCAATCATGAACAGACTTAGGAAGGCTTCAGGCTTCAACATTGTAAAGGTTTAGCTAATCTTCATCAACATCTTCTATTCCCTTCTCAGTAATCTTGAACCTAACTGGAACTTCCGGCAAATATGGACTGTCTATGACCCTCGCAACCCTAACGTTCTTACTACCCTTCCGTAGAAAAACTCTGTGAGTGCATGCATGAGCCATAACATTTCCTCCAGCTGGAGCGTTAGGATCTCCAAAGAACGCCGCTGGATTAGCCTGGACTTGATTAGTCAATACGACAGCGACGTTGTAGGCTTCGGAGAGGCGAATGAGTTTATGAAGATACTTATTCAGCTTCTGCTGCCTTTCCGCTAAATTCTCGCGGCCAATGTATTCTCCTCTGAAGTGACTAATCATACTGTCTATCACTACAAGCTTTATGTTGTTCTCAGGGATGAGCGTGAAGAGTCTATCGATTAGCAGGCATTGATGACTACTATTATAAGCCCGCGCAACTAGGATGTTATCCGCGACAGATTCAGGATCCATACTCCTAGAGGAGGCGATCTGATATATACGTTCAGGCATGAAGGTGCCCTCGGTATCGATGAAGGCCACGTTTCCATTTAATCCTCCTTCTCCGAAAGGCATCTGTGCAGTTACTGAAAGCATGAGGCATAGCTGTGTTTTTCCAGATCCATACTCGCCTATAAACTCTGTTAAGGCCTGAGTTTCAATTCCTCCTCCAAGAGCTTCATCCAGCTTCCTACTTCCAGTTGTACATCTCATCATATTTTTTCTCTTCTCATAGAATTCCTTAGCCGTTTTGAAATCTGCACTTATCATGTCTCTAGCGGCTTTCTGTATTCTGAGTATGGTGTTGAATCCTATATTCGTCTTCTCCATAATCTCGCTCGGAGGAGTAACGGCTAATGCCTCTATAGTTGTATATCCTGCTGCTCTAAGCTTTGAGGCTATAGAAGAGCCTACTCCATTAAGTGATTCAAGATCTTCAGACATTAAGTATATCTCCATTCAATATCTTTGGATGAGATCTCTTCCCAACACTTATGGCAGATCGGCAGCCTCTTCCCGTTAAACATTATATACAGAACTATGTCAGTGTTTGAGCATTTCTTATTCCAAGGATTCATACATCTTTCTGCGGCATCTAACACTTCCTGGCTATCTTGAGGCCGTCTCTGCTTTTTCAAGCATGTTCACCTCTCATCCATCAGAGAACTTTCATCGAGTCGCATTTAAGCAGTCTGTGAAGGTTTAGGGGGAGGGGGGCATCAAAGAGGCTATTATTGGGTTGCTAATCCCTTTATATTCTTGATCTTCTCCAAAAAATCTATGAAGCATTTAACAACGATGTGGTCTATGTTTATCTGATATGTTCTGGGCGTGAACGGGTACTCCTTAACCCATCCTAGCTCTACGAGGGTCCTAAGATGTTCTCCAACGGTGGGAGTCCTTAAACCCGTAGCCCTAACAAGCGAGTATTTCGTATGTGCCTCTTTATGATGGAGTGCGAGGTGAAGGAGAATCCTAAATTTGCTTCCACCTCCAAACCCGACTTCAAGTTCTCTCCAAATATTTCTCCTCTTAATCATTAGCTACTTCCTTCTCTAATCTATTCATAAGGCTATTGAGAAACCGTTCGAGATCTGTGAGGGCCACTCCCGAGATCCCTAGCTCCATTAAGGACTTCATATCGATTATTCCTCGATATATGAGATCCTGCACGGCCTCCTCAAACTTCTCGGCAGGTTTAAAACTGAATTCTTCACAGACAAGTTCGTAGCTTCTGCGCAATTCTCGAAGGCCGATATAGGCTGATCCGCTTGACTTTAAGCTACGCGCCAACGCCAATAAAATCACTTTACCATCTTTATCTAGACTCATTATATCTTCGGATGTTATTGACGGGCTTATCTCGCCGTAGACTTTTCTCACATGATCTGGTAGAACCTTTTCAGAGCCCCTATTTTCAGCTAGGTTCCCAGCATAATATAGCAGATCTAGTCCCACCCGTATATCTCCATTAACGGGCGGGCTTGCTGTGATTTCGCTTACGAGATCCAATGTTTCCTCATTAACTGCTCCGGGATTAAAGGCTTCCTCAACCCTGTTTGAGAGTATCTCTCTAACCTGCAAGCTCGTATATCTCGGAAACTCTATTACTCCAATTCCGAGCGTAGACTTTTCTCTGGAATCGAGGAATTTATGCCAGTTTAGGGACTTAGCGATAAATATCTCACCAATTATAGGCATGGGTTCACCTGGGCTGCTCTCCATAATGCGGGTTAAATCGTAGATTATATGCTCCTTAGGATTCATCTGAACAAAGTAGTCTATCTCATCAAATGTTAACAAGGCGAAGATACTTTCTAACCTTAAATATTCAATGAGCTGCTGAATCATCTCCTCTGGGCTTAGACTCCTCGTCGAGATCTTAGAAGTCACTTTCCTAACAAGGTTCCTGAAGAGAACGTAACGAGTCGTTCCATCCACCTTACAGTTCACATATACATGTTTCAGATTGATGTCTTCCCTCTCTGCATACTTAACAAGTTGCTCTCCGAATCTTATAGTCGTACAGGTCTTCCCTGTTCCAGTGGGTCCTATTATTTGAATGAACCTTGGATACGCATTTTCTATATTCCTCATCATCGCATCGTAGATCGAGTGGAGAATGCTAAGTTGCTCCTCCCTATAAGGGAGCTTCTTAGGGATATAATACGGCGAGAGCTTATTTCTATCTCTAAATATTCTGCTATGCAACCGGGTCAGCCCGCTCCTAAGACATACCTACTCTAATGTTACATTCAGGAACTCTCTGAAAAACCAATCGAATAAGTTAAAGTAGCGGTTTAAAAGGCTTTGCCGCATTTTGTAGGTAGAGATAAGCCTATAGAAGATCCCTATAGTGATGAAGCAGAGTTTCTAATCCCGTCTCGATGGCTTTCATCGAGCCGAGAAATTCGCCAGTTATCTCCTCGGGCGGAAGGAATATGGTTTTGGAATTAGGTATCGGCTTCTGAGGAACGTTTACCATGCCCTTTAATGGCTTATAACTAAAACGCATCTCCGGAATTCTTTCATTAAGCGGATAATGCATGCATGACCATCCGCCATTTGGGAGCTGATTATCCATGAAAGTGAAGATCGCTACCAGTCTTGCTATTCGATAGGCATCATCTATCTGTTCTTCTGTACCTTTACCGTTCTTCACCAAGACTCTGAGAAGCTCACCAGCTCCCCAGCCAACTTTACACTTAGAAGGCCAAAGATAGGTGTATAAAGGCATCGTCTTCTCGAACTCGAGAAGCTCTAGGGCTGCATCTAAATACGGGCGAGCACTAGCTTCAGAATATCCCCACTTATGCCTCATTGTATCATAGAGAAAAGCCAGATATGCCATGCATGTTCCAACATGCCAAAACTCCTGTTTAGGATCCTTATTATTCACAACTTTCGTGATCTTCTCTCCCGGCTTTACATCGGTTATAAGCATTCCTTCAGGGGTCATCTGTGTATATATCACTCCGTCCCTACGCATATAATCCTCATTTGCTTTAACTAAGTTGAATATCCAATCCCCAGCCTTCATGGCTTGTTCTCTCATGTCAAGAGCGATCATCAAGTGACCAAAGAAGCTCGTGTTTAGGGAGCCTATGTAAGACTGCCCTTCAATCTTATCAGGATCATCGCCTATGTAATGGAATACTCCTCCGGAGCGGTGCTGATACTGGAGAATTCGTCTTATAACGGATTCGTTCCTAGCCAGCGGATGGTTGATCCACGCCGCCACCTTAAGAAAGGTTAATGGTCTATAAACTCTCTGGAGAATTTTATAGGTATAATCTTCCTCATCAAAGTAGAAGTCGCCGTTAGGCTTAAGGGCGTTTTCAGCTGTCCAATCTAGTATCTGAAAGAGAATCTCGCGGTCCACATCAGCTGCATAAAGCCCCCAGCAGGTTTTGTGTATGTATTCTAAGCTTCGCTTTTTCATTATAGGACCGTTTGGAGCCCTCCTTCTAAGTAGAAATCCTCCACCCTGCTGGATAGAGATTTTGATAGCACTTAATAGATGCTCCAACTCAAAAATGCATCTCTCAATCTCGGATTTCGAAATTATTTCAGAGCCACCTCCAAACATTCTAGATGGGATAGATGTGATACAGTATTATCCTACATGATTTAACATTTAGTATCCTTCAAATGTTACTTGATTATCCTCTAAAACCTTGACATGCTAGATGGTGAAGGTTTTTAAGATACTAAACGCTATTTCAGATCTTCAAGCGGCTTAGCATGAATAGCTCTCAATATCGTAGGAGTCTCAGGTCTTCTGACAGGAGCCACCCACCGCACAGCATTCTCGATTACGCGGAGAACCGTTCTGTTATGGTATATCGGATAAGTTTCATGTCCAGGTCTGAAGTAGAAGATCTTTCCTTGACCGCGATGGAAGCAACATCCGCTTCTGAAAACCTCACCGCCTTTAAACCAGCTTATGAAGACGATTTCATCTGGTTTTGGGATGTCAAAGAACTCACCGTACATTTCTGTCTGTTCAATCTCAAAGTAGTCTCCAACACCTTCAGCTATTGGATGCCATGGAGAGACCACCCACAAGCGTTCCCTCTGCCCATCCTCTCTCCATCTAAGGTTACAGCTCGTGCCCATGAGTCTCTTAAAGATCTTTGAGTGATGCGCCGAGTGGAGAACGATCAAGCCCATTCCACCACAAGTTATTCTATGATATACCTTCTCAACTACATCATCACGTACTCTGTCATGAGCCATGTGACCCCACCAGATTAGGACATCCGTGTCGTTTAGAACGTCATCGGTCAATCCATGTTCAGGTTTCTCAAGAGTTGCAGTACGCGTCTCTATTCCAGGTTTCTTATTCAAATATTCCGCGATTGCTTCATGAATTCCTTCAGGATATATCTTAGTCACATATGGATCTTTCTTTTCATGAAGAAACTCATTCCAGACAGTGACATGAATATTTTTACCTGTCATCTCAGATCACCAAAGGCATTTCTATAAAATGGCAAATAACACTTTTGTGATCTAAGATCATACTTCCATATCTAAATTCTCCTTAAAAACGGAAGGTATAAATTTGGCTCGTCCCTATGAATGGAATATCTTGGAGTGAGCATGGCTGTGGCATACAAGTATCTGGCCCAAGCATGGAGGAAGCCGAATTCATCATATATAAAGGAGATAATGCAGAAAAGGATAGTTGAGTGGCGGAAACAGCCAGCCATAATAAGGATTGAGAAGCCGACAAGGATAGATAGGGCTAGGAGGCTTGGCTATAAGGATAAACCAGGATACGTCATGGTTCGTGTCAGGGTTAGAAGGGGAGGGCTGAGAAAGCCGCGTCCAAGGGCTGGAAGAAGACAGAAAAGGATGGGAGTGAATAAGTATAAGCCAGCTAAAAGCCTCAGATTAATAGCCGAGGAGAGGGCATCTAGAAAGTATCCAAACCTTGAGGTCCTGAACTCTTACTGGGTGTGGGAAGATGGCCGTTCAAAATGGTTTGAGGTCATACTTGTAGATAGAACTTTATTACCTAATCTGAGGCTTGGAAAGGGTGGGGGAAGAGCGTTCAGGGGACTGACAAGCGCAGGGAGAAAAGTACGTGGTCTCATGGCCTGAGACTTTATGCTTTTAAAAGAGATATACAAGGGCGGCTACCACGCATCCATAATTGTCTTCAGGCACATCTAAAGACTCAATTCTATACTTTATTTTTCGAAGATTTATCTCCCTGATATTCGCCATCTCTAGAATTCTTTTCTTCAATACGTCTTTCAATGTTTTTTCATCCATGCTTCCATAGGCCTCAGCTACAACGCCGAACCCCTCATCTGCGATTCCCCACGCGATTCCTGCACTTATTATCCCTCTCCTGCCCTCTGCCTTTGCGATAACTGCATACGTTATGCTTCCTATAGATATCTCTCGTGGAGATACTTCCTTACAGTTTGGGGGGATTATCGAACTAACGCTGACGAGGTTGCAATTGGCTATTCCAGCGTTTTTTAAAGCTAAATCGAATGCGTTTAGGCTTGAAACTTTCTCGATCGCTTTTCCTCCAGTTACGAAGAATGCTTTGGGAATCATAAGATCTTCTCTCATCGGTTCTCCCTAGAAGAAGAAGAGACAGTCCAAGAAAAAGTTTTTGAATGCCACTCTAGTCATCTTTAAATCATCGTTAAGAGATTAATTCATCAAATACCATGCGTGGAATACAGGTGAAGAAAAAGATAAGATCGATTGAGATCAGCTTGTTTGCTCATGCAACAGAGGATCCGGAGAAAGTAGTGAAAGCCCTTCAAAATATTCTGCCCGATAAAAGGG
>PIYH01000014.1:17364-40006 GCA_003601695.1 Candidatus Bathyarchaeota archaeon
AAAAAGAGATTGAAGGGTGATTATGGAAACCCAATAATCTACTATAAGGCAAAGGTGACAAAATCCGATATGGTGGAAGCTATCCTCAAAAAGATGGGTAAGAATCTTCCCCAGCGTGACAGAGACCTACTTGATATGGATCTGGAAAGGCGTCTGAACAGGGGAAATTTATACATAAGACTTGACAAACAATCTGCTTATACAGAGAAGTATAAAATCTGTAATGCGGATCCGATCCATTTGAAGATTCATTTCAGAACCTCGAAGATTAACGAGATACGAAACATATGCAGAGAGCTAGGGATGCTGCCTTGAAGTTCTTCATAGATCTCCATCTTTGTCCGAGCCTTGAAGACCAAAAAGAGACTGAACTTATGATTAGAAAATCCGCTGAGCTTGGATACAGAGCCGTCGGAATACCCTTACCCAAAGAAAACTATAAAGATGCAACAGAGAGGATTAGCGAGATATGCGATAAAACGGGCCTAGATTTCATTAGTAGGATAGATCTGAAACCATCAAGTACTGCGGAGCTCCTCAAAGACCTGAGGCGTCTAAGAAGAAAGGTGGAGGTAATCTCCGTTAAATGCATGTCAAAAAGCGTAGCTAGACAGGCTGCCAAGGATCACAGAGTTGATATTCTATCCTTCTCACCTTTAGATGTGAAAAAGAGATTCTTTGACTTGGCTGAGGCTGAGCTAGCCTCTAAGACCCAAGTCTCATTTGAAATTGATATAGCCCCGCTGCTTTATCTTCAGGGATATCGTAGAATCCGCCTAATCTCAAAGCTTAGAGAAGAAGTTTACATAGCGAAGAAGCGTGACGTTTCAATCATCATCTCCAGCGGAGCATCTGAACCGAAACTTCTGAGGAAACCGAAGGACCTCGTTTCCTTGGGATACTTATTTGGACTAGATCCAGATAATGCTGAGAAAGCTTTATCAAAGAATCCCAGAGAGCTCATCGAACGGAATAGAAGGAAGCTCAGTTCAAACCACGTGGCCCCCGGCATATATGTTGTAAGGAGGGGGAAAGACTGCCCCAGCTGAGAAGAAGATATATTGCTATTAAAGTTGAGAGCGACGGTGAAGTTAAGAAGGAAGACTTGTTCTACGCTGTTTGGAACAGCATTCTGAAACTCTTCGGAGAATACGGAGCGAGCCAGACAGACATAAGGCTGATAAAGTATAACCCGGAAAAAGGTCTCGCCGTGATAGGATGCTCACACAAAGCTCTACCCATGGTTAAGGCTTCGATCGCTTGTGTCACAAGGATAGGTCAAGAATCAGCTGCTCTTCATGTTCAGCTAATTTCAGGAACACTAAGGTCTTTAAGAAGAAAACTATCGGAACAGGCTAAGAAAGAATAAAAATTATATCGTTTCTTACTTACGAAAAACGTTAAGGAGTCAACCTGAATCTATCACGTGGAAAGAGCACAACTTCCCGTATGTTTTTTACTCCAGTAAGCATCATTACGAGCCTTTCTAGCCCTATAGCCCATCCTGCATGCGGAGGCATGCCATAATCGAATGTCTGAAGATGATACTTGAATGACTCGATAGGTAATCCTTGCTCCTTCAACCTCTTTATGAGAAGATCCCTTTTATGTATTCGTGTTCCTCCCGAGGCTATTTCTATCCAGCTCCACATCAAGTCAAATCCTTCACTTATCCCCGGATCATCATCTCTAGGCTTGATGTAAAAAGGCTTCAGCTTCGTTGGCCAGTCAGTTATAAAGTAGAAATATGGATGAATTTTACCTAAGATCCGATACGCCACTGTAGGTATATCCTTGCCCCATTCTATCTTCACATTTCTCTCATGAAGCTCCTCAATTACTCTATCATATGTCAGTCGTTTCATGGGAAGGCTGGGAAGGTCAACTTCATGCTTAAGTATCCGCAGCTCTTCCCTACATTTTTCACGGACCACTTTGCAGACGTAATACATCAATTCCTCAGCTACCTTCATCACATCCTCCACTGTAGCGAAGGCTTCTTCTATATCGATTGAAGTGAACTCCGTTATATGACGTCTAGTATGCGACTTCTCAGCTCTATACGCAGGGCCTATCTCAAATACCTTTTCGAAATCTATTGTGAGTTCCTCCTTGTATAGCTGTGGACTCTGCGCTAGGAATGCTTCACGTTCAAAATAGACTATTGGAAATAAAGCTGCTCCACCCTCCGTAGCTGAGGCGATGATCTTAGGTGTATTTACTTCAAGGAAGCCCTTCCCCAAAAGAAAGTGCCGAGTTGCTTCAAGCGTAGTGTGACGAATCTTAAATATCGCCTGACTTCTATCAGTGCGGAGGTCCAATACCCGCGCATCTAGCCTAACGTCTATATCCGCGGGAGTCTTGCCCGTGACATCGATCGGTAACGGATGCTTTGCAACTCCAAGTATCCTTATCTCCTTAGGTATGATTTCAACTCCTCTTGGCGCCCTTTCCATTTTCCTAACAATTCCTTTAACAGCTATGCAGTCCTGTCTATGAAGAAGACCCGATTTTTTCAGGGTTTCTTTATCTACTATTGATTCGGGAATTGTGATCTGAACCTTACCTGATTTGTCTTGAAGAACTATGAACCTTATGCCTCCTAAGTCTCTAATGTCCCGTATCCACCCCATGACGATCACTTCTTCTCCATCGATGCTCGGAGTGACCTCTATAGTATAGTGGGATCGCCGCCAATCTCCGAGGTCATCAAGCTTCATTAATAGTACACCGTGACAGTTTCACACGTTAGGTTGTAAATTCAATCCTAAGAACTAAACCTTTCGCTTTCTTTGCAATATTCTTTAATGCTTCTATATATTTCGTGTTTTTCTTTTTTCCCTTCAGGATCACCCTCGTCTCAGTTGTCCCATCTGGAAGCCATATGTGATTTATGGTTAGAATATCCATGGGGGCGAAGAGATCCTCTAGGAACTTTCTTTCATCGGATTGATACTCCAAAACCCTAACTATCTTCCCTGTCTTCTGCTCCAAGGCCTTAATTATTTTCCCCCCATAACTTAGAATACGGGGGATATCACCCCGTCCGACAAAGATTGCTAAGACATCCCCGGACTCGATAGACTTGTGAAAAAATACATCCTGAAGTGAGGGATATTCTCCCTCCAGAGAAAGAAGAAATCTACCTATCTCTATATCCAGCTGGGAGACCTTCCCACTCTCAACTTTCCTTCTACACTTCGAACATAGGATTCCACTTCTTAAGCAGAATTGGCATAGCTCCGTTTTCACCTATTCCAGACCCCTCCAAAATAAAGGAGGTAAGGACAGTTTTAAAGTATACGCTGACCTTAACGTGTCAAAGTTATCTCTATAGTGCTGACATTCGTTGATGCTTCGCTCTCTTTGCCCTTAAGCTCCTCAGTGCCAATAGTGATCTTTCCCACCTTCACGTCGGGTAGGAATCTACGTCTAGCGATCTCCGCGACATCTACCGCCCGGCTTATCGCTCTTCCTCTAGCCTTAATGCTAACTTCCTTAGCTCCACTGTGGAACAGCGTTATGCACGCTAGGACATAGTTCATCACTGGTTTTCGACCGATCAAAACAGAGTTACTCTCCGCCATTTCTCACCGCCTCACTCCTTAATTTCATGTCTTTGTGAAGTTATTGCTTTATTATCCTCAATAAATATCTTACGGTAGGATGGGTCAGCCTCTAAATATTTCTAAAACCAAAACAAATATATCTTATTACATTAAAGCTCGAAGAATGATGTTAAATTTCCAGAAGGTTGCGGAAAATGCCAGTTATGGATCCTATAAAAAGAAGTATAGCGCAGAAGAAGAGGCTCTTCATAAAAATATGTAGAGAATGCGGAGCTAGGAATGCGCCTACCGCTAAGAAGTGTAGAAGATGCAGAAGCTATAATCTGCGGTGGAAGAAAAGGGAAAAATCTCGATAAATTTAGAGTTGTAAAATAACCTCTACGTGGCAACCTTCAGGCATCTTGATCTTTTCTCTCCAAGAGTCGCCTACAGCTATCAAACTGAAGATCCCGGAAACCTCAGCCTTAGCCTTCTTTACAAGGTTTACTAATGCAGATTGAACGTCTCCCGTCTTTATCACATCATCAACTATCAGTACGCTGTCATATATCCTTAGAATTTCCACCTCGTATCCTCTTAAGGGATCTCCACCTTTAAGATAAGATTTGTATCCTCTATTTTTCCACCGTCTTACTGCTTCCAGAGCTTCTCTTTCAGTTCGATATTTCTCCCTTATCTTCTTCTGCTTCCTTATTGCATTTCTCGGCACAAAAAAAGTCATCGTACAACCTGACTCGCCTAGGATACATGTCTCCTCAAGGAAAGCTGAGACTCCTACCTCTTTCATAGGTTTCGCGATGACGAGATTCACACCTAAAATTTTAGCGATCAGCGTTGCCAATGGAATTCCATCTACAGCAGCTGTTAGAACCTTCGTTATTCTTTTGCCAGCAAACTTGGCGATAGCATAGTTCGCGGCTTGATTAAGTAGTTCTATATCACCGATTACTGATGTATTATCGAAGAATCCAGAATCATTCCATTTTAATCTTCTTTTAATCTCTTCTTCAAGGTTAATGATTCTCAAAAGAACATTCCATATTTCCCGAGCTCTCTCACTATTAGGTAAGACATGTCCTTTAACATATCTGCTCAAAACGGTTACTGGAAGATTAATCTCTTCCTGAAGCCTCTTATAGGTGTATCTCTTCTTCGCCATCCTAAGAAGCTCAACAGTTGCAAGACGAAATCTTAAATCTTCGGCGCGCGTGGCCATTTTCATCACTTAACAATAACCTAAAAGTGTTTATTCACATTTTTTTACACAGAAATATATCACTTTCTATCCTTTAGATTTCAGTAAAATGTACATTTTTCTGCCCTTTAAGATTTTTTTAGCGTGCCTGGGATTTTTGGCCCCAACTATCATACGAAAGTTTCCCTTCATCCATGGGAATATAAGATTTAGCCATCTCAAGCCGTACTTTCATCCAATTTTTCACATAGCGAATGAAATAAGACCTTATTAAAAATAGTCTAGAACACAAAAAGGCAATCTAATATATCCAAACTTGTTATGTCGGATGATGCAAAGGAGAAGGTCTCAGAGGAGCATCTAAATAGCGGAGAGTATTTCGGATATGTTAGAGATGCTTATGTCTCTTCGGTTATTGCTTCATCGCTATTGGATCTAAGCATTTATACTCAACTATATTTTAGTCTCGACTTTATCTCTTGCATACAGCCTATTCGTCAAATGACTAAAAAAGCCAAGAAAAAGATGACGGCGAGAGAACAGAAGACATCTTTTAAGAAAAGCGGGCTCCATATACAATTTATTGATTGTAAATTATATAATGGGAGAGATTATGAACAAATTCCTCAGCATAATTTATATCAAGAATAACGAGTAATTTTCTTTGCCAAGTTCTAAAAAGCGGGAATCGTAATGCTTAAAGACCCTTATGGAAGACCGCTTAAGAGTATTCGAGTATCAGTTACGCAGAGATGCAACCTAAAATGTTTCTATTGCCACCGAGAGGGAGAGGATCCTTCATGGAAAGACGAGATGACTCCTAACGAGATGCAAAAGATAATTTCCGTAGCATCTTCATTTAATATCGGAAAGGTAAAATTAACTGGTGGAGAGCCTCTTATTCGAAAGGACATAGTAGAAATAGTTGAAAAGATTCATAGCATTCCCGGAGTGAAGGAAGTTTCGATGACAACTAATGGAACTCTATTATCTAAATACGCTTATGACTTGAAGAAAGCTGGTTTAGCTAGAGTGAACGTGAGCCTAGACACGTTAATTAAGGAAAAGTATTGGCAAATTACGGGCGTCGACGCATTTGATTCAGTAGTATCCGGAATACTGGAGGCTAGGGATGTGGGGCTTAATCCAGTGAAGGTTAACATGGTACTACTTAAAGGATTAAATGAAGACGAAGTATCTAGGATGATAGATTTCACCAAGAGAAATAAAATTATCCTGCAAATAATCGAGTTTGAATATCCATATGAAAACGAGACATATAGAAAGTATCATTTGAGCCCTGATGCAGTTGAAGAGTTGTTAGCAAAGATCTCAGAAAGAGTAACTATCCGGGAAATGCATCACAGGAAACGATATCATCTATCCGGAGGAGGGGAAGTTGAAGTCGTAAGGCCAATGCATAATACCGAATTCTGCCGCTACTGTAATAGGATACGCTTAACTTCCAATGGTAAGCTTAAGCCATGTCTCTTTAGAAATGATAATCTAGTTGACATTGTTGGGCCGCTGAGGAAAGGAGCAACGGATGATGAATTGAAAAAATTATTTTTGGAGGCTGTTAAACGTAGAGAACCATATTTCAAATAAAACTGCGTTTCGAAAAAGATTTAATTCTGAGAGAAGTGGAAATAAAAAGGGCTGAAACAAGAATTAATGCATATGAAAAAGGATGATTACTGCATTTAATATTCCGCTTGGGATTCGGTTTCCCAAGAAGATTCATTAGCGTCATAAGCACGAGTCTCCGCATCCATTTTAGATTCTTCTGGTGTAGAAACTGCAGAGGTGTGCTCTGAAAGTTCAGTTGATACTTTCTGCTCCTCTGCCGATGATTCTCCACGCTCAAATGCTTCTTCTTGTTCCGTTGACGACTTCTCGGCTTCAACCGGCTTCGTCTCCTCAGCCGCTTTAACAATGGGACCCTGAAGAGCATCCCGTATATCATTTAATTCTCGTTTCGTAGCTTCCAACCCTAGTAGGATAGCTTTGTTCTCTTTTTCGTAAGTCTCATCATCAACATCTCCAGCGGCATGGTGAATCTCTAGACTTGCAAGGAGCAGCTCAAGCGAACTTAGCTGACTCTCTAGTTCTTGAGCCCTCGTCGTCATCTTCTCCTTAAGTTTTGTGAGATTATTCTCTAACTCAGAAATCGCCCTGTCAAGCTCAGATTTTAGATAGTCATAGGTTGATTGTGATATTTTCTTCTCAACGAAGATATCATCAAGAGCTTTCTTCTTCTTCTGTGTTACCTCAAGTTCTTTATTAATCAACTCGAAGGAGTACTTCCACAAACTCAAATTTTAACACCTGCAGAATTTTTTTATGTTTAGAAAGATAACTTTTATCAACATGCATGAATATATTAATATAACATGAAGAATTTCGAAATCTATCTTTATTGATATAAAATTGATTATGTATGACTCTCAATCAAAAAATTTATATATGTTCATACATATATAAACATTGAAATGAATATGATGAAAACTATACATACTGATAAGAGAGGCCTGCTATTACAGATTCGGAAAAGAACAGTAAAGAATTTTATGGACTTCCTAATATTGTCAATACTCCGGAAAGGTGCTGTAAGCGGGTACGATATAATAACAATAATCTTTGATAATTTCGGTTTTCTACCAAGTTCAGGATCGGTGTACTCAACGCTTTACGCTTTAGAGAGGAAAGGGCTCATTAGGGGTTTCTGGTGTAGAAAGAAGAGAATCTACATATTAACTGAGGAAGGAGAAAAGGCTATTGAAGCTGCTTCAGCATCGCTTAGCATAATTGAAAATACGATCCTGAATATTTTTAAGGGTGAAAATTAATTTATTAGTGAGATAAACACATTAAACACATCAATTATATAAGGCTCCTATCTGAAAAAGTATGCGGTAGAAGGTGCATTAAGTATGGAAAAAAGCGTTCCCGCTGTAAAAGTTGTTGATCTTCATAAAGTTTATCGCTTGAGAGGAGAGGACGTTCACGCTCTCAGGGGAATAGATCTAGAGATTCCTCACGGCGAGTACCTATCCATTATGGGGCCGTCGGGATCGGGGAAGACCACGCTCTTCAACATGGTTGGTGGAATCGACAGACCGACAAAAGGAAAAGTCTTTATCGATGGCATCGATCTCTCTAAGATACCTTCTAAATCCATGGCTTGGCTTAGATGTAGAAAGATTGGATACATATTCCAGACCTTTAACTTGATACCTGTCCTCACAGCTATGGAAAATGTCGCATTACCAATGATATTTTTGGGGGTTCCCAGAGGTGAAAGAATGAAGAAGGCCACGGAGCTTTTAAAGATGGTTGGCTTGGGCGATAGGATCAATCATCGGCCGACTGAGCTGAGCGGTGGACAGCAGCAACGCGTCGCTATAGCTAGAGCCCTAGCTAACAATCCGTCGCTTATTCTTGCCGATGAACCTACTGGAAACCTAGATCTTAATACTGGCTTTGCAATTGTTCAGCTTCTATATCGCTTAAAGGCTGAACGTGGGACAACAATTATATGCGCTACACACGACCTAAAAATGATAGACATTAGTGATCGTGTTGTCTTTCTGAGGGATGGAATGATTGAGAACATAGAGAGGAGAAGGGCGCTGGTATTGACGGCTGAAGAATTTGAAAGTGGATAAGATTAGGAGGTGGGATTAAAACGTCTGAAGAAATGGATGCTATACAGTGTCCATGTGGAAGGGTAATAAAGAATCCAGAGGAATACAAGGTAGTCTATTTGAAGCATGAACTTAAGGAAATAGACATTCTATGCCCAAATGACTCCTGCTATCTTAGGGAGTTAGGATACATAAAGTTTGAAATAGTTAATGGGAAGGCTAAATTCAAGGAAGCCTCTTTCTATCCGCCATTCGTAACATGGAACTCCGGTCGTTTAGGAGCCGACAAGGCAACAAAAATGTTGAAGGAACACCTTAAGAAGATCGCAGAGAGAGTAGACTGGGAAAGACTTGGAGAAACCGAAAAGGCAGAAGAATCTTAGAGCATCATATTTAAGCCAAGGCTAATATTCTAATCGTATCTAGAAAGATCATTGTACTATTGCTATAAAAAGACGTGGAAAATTTTGAATTGTTTATTCTCATTAAATTATTGAGGACTTGCGAAAGCTCTCAGATACGAAGTTTAAATACCCTCTCTCATTTATTGATGATCTTTCTTTATCAAGCTCTTAATGCAAAAATAGCGTGTCGAGGAATAGAAATATAATATATTTGACTTGACATCTCCATAGTTCAGTATCTGGGAGAATAGTTTTCTCATAAAGGCTCTGCGTGAAAAAGATTTACACCATGAATTCTTTAGTCTTGTTTAAGAAGTCACTTATCGACGAGGCTTTCACGATCTTCTTAACCATGATTATTTTGTTTCTAAGCATGCGAAAGAGTTTTTTGACTTCCTCCTGCCTGAGCTCAGCAAGATCAATGAAGAACATACCTGAAAAATACTGCGCGAAGAGGTATGGATCTCTACGGATCACAAGGGGACTCTGCTCAGCAACAAGTCTGAAGGTTTCTGGATCTTCAACTTTAAGGAACTCTTGCACCAATCTAATTCACCAATTCAGATCCTAGCTTTAGATCCTTAAAGAATTTTCCCGAAGTCTAGATTAGAAGATCTATGGAAGATAGCTATAGTTAGGCTAGATGAAAGAAGATAAACGGATGATGATTTTATAAAAATTGGAAGTCTATTTCGCTCTTATATAGACCTCGGCTCTAGTCTCATATCGGTCTATAAGTCCATCGCGGAGATAAACTATCCTGTCGCTTACATCTATCATCTTCAAGTCATGTGTCGCCGCCATCACTGTCACTCCTTTCTCCTTATTCATCTCCCTGAGCAGAGATATTATCTCCAATCCAGTGTGTAAATCTAGGTTTCCAGTAGGTTCATCGGCAAGAATAATTACCGGATTGTTAGCTAGGGCTCTAGCTATAGCGACGCGTTGCTGCTGTCCACCGCTCAGCTCACTCGGTCGATGATTAAGTCTGTCACCTAAACCAACAGATTCTAGAATCTCACGAGCGCGTCTCTGCCGTTCCTCTCGATCAACTCCTGCGAATATCATTGGTAATGTGACGTTTTCCATAGCTGTGAGGACAGGTATCAAGTTAAAGGTCTGGAATATGTATCCAATCTTTCTACATCTAAGCCAAGCGAGCTCATAAGCATCCAGCCTCGCTATATCCACACCATCAATGAAGACTCTTCCCCTAGTCGGTCTGTCGATTCCACCAACCATGTTGAAGAGCGTGGTCTTCCCCGATCCCGACGGCCCCATAATGGATAGGTACTCGCCGCGCCTAACCTTAAGATTAACGCCGTTAAGAGCTTTAACTGTCACAGCTCCCATCTGATAATATTTAGCTAAATCCTCAGTTTCAACCACATATTCAAAGCTGATGGCTCATTCCTCCCATTCAACAATCTAATAACATTCAAACTGACTTATAAAACTAATCTAAAGTTCTCTTCGAGACCTAAAGGTTCATGGTCTTATAGAAATTCCTTAGATGCACGTATAATTGGAGCGAAGGGAGAGATCCGGGTCGTATGGACAGAGAGCTTCCGTGGCGAGGTTAGAAACATGTGCAACTGTGTACTGAATGGTGTTAAGCCTCTATGTGATGAGCATATCAGAGCCGAGACTATTGCAATTGTGCAGTCAGCTTATCTTTCGCAGAGAAGGGAAAAAGCCAGTTACGCTCGGTTAGTTCACCCAAAAGATACTGGAAAAGGAGGGAAAAGTCTCTGACGTACTTTAAAAGAGCTTTCAAGAGGCATACATGAAGGATAATTGTACACCGCACGCTAAAGATACTTAGTAATCCTTTCTTGGTATAATGCTTCCTTCAGAAGTGTGCTCGTCTTAATCCACTCGTCTATCCCTATCGAGAATCTTCTACTTATATAATCTATAACGCCGCGGAGATTATCAAATTTAACTGACTTTCTCTTCAATGCTTCTCTTACACTTTCCCTATTTATCCATACCCCGAGAGGCGTTATAAAGCTGGGATGAATCTCTCTCATCGCCACGACTCCAGCCTGCCTTTTCTCCTTTGCTAGAAACTCAGCCACCGCCAGCCTAACAGCATAATAGCATCCGCCGAGGGATGCATATGTGCTTCTTCCCTTATATCCTTCCCAGTCTCCTCCCATAGCTATGCTTGAACCGTTCAGATTCCAGATAGTCTTCGGATACCAAGCTTCAATCCATTCATACTTCCATGAAGAAGGCATCAGAAACACTATGAATCTATTCCCTAAATAGTTGAATTCGTAAACGCGATACTCATTGATTGGATTGTTTTTCTTTACTTTCTCCTCAATAAGTTTCCTTGAGATCATTGAGTCAACGGCTGTTATGCTCCATCTAGTCGGGACGAGACGCCTCTGACTCTTGAGCCCAAAAGCTCCCACACTGAACGCTCTCTGAATCCTTGAAACCGGTATGCCGCTTAAGTATAGATTAAAGATTGCTTCCTCGGATCTTAAGTCTTCATCGCCATATGCTTTCTCGATTCTAAAGTCTGTCTTGAAGCTGCCTATTTTCATCTGCTTCAGCACGGCTGAGGGACCCATTGGCTGAAGAGTGCCATCCAAGAGAATTCTACCAGATGGTTTTTTACGAAAAATTACTTCCGTATCAACGGGATTCCTCGACAAGGCGATCTCTAGAGTTTTGTCTAGAAAATTCTTGTTTCTCCACGGCTTCTTAACATTGACCTTGAACTTCCCGCGTATTAAACTTATTCTGAATTCTATTATCTCCTCGACCGTCTTTCCAAGCCACTGCTCAGGAAGATCAAATAGTGATGTATCGCCAATAAAGGGTGGAACGAGGGGACCGGCGTAGACGTAAGGATATCCAATGCGCCCTACGAAGACGCCCGGCGGCGAGGAGCCTATCATCTCATTTGAAGAAACAGCATTCCTTGTCTTCATAAAGGAATAAAGCTTCAAAATGGCTGGGCATCTATTCTTTCCACATAGTCTTCGGACTCCTCTACAGATGAGGCAGAGGCTTCTCCTTTCAGTCTGAAGCTTAGGGCTTGGAGATTCTAGGTTTAGATCTCCAGCATTTTTCTCATTTATAATATGTTCTATCCAGGGAATTCGTCTTTTGAGTTTCTTGATAGATTTCTTCCTCAGTGTGAGTTTCACTCTATCATACCCTAATTCTTTAAGAGAAGTGCTAAATACAATAGGAAATATGCATCCAAAATTAATAATGTTGTCCTTTCCCTTAGCATTTAGGATAAAACACGTCTGTCTCCCTGCACCCTACTAGGGTTTCCTTCTCTCGTTCTCTAATCGAGCAAGCAATTTGACTAGGCTTCTAACGTCTCCTTCAGTTGTCATGAATTCATCCGCATGGGGACATTCATCATCAAATCTTATCGATCCATAATTTTCATCGTATACAAGAGGATAAAGTCTGCAACCCTCCGGCCTATATGGATATATCTTGCAGCCATATTCGCCTAGAAAGACGCATCTGCCAGAAGAGTTCTTTAGCTTCCATCCCTCGTCCGTCTTAACTGCGAAGTCCTCGAGACGGTAACCTAGCTTCATAATTCTCTTTATGTCTGTCTTTGAAAGTAGCATCTCCGTCCTTATACAGCATAGGACACATTTGTGCTTCACGCATGGAATCCCGCTGCCTAAGGGATATTTCTTCTGCATTGGAATACTCCATTCATAATCTGTTAAAGTCTTTATGATAAATCTTCGTTATAGCGTAAAAGTATCGAAACCTAAAAAAGACTTTAGAATCTAGCCAATAATAGGCTTTTCTACACTATTTTCCCATGACTTGTACGTGGATCCTACGCGATCTTGAGCCATCCATTTCAATGAAGAGTATAGATTGCCATGTTCCTAAGCGTAGTTTGCCATTCTCTAGCGGTATCGAGACTCCGGGCTTAATCAAGCAGTTCAGTATATGCGCGTGTGCATTCTGCTCCCTTAAGCTCCAACCATACTTTGCGTTGTGCTTGTATCCGCCTTGAAGCGGAGCGATTTTCTGAAGGATATTTAGAATGTCATCCCAGAGATCGACATCATGCTCATTCACAGCTATGGCGGCTGTGGAGTGTGGAACCCAAAGATTGACTAAGCCATTACTTATTCCGCTCCTTGCAACCACATTATATACTTTATCAGTTATGTCCAGGATTTCCATTCTCCTACTTGTTGAGAGTCTTATATCCTCAGAGTAGAAGTTCATCGTATTTCTCCTCCATAAAATCCTTCTAGATATCCGTAACTATCTATTTTAGGATTTTCCCCGTCTCCATAAACCATAAGTACAAGTCTAGCTCCGCCATGTTTAAACCTACATATCTCGAGATTTCTCTAAGTTTCTCTTCAATCCGAAGATACCTTAACTCCGTTAAAGTCTTAGGTTTCTCAGCGACGCCATACTTATCTAAAAGATTTAGAATATGAAAATCTATGATGGCGAAGTCGGTGAATCCAATATTTCGCAAGAAATGACTTGCCTCCTTCAAGCCTATCCCAAGAATATTCTTGACAAGCCACCTTCTGAGCCTATATGGATCATCAAATGATTCTATAATCTCCTTAATCGATTCGTGATATTTTCTAGCTGAAACTATATATCTTGCTCTGGAATTGGGAAAGCGATGCCCAGCTTCCCTCAGTTTCTCAGCTAGCTCTTCGCAGGAAAGAGTTATGAAATCATCATCTATTCTCTTCTGAATCTTAATTGCCCGTTCAGCCGAATAATTAGCGCATAATATACAGAAGCAGAGTTCCTTAAAGATCTCCTTGCTTTCTCCTCTTCCAAGCTCTCTAAACTCGGATATTCTCTTCTCTACGATACGCCTTATAGGGCTCCGCTTTAGTTCTTCAATGGATCTTATCAGTTCTCTATAGTATTCCAAGACGCCATCTCTTCTCTAAAAATAGATTGGCATAAAATTATGGATTATCATTCTGTCATCCTAAGGATATCCTCGATTCCTCGTGACTATAGCTTTTCACTTTTAATCATCCATTTAGTTTCTTTACCAGCGTCCTCTAGGATTATGCCCATCTTCCCTAGATCATCTCTTATGCGGTCAGCGATCTCCCACTTCTTCATCCTTCTCAATTCATTCCTCACATCTATAAGCAGTTCAAGTATGCCTTTGAAGAGCTCATCGGTTCGAGTCTCTTTCTTGTCCTTAGCCCATTCTATCCCAAGGACGCCGAGTAGATTAATAAATATTTTTAAAACTCTGCGTTTAGTAGCCTTTTCAATAGTCTTATTTACGTTTAAGTAGTTATTTATAAGCCTTGCTATACTGAACAATGCGGAGATCGCTAAAGGTGTATTGAAGTCATCATCCATTGCTTCTTCAAATTTTTTCTTTTCTGCCTCAACTTCTGAGATTAACACTTCATCCTCAATTACTCTAGTCTCTCTCTCCGGAGTGCCGTTAAGTCTCTCTAAAGCTCTAATTAGTCTTTCAAGGTTTCTCCCAGCGGTCTTCAAAGCGTCTCTATTGAAATCTAGAGGACTTCGATAATGAGCAGATATCAAGAAGAACCTTAAAACCGCCGGACTACACATTTTTAATGCATCCCTAACGGTCACGAAGTTTCCAAGAGACTTCGACATCTTCTCACCTTCAACTGTTAGCCACTCATTGTGAAGCCAATACTTCACGAAGGGCTTATTGGTCAAGGCTTCCGCTTGGGCAATCTCATTCTCGTGATGTGGAAAGATCAGATCTTTTCCGCCCATGTGAATATCTATTGTTTCGCCTAAATACTTCTGGGCCATCGTTGAGCATTCTATATGCCATCCGGGTCTCCCCTTACCCCATGGACTATACCATCCAGGCTCCCCAGGCTTTCGGCTCTTCCATAAGGCGAAATCCGCTGGATTCTTCTTCTTCGGATTTACTTCTATCCTCGCCCCCATCTCTAAGGCTTCGGCTTTATTCCCAGAGAGCTTACCGTAATCCTTAAACTTTGAAACATCAAAGTATACGTCTCCATCAGCCACATATGCATATCCCTTCCCAATTAGCTTCTCAATAGTCTCAATCATCTCTGGAATATGCTGTGTTGCGCGAGGCGTTACATCCGCTTTCTCAATATTCAGCTTGGCAATGTCTTCGAAGTAAGCGTCGCTATAGGTCTCCGCGAGCTCTTGAATGCTGATTCCGAGATCCCTAGCTCTATTTATTATCTTGTCATCGATATCCGTTATATTACTGACATATCTCACCTTGAAGCCTTTATATCTTAGGTATCGGCGTACAATATCGGCTACGACGAATGCTCTAGCATTTCCAATATGGATATAGTCGTAAACCGTTGGTCCGCAAACATATATTCTAACCTCTCCCGGATTGACTGGTATGAACTCTTCCTTTCTTCTTCCAAGCGTATTGAATACTTTTAGAACCATTTCGGAACTCATCTGTAAATAGGTTCGATTAATTGAATCACCACGACATGTATAAAGATTGCTTAGAATTTATGGCACTGAATAGTCTAAGTTAAATTTCTTAACGTATTTCTCAGCGATCTCGAAGAATGCATCTCTGACCTTCTCTATTTGGTCCCGTTCGAGACCATATAACGAGAGCTTTATATGCCTGCTTAATCCTCTCTGCAATCCGACTATACCCCTTTTAATCATCTCCTCCGCTAAAAAGAAGCCTTTCCTTCTGTGATGTTTAGATATCTCCCAGAAAATGGGAGTCTCAAAATGTAGTAGATGATGATTATGAGGATCTTCTCCGATCAAGTGAACGCCATCCATCTTTTCCACCTCTCTAATGAACCACCGCGTCTTTTCTAGCTCTTCCTCCCATCCATATACCCTCTTCACGACATGTAGGAAGGAATACATGGCTGATATGAGGGGAATTCCACCTATACTGCATCCGAATAAGTTCGGAACCTTATTCTTGAATAATCTTTCGCTCAGTTTCGTCTTAACTTTTGACTCCTCAAATACTCTCTTTGCCCATTCACGGCTTGTCACCAAAAAGCCTAATGGAGCAAGGGAAGCCATGGATTTATGCGCCGAAGCTGTGAGGAAGTCTGCGTGGAGACTCTTCATGTTTAGATGGATTATTCCAGCGGTGTAAGCGCCGTTCACCAAGTAAGGTATTCCATATTCCTCAGCGATCTTCCCAATCTCCTTAACGGGATTCATGTTTCCGTGATATGGCTCAACATGAGTCACGGCGACAAGTCCGGGAAGCTTCCCAGTTTCGCTTTTAATCTCCTCGATTTTCCGATGGAATTCTTCTGCGGATATCTTATATTCCGGATAACCGCTATGCGGGGTCTCAGCCAATCTAAGCCCAACCATCTCCGCGGTTATCGCGGTCGTGTAGTGGCATAAAGAATCGGCGAGAACAATGTTAGTGTGATCCTTAGCGCCTCTCTCCCTAATATAATTGCTTATTGTTCTCATAATTGCGAATTGGGCTGCGCGGCATCCGAATGTGTGATAGGCGATATCTCCTCCTAGAAACTCCGCCACTTCGCTTAGGAAGTCTCTAACTGGAGGCTTGGAGACTAAGCTTGACTGTCCCTCAATGCAGTCAAAGCATATGGAGTATCCGACGCTGAGCCATTTTTCTTCGACAAGTTTCTCCCATGTCTCTTTGGGTATTAAACCTCCAGTCATTATCGGATTAACTATTATCGCTTCCTTGTATCGATTCTTAATCTCGCAATATCTTTGTAATCTGTTGGTCTTGATCATTGCTGATTCCACGTCCCCCAAGAGGTCCTCCTCTTTGAGGAAGATGATATCTATGATTTCAAGTCTATCTGAAAAAGATATCTATCATATAATAGATATGAATTAACAGCCCAAATTTTTGGATATAATTCTATAAACAACGTAAGCTGTATAGAATCCGTATGCCAAAAACATATGAGGCAGTCTTCTACGAGGCGCAAATCTTAAGTTTTCAACTAGTATATTAATGCTTCCTTTTAATGTCCATGCATTCGACGGTCTATAATGTATGCAGTATGGATCATATGTCGCTATTACTCTATAGCCCTTTCCTTCAATCCACTCTTTAATGAACAAGTCTTCAAACACATGTAGATCTCTTGGAATCTCTATGTCTTTGACTGCTTCACGCCGCACCAGCAGGTCATGTGTTCCCCCTCTCAGATGGAAGATCTTCCTCGTCACTACTAGAAAGAGCTTTAAGGCAGCCGAATGTTCAAGATCGCTCCATATCTCTATGCCCCATATGCCTCCAACATTATCCTTCATGAGCCTCTTGGCTCTCTCATACCATTGATTACAGAGTACGACGTCGCTGTCTACAAAGACGAACCATTCAGTACGAACCTCTCTTATGCCCTTCATTCTGGCGCTTCCACGCGTGCCGCGGTCCATCAATAGAATTACATTGCCATATTTCTTCCTGAACCTTTCGATTATCTCGAGTGTAGAATCGGTTGAGTATCCATCAACTATTATTAAATGATTAACTGGGAGATTTTTATAGATAGAATTTAGGCATCTCTCCAAAAGTCTTTCACTATTTTTTGTGAGAACAACAACGTCTACTTTTCCACTGTCCGCTCCGCCATTTTTCATAGCAAGTTCTTCTAACTCTAACAGTATATAAATAAATTTTTAGTTCGGCGGCAAGGTATAGCTTAAACGAGCCAACGTAGAAGATGAGATCTATAGTTTAACAAGACTTTTATTGGTGAATGGGATGAAACGGTAATATTAATAGACGAATGGATATTTATCTGAAGAAGAATCTTAGTACATTTGGAGAGTAACATAAGATTTGATGACATTCAATAAAGCCTTAAGAGTAGTCTCACAAGCTTTAACTCCGAATAGGCCATACCATGTTCAATGGATGGTCACGAGAAAATGTAATTATCGTTGCAGGGGTTGCAACGTATGGCGTGAGCGTGATGATGAGGAACTCTCCACGGAAGAGATCAAGAGAGGATTGGATATCCTCAGAAGGATCGGTGTTTTGGAAGTTACAATATCAGGTGGTAATCCTCTATTAAGACCCGACATCGACGAGATCATAGAGTATGCGTCTCGTTTCTTTATTACTACGATATATGATAATGGAAGCATGGCTGGGAAGAAGATCGAAGCATTGCGCAAAGCAGATTTCGTGGCTATATCAATAGACAGTCTAGATCCAGAGAAGCATGATTATATAAAGGGTGTTAGGGGAGCGTGGAAAGAAGCTATGGCGTCCGTTGAAAAACTTCATGAGGAAGGGATCAACGTCGTCATTTCACCGACAATCTCACAGCTCAATCTTTATGAGATAGTTGATCTCACAAGGTATTTTGTGAATAAGGAGATCCCCGTTTGGTACTGCCTGTACTCTTACGATGTCATGCATAGCTCAGACGAACTATTCAGCATAGGTAAAGAAGATGAGGAGTTTTTGATAAGAGATAAAAAGTTCATGGTGAAGCTATGCGATCTCCTGCTGGAAATGAAGAAAGAAAGCAGCTATATTCTGATAACTACCAAGACGCTTAAAACTATAAGAGATCTCTATTCAAGTAATAAAAGAACTTGGAAATGTCATGCGTTACGAAGCTTCTTCATGATAAATCATCGTGGAGAAATTGCTGGTTGCCACTTGCAGAAACCCGTCGCTTCAATCTTTAACTTGCCGGAGCTCTGGAACAGCGAAAAGTTCAACGAATTGAGGAAAAGATATAGTGAATGTAAAAAATGCGCATATTTATGCTATATTTTCTACTCGCTTCATGGAAGCGTTATAGGAAACTTACAGATCGCAAAGGATGGGTGGAGAAGCGCCAGAGTTATCCTGAAACATAAGCCACAGAGATCCGAATCTTTAACTCGCAGATTCTAGCCCTCCAAGATCTAGTATATTCTTGAGACCAATCAGTTCATCGAGCAGACGAGTATCCTCAAATTTAGAATGGCTACGAAGATTACTTAACATCAGTGGGGCTAAGTATGGATACTGGAACATCTATAACCATAGGAGTTTCTGATGAGAATCCATCCTCTATTGTGGATCTCAGCTCTCTGACGTCATTAATTCTCACTCCCCTCGCGCCTAAGGCTTCAGCAACGCTGTCAAAGCGTATAGTTCCGAATCTGCTGGAGATCATGCCTTTCTCGCCATATTGGCTTCTTTGAGATGAGGCGACTATCCCCCATGCGCTGTCATTAGCAATGACGGCGACGAAGGGCAAGTTATGTCTAACGGCTGATTCGAGATCGGCAAGCGTAAAACCGAAGGCTCCGTCACCGGACAATAGCAAGACGGGATTCTTTGGATATGCGAGTCTAGCAGCCATGGCTCCGGGTAGCCCCCAACCCACAACGGCGCTCGCGCCGCATGTTAGCCATCGACTTGGATAGTGATCGGCTAGGATCATGTGGGCCCACTGTCCAATATTTCCCCCATCTATGAGGAAAATTGTATCTTCGGTTAGTATTGGACGTATAGCCTTAACTATATGCCATCCGGTTAAGGTGGACTCCGGAGGTTCTCTCTCAACCCATCGAGCCCTAAATCTACGCCATCTCTCACGAGCATCATTAAGCCACTTCCTATGCTTATGTATTCCCTTACTTTTTAGTTCCTCAGCTATTTTGTTAAGCGCCATGTCTGGACTGGCTAGTATCGCCAAGTCTGAACTGACGCCTTGCATCAGACTGGACGGGTCCATATCGATCCGCATTATTGAGGCATCCTCCCTAACTTTAGGCGGCTTTAAAAAACCAACTCTATAATCAACCCTAGCGCCAACCATTATTATGAGATCTGCATCTTCCAAGAGACGTGGCTCTCCACTAGCCGCGCCGATTACTCCAAGAAAGTTCGGATGTGACCTCTCTATGCATCCCCTATCCCATATGGGGATCACTACAGGTATCGCTCCAGCCTCACTTAGCAGCATGAGGGGTTTCTGACCGCCGGAATAAAAGACCCCACTGCCAGCCACGATGATCGGCTTTTCAGCCTCAATGATCATTCTAGCAGCTTCACTGATTATCTTTGGATCTAGACTGGGGGATTGGCGTCTCTGAAGAGCAATAACACTTGAGAGAGGCTTAGCCGACTTGAGTTCGTATTCCTCATATTCAGACTCCATAATTTCAAGGGGTATTGTTAGATGGACGGGACCGGGCCTTCCACTCATCGCTATTCTCAAGGCTTCCCTAATGAGAAACCTTAAATCTCCAATTCTATAGACACATCTGGCAAATTTACATATTGGAGCGGCCAAGGCGACTTGGTCATACTCTTGAAAGACACCTCTGCCAGATCCATATCCGGCGCTCGCTCCAGTAATCAGTAGCATCGGTCCGCCGTCAAAGTACGCGTTAGCAACTCCCGTTAGGGCATTTGAATGGGCAACTCCACTGCTAACGGCGCAAACTCCGATTGTACCTGTTAATCTGCCATAAGCATCAGCCATGTAGGCTGCGGCTTGCTCATTATGAGTGTCTATCAAGCGGATTCCCGCTTTCTTACACGCTAAATAGAATGGGTTAAGACCATTTCCGCAGAGCGTTGAAATCCATGAGACGCCGTGTTCTTTAAGCTCCAACGCAAGTATATCAGCTCCATTCAATAATCTCACCAAATGATACAAAGATATCCTGCGTAATATGGCTTTGTATGGCCTCAAGAATTGATTTGTCTACATGCATAACAAGTCTTATGGCTCGGGATAATTAGAACTTATCATAGATCGCTCTAATCATATTCGTATTTTATGGAGAAGAGATGCGGATGAAGTTTTATGTTGGAACCTCAGGTTGGAGATACTTCTGGAATAAGGGAGGAAATTTCAGATGGTTCGTGGAAAACTCCGGCTTAAACGCTGTAGAATTAAATGCGAGCTTTTATCGCTTCCCATTTCCTAATATGATACGGTCTTGGATGAGGAACGGCCGAAGCTTGCATTGGTCAATCAAAATTAATAGATTGATAACTCACCAGTTTAAGTTTGGAGACGAAGCCCTTGAGCTGTGGATGAAGTTCCGGAATCTATTCTCTCCAATGGATGAGACGATCGATTTCTACCTCTTTCAGCTACCTCCTTTTATGACTCCAAAGTATACATCGAGAATTGAAACTTTTATAGAAAAGACAAGGCTTGCTACTTCTGAAAGTCTCAAGTAGTCTAAGGATGTCTTCTGAAGGTTGATATCTAACTTCTACCGCCTTAACCGTCAGCATCTCTGAATAAAACAAGAGAAAAAATTGCTATTTAAACATCATAAATAAGTTAACAGAACCCGCGTTCCCAAAATTTTTTATTGTTTATGTTAAATAGTATTCGCGATGAAACTTAAAATAGTCGTAGAGAACGTGATCGCGACTGCGGGGCTCGGTCACGGCGTCGACCTTGAGGCCGTCGCTAAGATCCTTCCAGAAGTTAAGTATGACCCAAAAGCGTTTCCGGGACTGTTTTTCAGGCTTAGAGGGCGACCTATGAAAGTATTGGTCTTCAGGAACGGAAAGATGGTCTGCATGGGGGCGAAGAGCGAGAGGGAGGCACTGAATGCGGTAAGGAAGGTCGTGAGGAAGCTTAGAGATGCAGGCATAATAGTGAGGTCGATACGAGACTTCACAGTCCATAACATAGTTGCAGCAGTAGACCTAGGAGCATCGGTCGACATCGAGGAAGCCGTCTACAAGCTCGAGGCCATCATGTACGAGCCCGAACAGTTCCCAGGCCTGATCTACAGGATGGAGGAACCTAAGACCACGTTCCTCATATTCCATTCCGGAAAACTAGTCTGCGTAGGAGCAAAAAACGAGGAAGACCTACACAAGGCCGTAAAGAAACTTCAGAAGAAACTTGAAGAGAAAGGCCTCGTGTGCGTCCACGTTTCATAAAATTTATATTATCATTCTGTAAAACAGATTCTTTATACTGCGTTAAATAGCTGTTCTAGGCGGGTTAATGATTGAGACAGCTGGTTCCACTAAAATATGTGAAGACTGTCTTATGGATTCCATATGCTTTCGCATTAACCGTCTATATTCTCGTTCTCATGGTACTCTTTGGAGACCCGTGTCGGGAGGAAGACTGCTAATGTACACGTCGAAGAATGGGATGAGCAATAAAATGGATAAAATGTTAGAATATCAGATTCTACATTCTGATGACATCAAAGTTATGGTGTTAAAAGGATGGGAAGTGCATACTAAACTAAGCATTTTACAGGAACTCACAGCTATAATCGGAATAAATCCAAGAGTAGACCATTATAATAAGCATAAATTATACTCCTATAAAGTTAACCGTGACAGAATAGATGAGATACGGATATGCCCAAAATGCTTTGAGGAGAGGTTTAGTGAATGAAGGTTCTTGTTACTGGGGCTGGAGGCTTCATAGGAGGGCACATGGCGAACTACCTCAAAAAGAGGGGCTACGAAGTAATCGCTTGCGATATCAAGCCTAATCCTTGGCAGCCAGTACCTAACTTTTACTTAGCAGACTTGAGAAATTATAAGGATTGCAGAAGGCTTGTTGAGGGCGTGGACTGGGTTTTTCAGTTCGCGGCCAACATGGGAGGCATAGGCTACATAACCCAAGTCAAAGCGGACGTTATGCATGATAACGTTCTGATCAACGCTAACATGCTCAGAGCATCCGTTGATGCTGGAGTGAAGCGATTCTTCTTTGCATCTTCAGCGTGCGTTTATCCCGAAGAGTTGCAAGCCGACGATAAGAAAGTGGCGTTCCTAAAGGAGTCGGACGCTTTCCCAGCTCATCCGGACACCGCCTATGGATGGGAAAAACTGTTCACGGAAATCATGTGCAAAAGCTT
>PIYH01000015.1 GCA_003601695.1 Candidatus Bathyarchaeota archaeon
TGGTGGGGTGAAGGCGAGCAGGGATACTCATCATGGATTATAAAGTGGGGATACTTCGATGCGCTTTACTGGACAAGAGCAGTTCTAGTTCGATATGGCGCGGTGAGAGGCGTCACCGCTCATGAGATAGGTCACACTTTAGGTCTCAACAGATATAGAGAAGAGTATGATGAATATCCATACTTCGGAAAGGAAATTAAGGGATTAATACTGAAGAATGGACAAATCTACAATGTATCGAGGGAAAACGAGAAAGTTGCAGCTTTCGGTCCTGGAACAGGCAAGGTATACTGCTTTATGGGAAGCAATCCAGATTATCCATCTGCAATCTGGGTCTGCGACGAAACCTATAAAGAACTCTTCAAGTATCTTAAGGATCCACCTGAGGAGAGGATTCTATACGTATCGGGAATAATCTATAAAAATGACACGGTTAAACTGGATAATTGTTACATCCTCAAGGGAGAACCCGACGTACCCGTAGGCCCATTAAATGAAGGGAAATATAAGGTTCAATGCATATCTTCATCGGGCAAGATCCTCTACAGCGCAAATTTCGGAACAGAATTGAAGAATGAATTTATGGCCTTCGGATTTTCAATACCACTCCCGGATGAAACATCTACGGTAGCGATCAAGAAAGGTGAAGAGATCCTTAACTTTATCTACAAAACTCCGAACTCTCCAGCAGTTGAGATTATTAAGCCAAGCGGTGGAGAAGTGAAAGATGAAACTCTGGATATTGAATGGAAAGCGGAAGATCCTGACGGAGACAAAATGTACTACTCGATTCTCTATAGTTATAATGAGGGTGAAAGTTGGATCGCGCTGGCAATGGAGATAAATGAGACAAAATATACGATTAACCTGTCGAAACTTCCTGGAGGAGATCAATGCTTAATTAAAGTTGTGGCGACAGATGGGTTTAATATAGGTTACGACGTATCCGAATCTTTCACCGTGAATGATAAGGCGCCGTTAGCCCTTATAAAATCGCCTAAAGATGGAGAGAAATTCGAGATCGGTGAAGAAGTATCGCTTAAGGGTATAGCTTATGATCTAGAAGACACAGAGCATAGCGAATTAACTGTAGAATGGTCATCAAGTCTAGATGGAATATTAGGTTATGAAGAAGAACTAAAAATCGATAACCTTTCAAAAGGAAAACACGAAATAACATTTACTGTAACAGACTCTATGGGAAACGTGGGAGAGAGCAAGATAATCATAACTATAGGAAGAGAAGAAGAATCATTCATAGGAGGATTACTTACATGGGAACCCGTAGCAGGTTACTTGATAATCATTATCACAATAGTAATCATAACAGTCATTTCAATTAAACGTCGAAAAGGAAGAAAGTAGATTATATCTTGTAGGGGTTTCTAATCAGCCTTTTTTTGTTGTTTCTGAGGTGTAGCTATTGGGTAGGATCTCACTACATGTATGGATAGAGACGAGTTCATTGATCCTACTCTAGATAATCCTGTGGAGGCACAGGTATCCTTCAGAGACTATGCTAAGGCTCTACGCTTTGTATAGGCTAAAACGGTTCAGGCTCCTGACTGAGCTTTGGAGGCTTCTCGACGATGATGTTCTGATATTTATCAGCTTCAAGTGGAAGCCGATCTACAAGACGTTGTGGCACTGGCATAACGTTAGGGTTAAGGCTGAAGGTTTCATCTTAATCCATGAAGCCCTGATGAAGGCTATAGGGAAAGCCTTGAAGACCTGCGGCATCGAGATGGGGCTCCTACTTGCTTGTGACGCTTCACCCACTAGAGCCATGCCTAGGGATACTGAAGGCAGATACGATGGCTACTACATGAAGCTCTGCTATCTAGTTCACAAGCTCGTCTGCCGCGTGAGAAACCTAACCCTAACGTGGGCAGTCACGCCTGGAAAAGGTTGATGAGACAAGCATGTTCGCACTTCTCCTCCTGAAAGCCATAGCTCAAGGAGTTATTCCAAGGGGGATGCTTCGACAACGGCTACTCTTCACCACCGTCTACGCATTATTGAGGCTCTTAGGCGTTAAGCCGCTTATGGGGTTTAGGTCGAGGACAAGGCGTAACTTTGGCATGTTATAGATCTAACTATCTTGGCACGCTGGCTATTGCAACCGACACGTTTTGGAGCAGGCTTTTTGGTTCTCTTCAGATTGGAGAAAGATCTTCTTGACCAATAAAAGTCAAGATTCTGACAGAAGACGGTTAAGCCAGTTGACATCTTCCATGAGCTTTTCAGGATCTGAGTCTCTTATTCCTCTAAACGGTATTTTGATGTTTCTTTTGCTTATCTCACGATGCAACTCTTCCATAAAGACTCCCGAGCCTTCTTCGAGTTCATAATTGTTCTCTTTAGAAAGATGAACTGCGCATCCTGGACTATTAACATCACCGCCTAGTATTGCTAAAACTTTAAAGTTGTTCTTTAGAAACTCCTCTATCTGATCGACGACGGAGATGCTGAGTTTTCTACAACACTCTCTGCCTTCCGGCGTATCGAGGACGTCTCGTATCGATGTGCCCTCAGGTCTAGTCCTTAGCAATCCGAGGCACGTCATTTCTGGACATGGCATCTGCAAAACTCCGACATCATGCTTTCTTAAGACTTCGATAACCTTTGCGTTCATCCCTGGGAAAACAGCAGCTCCAGGTGCACGAGCATTCTGATTTAGCACACAATTGATGACAGCCACTATTTTCATACTTCTCTTGTCATGATACATAAACGGATGTTTATTAGAGACTTATTCAAAAACCTTTCTTTTTCCAGGAGGCATTGAGGCTTCTAGAAACTCATCATTCATCTATGATATATGAAAGCTTCAAGCACAGGCACGGTGGAGATTCGGTGTTTTTCATGAGATAAGATATGAGCGGGGATGGAAAATCTAAAATAGGAGATCCATGCTCTCAGAGTATCTGAGAAAGGCTGGAGGGAATGATTTTTGGAGCTGAAAGTTGAGAGGATCTGGAGGCTTGAGGTAGGCGTCGGTCCAGCCGAGCATGGAATATACAAGGACGGCTACGTTTATCTTGCACCTACATTCAGAGATGAATTCTGGAAGGTAGATCCTGAGACCGGAACCGTCTTAAAGACCTTCAAGATGCCGGGTCATGTTTGGGGAGCTCCATGGGTTGATAATACGGGCATCTATGGAGCCTCAACTGGAGGAGACATAGTAAAGTTCAACTCAAGTGGAGAGGTTATATGGAACTCTAATCCTAGCTTAGGAGACTTCGTATCCGAAGCGGTCGTTGAGGCGTGGGGCGGATGCATAGCCGTCCAGTTTCCAAAGGGCATTTCTCTTCTAGATAAAGATGAGGGAGAGATATTATGGAGCGATGAGTGGAGCTCTGAAGCTCCAGATGGGCAGGAACCTACGTTTGACTCTGAGAGAGGCCTCTTATGGGTTTGCAGACCTATGGAGAAAGACGGATTAGTTGCTTATGATCTCGATGGTGAGAAAATCTATTCAAATGATCTGCCGAGTCCTCCAACAAGCTACGCATGCCCACAAATATGGACAAGATACCTTGTAGTTATATGTAGAAGACACGTAGCAGTCTTCGACAGGATATCTGGAAAGATGATCTGGAGCAGGGACTTCTCAACTGTTCCTTATGGAGGTGAAGATCAAGATTCTCTAAGCGGCGGCGTGAGAACGATAACTCACGATGGAAGACTAATTATATGGACGGCTGACGGAGTCTTCACGTGCCTAAATATAGAGAACGGAGATATTCTCTGGACTTTAGATTTTAAAAGTTTAGGCTACGCCTCAAGGGAGTGTAGCGATCCTTGGGGCTATGCTGGCGGAGCCGCGGCTGACGGAGTCTTCGTCATCCTTGGAAGAAACAATCTTCCAGTCAACTCTGACTCGCCATTCAGAATGGATAAGAACAGACTCTTCATTATAGACTATGAGGCTGGAAGAATCATCTATGCTTCAGAACCTATCTATCAGATGGCTTGTTGCTGCAAGCCAATAATCGCTAAAGGCAGAGTTATCATAGGAAGCTGGTACAAAGACTCTAAAGGGAAAACCTACAAAAACTTCTACAATTGTTGGAGGATCAGCTTGACGGGCGATTCTAGAAGAGTCTTAGATAGAGAATACTTGTGGATGGGCGGCGTGCATCACGGAGGCTACTCAAGGGGTTGTCTGTTAGGCTTAAAGAGGCATCGTTAGAAATTGAAGACGTAAGGTCTAGATGCCGCCGGATTTGAACTCGGCCTTTAGGCTCCACTGGCCATTAATCGAGCATGCTAGAATATGGCACCGCACTAGTTACTGTTTCATCAATGATGGTAGTCAACGTTTTCGGGATGACATAGGATAAAATCTAAAGGTATATGAGGGATAAATAATGTTATCCCTAATCTTTCGACCGTTTCATCTATTAGGAATTTTAATCATGGCCGCTCCTTTGATTTTCGGAAGCTTAATTATCCCCATCCAAGGATCAACTGTATCTTCAATGGTAAGCTTTATTGGTTCCTCCTTATCAAGAAGGTATATCTCAGCTGAAGTTCCTTCCGTTATGCCAGGTATACTAATCTGGACATAAAGTCCACTTACACCTTCTTCCTCGAAGAATGAACTGCCTGATGTGACTGGCACAAGAATTTCACCATTAGGAGATTCGAATATGTTCCCATCAAGCCCATACGAGAACTTCACCGGCCTCTTCTGGAAGACCCATCTTCTCCCCCGAAGCATCTCTATGAGCCTCATATAGGCGCTGTAAAGCCTATCTTCAAGATCTAGTCCTCCTTCCCAAACCTTAACTTGCCTTTGGGCAGATAGGATATATCTCTGCAGGATGGGAAACTGTGGAAAAGCTCCCCACTTCATGCATAACTTGAGTCTATCTTCGAGATCTCTCAAATACTCTAGACAGCCTTCCTTTTTTGAAAGGTCATATTGGTCTTGACGGAACCATGAAATCCATGATAGTGGCTTATTTAGCCCCATATAGGCTATATTGACAAGATAAGGCGGATCACTAGCTTCTATCATGAGTATATCAAGATATTTTTGACTTTCAACGGTTACTGGTTTATTAGCAAAGAGTCCTTTCTTCTGAGAGTGGCACAATTCGGATATTTTTTCCATTACTGGAAAGTAAGCGAAGTTCCAATAGTAAGCTGGCTTATTGTGAACCATCGTAATATTATCATCATGACCAAAATCGTATTCCATCTCCCTGTAGCCGTCAACGAATATCCCGTCGATCTCTGGATACATCTCCAATTCTTTCTTAGCTTGCTCGAGGCAGTGTTTCCCCCATGAGTAGCGAAGATCAGGGTTTAAGAGGTATGTTCCTCCCTCTTCAGAGGGGCGATCTCCCCAGTAAGCTGGCACAAGCTCGCCTTTTTCCGTCTTAACTAACGAATCTGAAAAGTTCTCTAAGACCCAATCCTTCAATCCTTCTCTTATTTCCCAATAAAGGTAAGCGTGAGCGCCATACTTATGGAGCATGCGTACCATTTTTCTTATGGTGTCATATGTGACAGTGACTCCGGGTGTATGCGCTCTGCTTTCCCACGGTTCCTCATCTGGCACAAATAAGCCGTAGAATGGAAAGAAGCCATGAATCTCCCATAATATTCGACCATATTTAGAGATTTTTTTGATAACATCTTCAGTCTCTTTAGTGGGTTGAAAACCACTCATCCATATGCCTACGTGATCCCATGCTTCCCTTAGTCCCGGATCGAAATATTCACGGTAGCGGTTGTAGAGCCATCCTAAGCCCGGTCTCCAATCGCCATCGTGGGGCACAAGCATCAGCGCGATCCATGCTCGCCCATCTTCAGCCAATCTAAGGTTTAGATTTGCCACTTGAAGATATGGCATCCTTCTCGGTTCTTCATAGTATACGGTTGGTCTTATACCATAATGCATATCTGTCTCAGAACTTTCATATAGGAAGCTGACGCCGGGTTTCGGCAATTCGAAAGGCTCAATGAGGCTTAGTCCGGAATCCAATCTACTATTATAAATAGTAACCATCGGTATTGCTATTCGATTATCTTGATTCATCCTACTGCCGAAAGGATAATTGAATCGAAAGGATTTCATGCCGTCTAAGAGGATAGGTGTGCCATCACATGGTGCCCACAGATTCCAGAACTCCAAAAACGGAAGCATATACCTTATCTGAACTGTTCGATCTTCACCCCTCGTTTTATATAAGCGGATCTGCCAATATAGGTGATCTTTTTTGAGCGTGAATTCTTCTTCTATGTCAAAGTCAGCGCCCATAAAGGTCTTTTTAAAGATTACGCCGTCTCCACTCTTTTCTAGATTGACGATCCGTGGTTTTTCCCATATTTCACAATAGTCGCGGTATTTCAATTCGTCTCTTACTCTTACCCCCGCTTTGAATCTTCCCATGAATCTACTCTTCTGTTCGAAGAAGTCTATTCCTCTCCGTTTGTCTATAAGAGATTTAATTCTCCCTGCACCGTCGAAGCTTACGCGTAAATTCTCATTTTCAAGAATAATATCTCCAGACATAGAGTTATGCACTCCCTAAATGCTAATTTAAGTGAAGATGTTAAAGATAGAATAATATATTTTTTGCTTTGTGGGCTAGTTCTTGAAAATGGATGATTTTATCTTCTTTTTCTGTTCGAACTATTTTCATAGCATTTTCGAAAATGGGCTGAGAACGAGATTTGAGTCTTCCTAAGAGATTTAGGGTCAAAAATGGGGAATTCGACACCCAACTAACATAATTAATCCACAAAGCATCTATTTTCATCTTCTTTTAAAAAAGGCTCGAGTAGAAGTGGAATCCAGAGGGAATTTCTTCAGGTTTCTCTAAAAAAAATCATTGCTGAAGCTCTCTATGATTCAACCATGATGCCTCTTTTTAATATTAAAGCTTCAGAATAATGGGAAGAACAGCCATCTGAAAAGCAATCAGAAAAACTAAAACCCGCAAAACCGCCAAAAACATAATAACGACTAAGATCTAACCTATTCCTATAAAAACAGAATCAAATTAAATAGAGGGGATACATGTGAATATTGAAGATTTCAAGCCTAGGATTAAGAAGCATGTAGAAGAAGTTTCTGAGAGTCCCCACGTATTCAAAGTTAAAGTTGAGGGGTTTGTTGACGGATTTAATACCAGGAGTCCTCTTGGTTATGAAGTATACGATCAGTCCTTTGAGCCTATGATCTATGTGAAAATGGAGAATATAGGCAAGGAGCCCATCGTTAATCCTTGGATAGTAGTAAACGGGAGATGCTGGAGGACAACTCAGGATATAGCTGAATATGCCACTCTTGGAGCTAAGAGCGAAAAGGAAAAGGCTATGCTCATATGGCTTTTTGAAAAGAATCATAGGTTTCATGCGACCACAAGGGATGAGGAAGTCAAAGATCCCGTTAAGGTCTTCAATATCTACGGATACACGCTTTGTGGGGACGACTCGCATGTGATAGCGGATCTTTGGCGTACGGTAGGGCTGAGGACGAGGCCGGGTTATCCATATGGACATTCTACTACTGAAGTCTTCTACGATGGTAAATGGCATCTTTTAGATGGAGACGAGAATGTCTTTTATCTTCTCAGAGATAACAAAACAGTAGCGTCAGAAGAGGATATAGTTCGAGATCCCGATCTGGTTAAGCGAACTCACGTATACGGCATCCTCATACCGGATAAAAGACTTGACTATAGCGAAGGAGCAGCATCATTATATTACTATGAAGGCGAAAGAAAAGGGGAGAAAGAGTCGCATATAGGACATAAAATGACAATTACGCTTAGACCCGGAGAAGCTCTAATATGGAGATGGGATAATAAAGGCAAATATCATGGAGAAGACCCCCCACATAAATGGTACAGATGCTGGAGTAAGATACATAATGGCAAACTCATTTACAGACCTAAACTTAGAAACTCAGAGGGAAAATACGCCTTTTTAACAACGGAAGGCGCTGTTTTCGGAAGACCACAAGAGAAGCTCGCTCTTCATCCTGAAAGAGAGAAAACAGAAGGATTTGCCGTTCTCCCTATGCACAGTCCTTATCCTATCGTCGGCGGATGCCTGAAATACACAGGCTATAGACGAAGCATACTTGATAAGCTTAGATTCCTTATCTCCTTTGATATGGAGAACTGGAAATGCTTATGGGATGAAGAAGAGACTGGTTACTTAACGAGAAGCGTTAGCCTAGATCCTTTTCTGCCACCCACGGATCCAGCTAGGTATCATCTATATATTAAGGTTGAGCTTCAGAGCTATAGGGATTCCTTAGATGTAGGGTTAGAAGACCTTCATGTTGAACTGGACCTCCAGATGGCACATATCGGTTTACCCGCATTAAGAACCGGATATAACACTTTGGAGTACTCAGATGAGAACGTGGGGGGAGGTAGGAAGGCTAGGATAAGTATTTGCTGGAAGGAGAGGTTTGACATCAAACCTCCTGAACCTCCATTAAGACCCCTAAATCCCCCTAACGGCGGGGAAATAGAAGGCACAGATATAATATTTGAGTGGGAGGAAGCTAAGGACCCAAACAACGAGCCCATAGTGGATTATCACTTTCAACTTAGTGACAGACCTGATATGGCTTGGCCCCTTTCCCCCAACTTTGATAGGCTTATATCCAGAACTGCCTTCGAAGGATCAAACAAGTATAGAACTCCTTGTATAGGACTCCTCAACCCGAACACCGTATATTATTGGAGGGTTAGAGCTCGGAACGCTAGCGGCGTATGGAGTAGATGGAGTCCAATCTGGAGTTTTACAGTTAATGGACCAGGAGTTCCGTTGGATGTAAGGCTTGAGGTGGACAAGGATCTTAGGGTAGGCATATTAAGATGGAGACCTAATCCTGAGGGAAGAATTCCTGTTAAATACGAAGTTTATGGAAGCGATGAAAAAGGGTTCACTGCCAGCTCTGAACCTTATCTCGTAAGAGTAGATAATGGTCCTCGTGTAACGTTTCCATCAAACTTGATTGCTGTAACTGATCTTAACGAGCTTAAGGTCATAGGGGACGACCTCGATGATAGATTTAATAAGGCTTACTACAGGGTTGTGGCGGTAGACGAAAAGGGTAATAAAAGCGGGGCTTCCGACTATGCTGAAGCTCCTATCCCTCTAATCTACTCTAAACCGCCAACAGAGGTCAAAGTGGGTCAAGATTATAGATATTGCGTTAAATGCATAAAGTCAATAGGTAGACTTATAGCGAGGACTGAGAATGGAAAACCCTATCAAAGGGCTTTCAGAATGGCTGATAAGCTAACATTCAGTCTAACTAAGGCTCCAAACTGGCTTTCAATAGACCCAGCTAGAGGAATTATTTCCGGACGTCCAGATGAAGGAGACGTTGGGGTGCACATAGTCAGTCTCAAAGTAGAGACAGACAAGGGAAAAGTAGATACTCAAACCTTCGTCCTAAAAGTCGTTAGTGAAGACTGATCTCTCCTCGTTGCGAGGTAGACCGGGGAGGTTCACTCAGAGGTTTAAGCGCGCTAAAAGCATCCTTTGTCGTTTTTAATTAGCCGTCCTTAAAAGCGCGCCTATGAGAAGGTAGCATATTACATTCAGAGTATATTCTTCATTAGCGCAGAGAACAGCTATTCCATGGTGAGGCTATTCCTCAGAAGGGAGGACGCGATAAAATTACTTAAGGTGATTATTGCAAGTCTGATATTTGCTTCCGGAAGAGTCTTCAGCGATATACTGCATTAGAGTTCCAATGGACATAACCGCTACTATTCTGCTGACTTGCCCCCAGTATACTATTAAAGTGATAAAGCCTAGGAAACTTTAGCTCTTCAATTGCATATTATGCGCATCCGCCCGGCTCCATGTAGACGGAGAATCCCATAAGCCTAGCTAGCCACTTTATCTCTCTCGTCCAATCTCCATAGAATAGGACTCGATGCCAGTTATGTTGCCATTCATCTATAAGCATCTGGGTATCCGCAACTTTAACGACAGCTTTATTTCTGCATCCGCCATCAGTTTCTTCATGTCCCAGAAGTTCTCCCTTCAACAGGAGGATTCTCTTCTCGACTGGTAAAAGCTTTGCAACGGTTACGGGGGTTCCTCCCTTGAAGAGGACCTGGAGACAAGCTCCCCTATTATCCTCAGCGTGGCTTCTTATCCAGTACTTTTCAGGAGGCTTTGAGAAGCCGTTCATTCGTGTGCTTGATACGCAGTGGGCGTAAATGGCGACGTTTCTGCTACTGTCTATCGCCGGCTCAGAGATGAAGCCTGGTCTTTCAGCTATTTCCTTCATCGCTATCTTTGTCAACAATGAGTCTACGTCGCATTCGCATGCCGCCATCAATTTTCCCTCACCATCTAGTAGCGCAAAGGCTATGCATGGGTATGCTGGAAGCTCGCCTCCGTAGAATCCTCCGAGACAGTCAACCGTGAGACCCCGTTTGCGCCATACTTTGAGCATAGATTCCTTAACGCGTAATATAGCCTTATACTTTTGACGATCTCCTTGCGTGATGGTTCAATAACCTTATTTGCCTTAGCTATAAGATCATCAGCTATCCTCTCAGCCTTCTGAACATCCGTCTTTTGAAAGGCTTCCCTCAGCTCCCTGAAGCCTATGAACTTGATCTCCCCTCCTATACGCTTGATTGCTTCTTCGTAGACCTCTCTATCAGCCGAGAGCACATGGTTGCCTATTACCAGTATCTTAGCGTTACGAAGTGAGTCGTACGCCTTGATAACTTTGAACGCTTTGAAGACGTCGCCCCAGCTTGAGGAAGAAACTATGAAGCCTCGAACGTCACGTTTCCTCAAATTTGCCGAGTGAACGATCATTCCGGCATATCCCCAAAGGAATGGGTCGCATACGACAACCGTCGGCAGCTTCTCCATAACCTTGAGGGAGTCATGCCAGCCGCTTGAGAGATTAAATATTACAGAGCAGATCTCTCCTTCCTCCCCTACCACCTTCAGAAGCTCTTCCGCCTCTTCAGAATTCCTAACAAGATCTCCTCCCACGAATTTGAAGCCTAGGAGATTCTCCTTTAGAATTTTAAGGATTTCTACGGCTCTTTTCTCGGGGTCGAAGTCTATTGAAGGCCATTTAGGACGTCCTTTAGGTCTACCCCAGAAGATTATTCTAACAACTGTCTGGTTCATAACGATTCCCTTAGCATATCTTCTGCAAAAGTATTTAATTCTTTTTGCACAGGCAGCATCATAGCTTTCTGGTTTCCTCGGTTATGTTGCGTTGACAACGCGACGTAACCGAAAAGAAATGAGGCTATTTTTCTAAGATGTTCCTTCCCGATGCCTACTCACAATTTCAAGAATCTATCGAAAACTAAAAATTGAAAAGAGCAATGTCTAAGTCATTTGTTTTATTACATAGAGTTTCTCAAAAAACTTCGGTTACTTTAGACAATAAGTAAATCAGGTATGTTCCGAGATTGCGGCCATGTTTGATCTTTATGATTCTTGGGAAGGCCGAGAAATGTATTCATCATAAAAACGTTAATAAAGTATACATGTGTTAGATGCATAGCTAAAAGTTTTCAAGCAATCCTATTTTCGATCTGGTGTTGACGCGGTTTACGAGGAGAACCATAGACTCGCAGTGAACATATTAGCCGAGCATCTGCAACGCTATCTTAAGTTAAACGGTTCTAACATCCTAGTTCAAGAGGGGGTTGAAGAGAAATATGGCGGAATTGATGCTCACTCCTATTTTTCCTTCAGTAGTGATATGCTTTTTATGCAGGCGTCTTTTACCCAGCTGAACGTTTCTCTTTCGAGTAATGCTTCAAGATACGGGATTGCGTCTTTATTTCCAAGTTTTCCTAGGGCTTCAGCGGCGAAGCCGCGGTAATCTTCATCACTATGGTTGAGGTAGTGGTAGAGCTTTGGCGCTATGGTTGCGTTTCCAAGCTTGCCTAAGCTTTCTATAGCGTATAATCCTTGAGGTTGATATACGTGTTTTTCGAGGATGTGTAGAAGATCGGGAACCGCTGCTACATCGCCTATTTCTCCTAAAGCCCTTGCAGCTAAGGCTGAGGCGTCTCCATCCCCGCTTAGAAGTATCTTTCTGAGGATGACTCCATGTTTTGGGCTTCCTAGTTTTCCAAGAGCCTTTATGAATGCCCATCGGAGTTCCCCCCACCTCCAGACATTATCATCATTCGGAGTGAAGCCGATTTTTGCTGCGGCTTTCTCTGGATCTAGGAAGTCAGCTATAAGGTCAGCTGCATTTTTGGCTTCTGGAGTGGATATGCGGGCGAGTATTGATGCGGCAGCTGCGCATGTATGAAGCCATAATGTAACATCATTATACCTTCCGGTTGGGTCCCCCCATGAGATCTGCGGATCCCTCTCCAACACTTTGATTAATGTTGATGCTGCTTCGTCTCCTGCTACTTGATAGAGCGCTTGACATGCGTATATCTTGTTGTAGAAGCCGTCGCTTATATCCTTGTAGATAACGTTGATGATGGCGTCTTTGGCTTTATAGGCTGATCTTCCTAAAGCCATTAGACCCCATAATGCGTTACGCATCTTTACCTTATCATGTCGGGGGATAGCTTCTTGAAGTTCTTCGATGTACTCTTCCACAGTCTTAAGCGGTTTCGGTCTGGATGAGCCGATTATCTTCTCCGTCGGAAAAGCATCCATGGGTGTTATGTTATTCAAAACTTTTGGGGCTTTCTCCTTAACTTCTATAAAGTTGCCTTTGCCAATTCTAGGTATAGCTTCGATGGTGATGGATTTGCAGATGACATCTTCCCATTTTTCACCGTCAGTTAGGATCTCATATCTATAGGGAGTACTCTCCACTATGGCTACGTTTCTTCTCTCTTTACCCATGAGATCGTCCCAGACATAGGTGATTCGCAGGCTTGTATCAGGTGCTATTTCTCCAGTGACGGTGATGATGTTCTTTCCAGGCCAGAGCTGCGGTAGAGAGAATATATTGTGTTGCGTAATAGTAGTAATGGATAAATCGTAAATTCCGCAGTCTGAGATTTCGTTTGCGGCTTCCATCTTTATCTTAAGTAGATAACTATAATGCCCGAAGGGAGTGATTAAGCCGGAGGGATAGTTCTTATCTGGATTAAATTTTGTGGTTATGCTATGTTTTTCAATGCTGAATATGCCTGTTTTATCAGCTCGGTAAACTTCTTTCCAATGTTTACCTCCATCTATAGATATCGAGATTATTATTTTGTCATCTCTAGTATTGCGAACAAATTTTCCGCTTATCCAAGCATCAGAAATTATGTAAGGCGAGCTAATCCTGATTATAGCGATGCCGGGTTTTCCAGGCGCCGCGGGATGCAGATTCGGGCTTTTACCATCCTCCTCAGTTGTGGCGAGATTCTTCGGCTCCCTGAAGAGTCTCTTCTTGAATGAGCTTTTAGAGAGATCAGGTTTGTAGATGAGTATTCCATTCCCATAAGTGAGGGGGTATGGCCCATGCTCGAAGTCCCTAGCTTTCTCTTCTATTATTCTGTTTCGGCCTAGGAAGACGTTATAATAGGGACGTATAATATTACCCCATAATCTAGTGAAAGATTCACCCGGCCTAAAGTTTAAAAGCATACTGTGATTCGGCCAGTTAAGATGGCCTGCATGAACGTAACTCCATAACCCGAATCCTGAAGGAATATCGGGAATAGGCGTTTTAGACGGTATCGATATGAGGCTGTAATCAAGCATTATCTCATCCGCGCTGGCAATATGAGCACCAGATCGATCGTAAACAAACCAGTGCTGAGAAACATCAAAGAGATGCCACCTATCAACCCCATCCTCATCCCTCCACCAGCAGTCAGCGAGTGTATGACCCCACTTGTAAAATTTTTCCGCTCTATATCCCATAGAACGCCAAGTCATTATCATGATTCTAGATAGCCCATCACACCAGTGTGCGCCGTATACATTAAGAAGCTTCATAGGATCAGCAATATATGATAATCCATAAGCAGGCTCCTTAGGAACAGTACCGGTCACTCCAGTGCACTGCTGGATAAAACGCCAAATAGCAACAGCCTTCTCCTCGTTAGTTCGGGCATTCATAAGCCGCGTAGCGCTTTCTCCAAAATCCCTTAACGAAGAAGTGTCAACCCAACGGTCATTAACCACCTTAACAGATACAGCTCCATAACACGTATTATCTTTCCCGCTGACGGAAGGCATCATCTCCTCCAACTCCTCTATCTGAGATTCCAATTCAGATATCTTACTTTCATAGGCATCGACCCGTTCTCTTAGCTCGCTGATTTGCGGCAACGCAACAGCGTATCCAGCCATTAAACCGGCAACCAGTCCTATGATGAACCCTATCGTCAACGCTTTACTATTCGTTTTCATCCACATAACATTTAGGTAAATTATATGAAGGTTCTTAATTAGCTTTGTTATCATCCAAGGTGAGGTTACATAGAAGTAGGCGGTTTCCTTCTGTAGAAAATGGAAAAGTTCATTGAGCCTGCCCTAACAGCCCTGTTGACGCAACAAGATTCTTAAGCTATCGTTGAAGCACATTTATCTGAAAGGATAATATAGACTAAAGGTATTCCGCTGGGAACATCAAAAATCATTAAAGATTAATGCTTATCTCTTCTATTTTTAATCACCGTCAAATCTATGCCCATATATACCTATACTTCTCTCAAATCTTCCGAATCCGCAAGTGTTCCCTCCAAGAAGGAAACTTCATAGCCTTCTCGATTATCATACAGTTGAGAGTTGTTATACTAGCATCAAAATCCTTGATTTGATTCTAAACTCTCAAGAGCTTGCTCACGTATACTTTTTTAAAATCTCTTTCTCTACTGCAAAATTTATACGCGATATCATCATCATTTTTCATATAGCTGCAGGAGAACCTTTTTCCTCTGCTTGTATTTTTCCGTAAAACGAAGACCACATTTTTTTTACAATGGCTCTTACCTAAAAATTTTGTAGCTGTCGTTTTTGTTGGGTTGTTGGGGTGGTTATCAGCATTATTAAAATTAAGAGCGTCTTTCAAAAATTTAATGAAAAAAGATATAAGAAGGATTCAAAAGATAATTATGATGTAAATGAATGGCAAAACGAGGATATTAGCCGTCGTTTTGGTTATCATCGTCCTGATTTCAGCATTCCTTCTGATCAAGTGGATGACCCGTGAGGAGGAGGTTTCGGAATTGGAGGAGGAACCTAAAGTTTTTCCGGTAAGCTATCCCGATTACATTCGGAAGGCTGAGGAGTTTAAGGAGACTAATCACAACCTTACTTTTCTCACCGCCAGATGGAACCAGTGGTATTTTCTACCATGGTTTTCTTCTGGCAGAGTATGGAGTGAGGAGACTATCAAAAAGTTGAGAGAAGCCGGTATCAACGGTGGGAGCACAGCTGCGGGCTACCAGTCTTGGGTCAGATACTTCGATAAGCTGGATTTCCCATTTTATATGGATCAGACAGCTGGCCGAGGACCGTTACATAAGGATTGGGGTGAATATAACCGTGGTAGTCCTGGAGGCGGCCTCTTACAGAGTCCTTTCCCTCTAGGAAGCAAAAAAACGATTGATACGTGCAAGAAGAAGATTAAGTATAACATAGACATGGCGAAGAATAGCCCTAACTTAATTTGCTATTCGCTGGATGATGAGCCTTCCGCCACCGTGTTCACTCGTCCTGCAAAGTGGGATACTCACCCCGATACGATGAAGAAGTATCATAGATGGCTCAAGTTTTACTACTTCGGATCGATCGATAACTTGAATAGGGAGTGGGAAACAAATTATGAGAAATTTGAGGATATTCCGATAGTCACTCCGGATGATCTTCAAGACGAATATGGGAAGCCATTGTCGAAGTGGAATCTTTCCCCATGGCAGGATTACTTGACTTTTACGGATTCTCTATTTGCGAACGTCTTAGGGGAACTCATCGAGTATGCGAACGAACTTGATCCGACGAGGTGCGTTGGCATCAGTGGAGGTCAAGCTCCTTCAACATGGGGTGGATACGACTATGTTAAGTTGATGAAGAAGCTACAATATATTGAAGCATACAATATTGGCTGCTCAATGGAGGTTATTCGATCCTTCAATCCTTATCAAGCAATACCCCAGGTTCAAACATACTTCACAACGAATACAACTATAGGCAAGTGGTTCCTGTATCATAATTTCGCTCATGGAAACCGGGGGGTCATAGCTTGGGCTCCGGTGAAAGACTGGTTCACGGATGGAAACCTCAAACCATGGGTGAAAGTTATCGGAAAAGCGAATATGGAACTTGTGAATCAATCAAAAAAGATTCTCTTGGCAAAATGGATCCACGACGGGATTGCAATATATTATTCTCAGCCCTCAATTCAGACATCATGGTTCATGGATGTCTACGTTCACGGCAAAACATGGATTAACCGTCCCGCAGATTATAGACTCAGCAGCGCTGACGGATGCCGATGGGCTTGGACAACGCTACTGGAGGATATGGGTCTGCAATATAACTTTCTAGGCTATGATGTCGTTGCGACGGAAGGGGTGCCAAAGGAGTACAAGATTCTGATTCTTACGAAAGCTCATAGCTTAAGCGATGCGGAGATCGAGAACATCAAGAAATTTGTTGAGAGAGGAGGAATTCTCATTGCGGATTATTTGCCGGCGGTCTTTGACGAGCATGGTAAGGGTCGTGAAAAGGGAGGATTCGACGATCTATTCGGGGTGTCCCATGCCAACGTCACCAGAGAGGACCTATTTGATGGAACAATCTTCTCCGAGGTAGATGCTGAAAAATTCTGGGACGAATCATTCATCACAGCTGGCAAAGAAATTCGCCCGCGTTGCAAACGCTATCTAGGAACATATATCATCGCTGTTCGAAGCATTGAGCCTCTCAAGAGAGTAAAATATGGTGAGGGCGAGGCTATTCTACTTAATCTCTCACCGATGGAATACCTTGGTCTTAGAGGAACACCTGAAGGAGATAGGTACAAAAGATTATTTGAGGATCTGATATACCCCGTAGTGAAGCCTTGGGTGCATGTTACAGGTCCAGATGGGAAGCGTCCTCCCGTGACGGAAGTCACCTACTTCGAAAAGAACGACCGTGTATATCTTATCGTGACGAAGAACCCGCTTCGAGGCTTAGCTGGAGTTCCTAAACCTGCTAGTGCAGAAGGTCTCACAGATGAACCAATTAAAGTGACGATATCTATTGACCGCCCAGTTAAAGATCTGGTAAATGAGCGGACTGGAGAGAGATATGGAGACGTATCCACGGTTACGGTTGAATGGGTTCCAAGCGAGATGATCTTCCTATCCTTCTCTATCTCTTAAGATTCTATATGGCTACAAAGACTGTAGAAAGACGACGTGAAGCATGACCTTAGAGTTCTTTTGGAGGCTACAGCTAAGGCGGTTTCATATTAACCCAAGCATGGAAGCCTCCCGGAGAGGATTAAAATGCATGGTCTTCCAAATATTTTTGAAGTTATGCAATGGTGAAATTTAATCAAAAGAATTAATGAGCAGTAGAGATGGGTGATTTTTCCCATCTGATTTTTCGGTTATCTAGAAGAATCCAATCCATTTTTTGTTTAATTCCAAAAAATCTTAGCAAATTAGCATAATTTAGCAAAAAGATCGATCTTTCATCACCATAGAATCATGAGATGCTTGAGAAAAGGCTATCAATTCTTGTATAATCCTTTTAATCCGTTCAGTCAGCAATAGATTGCTATAACCAGATTTGAAACAGTTATGAAAAACGCTCCGGTCATCTTTAGTTTCTATGCGTCTAAAATGCACGCAAGAGTTGACTAGGATATGCTTCATTAAGATGTTGAATAAGCCTTCTAAATTTATAAATAAAAAGAAAAGTAATTAACGTCGAGCCTTTCCCCAGCTTTGACTGTATTTCTTTATTATAGTTTTGAGCTCCGCCATCCACTGTTCTATCTCTATGCTTTCTTCAGGCGCGATGAGGTAAGTTAAGTCTGGACGTCGGTCCGCCCAGTGATCCTTCGTGTCATCTAAGACGTGATAGAATTTCTTTCCATCTACTTCCCTTCCCTTCGGGTATCGGCTCTTCTCCCATACTTTCTTCAGGAATTCGAATGTTTCGCGTCGTTCTTCTACAATTGTTGAAGCTAACTCATACGCGGCATTAAGGTGCTTTATCGCCTGCTCCGGATCAGGCTTACGAGCAGCTTCTCGTGCGGCAGCTAAGATGTCCTCTATTTCTTTCATTCTAATTATCATCTTGTTGTGGTGAGCTGTAAATTTAGCTAGTGAAAGCAACACTTCAAGGTTATATCGGTTGCGATCTGCCTTAGCAATGTTTTCTAGGATGAGATATGTAAGAGCATCATTTTCAATAGCCATCTCCCTTGCCTCCTCAACCAGCTTCTTATAGTCCCCCACGTATACCGGCACGAAATCTAAGCCGGGCAGCGTCGGTAATGCTGGTCTAGGTAAAGTGAGATCATATCGTGTTGTACCTATACCTGGACCTTCTGAATTTCCATATGCTGGACCTCTCTCCCTAGAAACTATGCGATCCCATGATCTTTGGAAGAAACGTGCCTGTTTCTGCAGGCCACGGTAAATTTCCACCATGCCGGTTATGTTCGGTCCGTAATAGATCTTCATGAACTCGACTACTGTCTGCTCTAAGGGGGGAGTGCCCGGCGTCCATCCGTATTCCGCTACAGTAGCCCATCCCAGCCAGAAAGTCTCATTGTGCAATCCTGAATCGTCCCATGCTGCTCCGTAAACGCCGATGACATTTCCCCGCCATGAATCTATGGAGATCGTCTTGAACGCTGCCTTTAATCTTTCTGGAAGTCTATCTTCTCCATCTAGAGGAAAATAGTTAGGAAATAGAAACTCGCTGCCTTGAATCGGAGTGTAAGCTAGTTGTCTTATGCCATGTTTATTCTCTTCTTCGATCATCTCTTTGTCATCTCCGAGAACCCCATCAATAATATCGGGTGGAAGCATAGAGACATGTTTAGGCAGCAGAGGATACTCAGCCCATATCAAAACTTTTCTACCGCGTTTAACTAGAAAGTCATGGGCTCTTCGAACGAACTTAACCCAAGTCAAGCTTCGATTCTCTGGATTATAGGGTCGCTTACATTTTTTACAAATGCCAGCGTAGTAAACCTCATCGGTTGAGACGAAAAAGTATTCCACTCCTTTAGTTGCTTTAATGACATCATCATACATGGAGAAGATCAGCTTATATGTTCGTTCATCACATAGGCATGCTTGATAGTTGTTTCCGTCAGCACGCAGATCTTTAAACTCAGGGTGTTTGAGCACATAAGCGAAGTGAGCGGGAGCTTGGATTTGAGGAACGACCTGAATATATCGTTCCAAACCGTAATCGACTATTTCCTGCAATTCTTCAGTGGTGAATGCTCCGGGAGCCCCTATAACTGGATGAGATGGATACTCAAACTTATCTTCTAATTCAAATCCTATCATGTTAATCTTAAAGCGTGCCGCCCAATCCAAGTAGCGCTTCAAAGTCTCCATTCGGTCTTGATGTTGCTTTGTATCCCAGTGAATAAATCTGAGCTGAAAAGTAGGCCAATCCTCGATGGTACATTTGGGCAGCGTCAAGTAACCTTTTGAGCTTGGTTTTAGAAGCTGCAGGAACGTTTGAACGCCATAGAAAAGACCTTGATCCCCATTACCAGTAATCTCAATAATTTTAGAAGTGATCTTTAAACGATAGCTCTGTTTGTCTCTTTCAGGATCAGCTCCCGTTTTTACGGTTCCAGCTTTCACGGATAATCGAATAACTTTCTTTCTAGAAGAGCCGGATTTAAGCTCTAAGGAGTAAAAGTTCTTCAGATCTTTTAGTAGTGTGCGGATTGCAATGTGGTTTTCATCAATGTTTATCGCATCATAGACCCAAGAACCATCAAATCTGATATTCTCTTCTTCAACTTTGACTTTCTGAGGAGTTGGGATAACCGAGTAGCCACGTAAAAAAAGATCTGTTGGCAAGGGCTCAACAACCTTTCTCATATTTTTACCTCCTTCAAATTTTTGAAGCCGGATATCTTGTATGCATTACTGCAAATTGCTAATTAACTATTTATATAAGATTTATAGGCTGAATCGATAATTCTCTCATAACTATTTATGTCCTCCGCCTTTTTTCACTTCTATAAATCGAGAGATCCCACTTTAGTTTAAGTTAACCTTTACTCTTCATGTATTATCTTCTCATGATTTTTGCCTAAACCATCATGGATAAGAGAATAAAGCTGGAATAGATGTGTAGAGATAATCAATACTCTGCTGTAATAGACCGCGTTTTTATAAGATATATTAGAAATAGCTAAACGTTTCTGCCATAAACTTTCTTAATTAGATCTTGGGCTGTATCTGCATGTACCTCTCTTGCAAGTTCATACTCCTTCGGAAGGTCTTTAGGGTTGCTTGAGTATAAGGCTTTCCTATCGGCGGCTTTGAAGATGTACTCCCGATACACGTACGGCGGCTTCATCCTGAACGGTTTGATCTCCCCCTTTCTCTTCAGGGATTCCTTGACGCCGTTCTCTATGAGCCTCCTAGCTCTCACCGGCGGAATGCTGACAGCCGCGAACCTGGAGAGGCCGCGTTTAACAGTCACCGTCACAATATTCGGGATGAGATCTCTAGCCTCCCTACACGCGGCTTCATCGCCAGACAAGAATATCATCGGAACGCCATAGGATCCAGCGTGAAACGCCGCCAGCCCTATCTCGCCGAGGGGCACATCGTTTATGGTTATCTCCTTAACCTCGGTGCTCATCGTATGGTATAGGACGCCGCCCCTAGTTCTCGCCTTCGAATGAGCCCCCACAAACAACAACGCGTCAAACTCCTCCTCCACTAGGGGAAGCGGGGACACCGGCCTGCTCGACCCGTGTAGAAGCTCAGCTCTAGGATCTATAAGCTCCGGATCAATAGTATACCCCGAGCCATGCCCATCATTAACCAAGACATACTTAACCCCGACATCAAAACAGCCCCTTATAGCCGCATTAACCTCCTCCGTTAAAAGCCTACTATAAAAGCGCCTTTTATACGTGTTCCAGCAGCTCTTATCCGCACGATTCTCAAAATCCGTAACCCCGCTAACACCCTCAAGATCCGTAAATATATAAACCCTCAAATCGGATCCCGCTTTGGATAGATGCCTACAGCCTTATAAGACTTTTTATAAATCTTATGACTGTTCTATGAATTTTGATGAATCAATTTGGAGAAATGTGCTCTTTAATTTCCTCACCTAAACGTGTAGATGTGCGAGGAAAGCGTAATCAGTGATCGGTCATATTCTGTAGGAGAAAAGATTTAAATGGAGCGAAGGGAGCGAGGGTGAATTCTTTAATGGAAAGGCGTGATTGATCGGAATGGATCCGCATCTCTTCTTAAAGAATATAGAATAAGCATGCTGGTTGAGGGGAAGACTGTAATGTGAACATTGCGACGAACCTTGACGAGAGAATGATGTGTTTCAGATGCTTATGAAACAAAAGTAACGATTGACGGAGAGTGGGGATTAAGGCTTTAATTGAGAAGCTTCAAAACGATACTTAAAAATCTAGAGAAGACGAGGAGAAGTAGTGACTACGATGGCTTCTATTGCTTCATTTTCGATTTAGAATCCCATCTATGAGAAAGATTTTCACTGCGAAACGGTTTAATTACTGGGAAATCTTTAAATGAGTAATTTCTTATTACATTTATGCGTGAGGAGTAATCATGAGCTTGAAAGAAGAAGCACAAGGAAAGATTGAAGATTCCATGACGGAAATCGGCTCGATAATCTTCCCAATTTCGGAAGCATTCCGCTATTGCATTGAAAGCGTAAGGAAGCGATTCACGAGGGCCCTTATAACCGCAATTTCAATACTCTTGGGAATCGCATTCTATGTAACTATCCGTTCAATGAATACAATACTGCCAAATGTAGGTCAACAGCCGCCTCAAACGTACCAGACGATTATGGCCATCATAGCTCTCCTTGTCTGCGGAGTAGGGATCGTGAATTCCATGTTTATGTCCGTAACTGAAAGATATAAAGAGATAGGCACGATCAAATGTCTAGGCGCAACGGACAGAAACGTTCTAGAAATATTCCTCATCGAAGCGCTATTACTGGGATTAATCGGCGGGATAATTGGAGCCTTCGCAGGATGGCTCACTGCAGTCGGAATATTCGGCATCCAATTTGGCATAGGAGGGGTTTTCCCCCCGGATAAAATGGGAACAGTCATGATCCAGTATTTGGAATACATAGCTGAAGCGATAGGTATAGCAGCATTTTTAAGCGTAGCTGCAGCTGCTTATCCTGCTTTCTATGCTTCCAGACTGCATCCAGCGGAAGCACTTCGATACGAGATTTAGCCAGTCAGCCAGCTAATCTAATTTCTTTTTTGAATATAGCTCACCGAAAAATTTTAGGCTAACCATTTTTTATATTTATTTGTTTTGAATATTGAGATTCAGAGAACAAGAGCATTTAAGGCGAAGATTCGTTTATTCTTTTGTAATTTAAATTCCAAAAGCAGTTATAGTAACATCCTCCACTCTGTATCCCGTCAACCCTAACTTTACTTGAACATAGTTCTCTATTGCTATTGAATCTTTTCTTTAGCAACTTAACTATAAGCTCATTCGGCTGGCTGGTCTACTTGCTTTTTTCTTGAAGTTATCATCACCTTGATAAAAGCAAAACCTTATTAGCGCATGCACTTAGATGGAATAATACTTGATAAAAAAAGGGTTAGTTATGTTTCTATTCTCTTTCAGGTTATAATGTCTGATAGAGCTTAAGTGGTGAAGGCTGGCACATAGTTATAGTGCGTCCCATCATTAACGGGTTGCCAACTCGCCAGGCAGCACATTCGTACTCGATGCAGACAGGCTCTGAACTTACGAATATTGCTGACCAATCACGCGACTTGTCATTCCAAGAAGGAACCCCAGGCTTTAAATGAAAATTAACCATCTCATCTATGAGTATAGCTTTCATATGTTCACCTGGCACTGTAACCTTATGTTTGCTCTTCCTAGGTTTAGATACATCTCGGTCTTCAGGGTTTGGACCCCAAACGAAAGGAGTATAGAAGAGATTAATGTCGATTTCTGCGTCTTTCTTGCCTGGGTTCAGTATATATGCATAGAAGGTCTCTTTTAGGGCATTTTTTGTTTTTGGGTAGCTACTGTATCCATAGGCATGATACCAGACCTTCGAAAGTGCTGGAGCCCCTACCATAGAATTCATATCCCTTGTCTTATGGTCGTCTTCGGGCCAGTAAGAGCCTATTCCCATCTCTGCGACAATCGGTTCTGTGCTGAGAAGCTTTACGCCGAATCGAACGTTCTTCACAACCACATCCCAGCCGATTTTGCTCCAGCCTAAGACGAGGGTTCTGCCCTCTGAAGGTACTTGGCAAGTGAATTCTCCCGGTTCTAGCTCGGGGTCTTCGTAGTAAATGGTGGCAGTCACTTCAGCGTCATGCTTGGTTGGATTAAACATAAATATGTAGGTAGATTCCCTGTTTGGATCGCCTGGTATATCCTTTTCATAGCCGTATGCGAAATAGTTAACTGTTGACATATCAATCCCCCTCTGGAGTTTTGTCGCTTCTAATTTAAATGTCTTACCGCAAAAGATGCTCTGCTAGTTTCCTACCTTCAGAAAGTGATAGCCTTTTCCACATGAACACTAGATAGAAGACTTGTTTCAAGACTTCAGACGCCGGCTGAATACTTTCAGAATCTGCAAGAAAACCTAAAACTGTTCATCTTCACGTTCCAGTTCAACTACAACCATGAAAACATAATAGATAAGTTCACGAGCTCCTAGACACATTGATCTTTGCATTCCCAGTAATTAATACAAGAGAGAAAAAGAGTGAATTTTTTCAATATGCTGGTTGAGAGAATCCGCGTCCTCTCAATACTGCAAAAGATGAAAGATCATATAGAATCTAAAGAGAGAGGTTTTCGCTGGATTTCTTATCCAAGTTGAAGATCACCGGCATAATTCGAGAACAGAACATACTTCCAGAATAAATCTGGAAGACTTATAGCTTCGAGCGGGCAAGAAACTGGATGCTTTCATCTAGCCGCTTAAGGAGGCAGCGATCAGGACTGGCGAAGCGGCGAGACCCGAATGAACAGACATAGACTTTGAAAGACACATAATGAACGCTGAATAAACCTGAAAAGCGTAGCAATCCACGCATGAAGTTAGCAAAGAGCTCCAGCAACGCTTAAGGCCTTCCAAAAGAGGGGCAAAGAGTATCTGGTAAGCAACGTATTTCACCCTTAAACATGCTATGTGGCGCACGAGGAAGAGGCTGGCTAGTAAACTTCAAAATCCAAGACTGAGGAAGATAAGTTCCACACCTTCAGACACTCGAAGGCGACGATGCTCTACCACCAGACAAAGGATCCATACTACGTCAAGTAATTCCTCAGACATAAGACCCTTAAAAACGCGGAAATCTACATAACAATCAAGAAAAGAATCTTCGGCGAATACAACGACAAGTTCACAGTCAAGGTCGCGAGCAAAACTGAGGAGATCAAATCACTGCTGGAAGATGGCTTTGAATACGTATACGAGAAGGATGGGTTAATGTTTTTTAGGAAGCGCAAATAAAGATGTAATGGAGCCATCCAAAAAGTAGCCGGGGTAGCCTAGCCTGGTTTGGGCGCCAGACTCATAATCTGGAGAACTCCAAAAAGAAAAGGGTCCAGAAGTCGCGGGTTCAAATCCCGCCCCCGGCACTACATAACTTTCTTGAACTGTGCCTTTTTGGGCTCCTTTTCATTATTGCTTGGCTATAAATCAAATTTCATTTTTACATGCCCATAGATTTCACAGTAAGGTTTGAAGCCTAGTCTTTATGTAACTGGGGAAATGAGTTGCCGGGTCAGAGGCGAACAGAGCGTGCTATGCTCGCGATCCTGAGCGATGGAGAGCCTAGATCACGCGTCGAGCTAATAGATGAAACTGGCCTGACGGGCAAGGCTGTTGGGAGCGGCATATTCGTGAAAAGACGAAGGAGCAGAAGAGGCTGAGGGGGAAGCAATCCTCAGAGCTTCCCCCTCATCGCTTATTATATAAAAAGAGTTATAGGCTCCAATTAGATATCTCTCTGAAACGTCTAATGACTCCTGGTGAACCCAACCTATTATAAAGGTTCTCAGCCCATAAGTAATTCTTAGGTCTGGGACCCAAGAAGACCAGCTGGGCTGGCCATAATAGCCCAGCTATGTATGGTAGATCCGTGTACCTTAGACAGTTTAACATCTCGATCGCTGGACCCGTTCCGTCGGGGTTTGATGGCATATTCTGTGTTGACGGTGGGTCATGCAGGACTATAGCCCTCAGCCCTCTCCGTAATAGGGCTGTATATAGGGCTACAACCGCCATCTCACCGCTCCCCATGAGGGCAATCCTACTTCTATCCACCCACTTAAGCTTCTCTAAGACCTCTAGAGCTCTCAATGTATCGTAGACCCTCATACTCGCTATGGTCCTCCCGGTCAGCATGGCTGACCTCCTTATGAACCACTGCAAGTCTTGAGTCCACGAAGTCTCGCCGACCCCCCTAACCTCAACGAAAGCCCTAGCCCACGAACCGTCGAAGCCACGTAGGAGTTCATCGCCGAAAGTTAGGTTCCTAGCAGACCTAGCTAAAAACATGATTGTTGGAATTGGTTCATCGCTCTTTATTGGTCTTATAACCCTCATGTGCAGCCTCCATCCTTCCTCCGGTGTAAAACTCATCAGGTAGCCGAGCCTTCCATCGGCCTCCTGTCTCAGTTCAACTTCCACATCAAGGTTGCACGGTTGCTTTGGAAAGGCATTGAAGGTTTTTTCACATAGCTTTTCGATGAGCTCTCTCCTGTAGGCTTCGAGTTCCTCCTGATTGTTTATCTGGGGCGGCTCAGCCCGCTGGATGAACCACTCCTGGACGGTTGTGGTCTTCTCGTCAGATGGAACCTTATCGAAGACTCTTAGAGTCTCCAATGTCTCTTGGACTTCTGGTCTCTCATCTATATCGCCTACCTTCTCCAGAGGGATATCCATACCTTTTAGGTGCTTCAGGAACCACTTGAATATCATACGTCTGGACTTCTCATGGTAGGAGTGTCCACCAGGCGTTTCGACTAGGGCTATCCTTTCTGGGCGGCCTAAAGCCTCGTATAGAAGCCTCAGCTTGTTGTATATCAACCTAACCGACTCTATGTCGAATATCCAGTCATGCTTCGCCGAGGCTATCAGGAGGGGTCTAGGGGCTATTAAGGCGCCGACATCCGTCAGGTCCCAGAGGTAGGTGTTTATCCAGAACATGCAGTCGCAGTGTCCTTCTATAGTCCTCTTACAGATATGTGAGGCTATCGTGGCCGTTCCGCATACTGGGGCTACAACCTTAACCCTTGCGTCAACGGCTGTGAGGAACCAGCTCATCGCCCCTCCACCTGAGATTCCGGTCACGCCTATCTTTTCACCGTCGACCTCTGGGAGCGATTGGAGGAGATCTAGGGCTCTTATGCCATTCCAGACCTCAACTCCGGCTGGGGTGTAGCCTAAGCTGTACCAGTTGAACCATCCGAAGCGGTACGTCCCATGGTGGTAACCCGGTATCTCCCCCCTCTGTATGGTTTCGATTATCAGGGATACGAAGCCGAGTTGGGCGAATCTCTTCGGGTGCGGTTGGTAGTGGTGCTTCTGATTTGGTGAGTGTCCAGATAGGTACAGGACGGCTGGTGCTGGTTTATCTAGATTTTTTGGGATATATAGGTTTCCAGTTACGTAAAGTTTCGGTAGACTCTGGTAGTGGAGCTTCTTTATGGTGTAATCCTCTCTCTCAATCGTTCCCGTAACCTTCACTTCTACTGGAGGCCTCTCCTCGACCTTTATGTAGTTCGTCAATCCTAGCATATCTATGAACTTTAACCTCCTCTCCTCCTCAGTCTCAATCCAGTACTCTGGTTCCTTAACCTCCTTAAGTGATGATTCGGTTATCTTCCTCGACACCTTACACAAATACTCCACGATGTTCATCTGGACTCCCATCTAATATGGTTGGGAATAGTCAAAATATATTGCTTGCCATCATAGCAACTATAGGCGGAGATCGCATCAGTATCATGAGAGCCTTAGGAATGAAGGGTTGCATTGAAGCCTTGAAGACTTAAGACTTTATTGTTTGGCCCGGGGAATAGATTCAAACCATCGTTTAAATCCTTGTTTTGGACATGCTGAGAAATCCCTTTTGAGAAGGAAATTTCTTAAGGTTGAAGACATTAACTGTTAAAAATGGAGTTAATAAATGGTAAAATTTGTTATGGTGAAGGCAAAAAGCATTCTGCAGAAACAGAAATTTAGAGACAACTGGTTTTGGAATCGCTACAATCTTAACCCTTACAGGGGATGCCAGTTTGCCTGCAATTACTGCGACGCAATAACCGAAAAATATCTCGTGCACAAAAACTACAAGGATTTTTCAAGAATCATCTATGTTAAGGAGAATGCTCCTGAGCTCTTAGAGAAAGAGGT
>PIYH01000016.1 GCA_003601695.1 Candidatus Bathyarchaeota archaeon
ATGCTGGAATAGACTATGGAGGAGGCTTCTGTCTCTTCAACGATATCGCCATCCTAATTAATGATCTTCGTAGGAGACGAAAGATAAAGCGGGTACTAATACTGGATTACGATGTGCATTTCGGAAATGGAACGAGTGACATATACTATTCGGATAGAGACGTGCTCTTCATTTCTCTTCATCAAGATCCCAGAACAATCTATCCGGGGAGAGGCTTCATCCATGAAATAGGCTTCGGGAAAGGAGAGGGATTCAATGTTAATGTTCCACTTCCGATAAGAACTGGTGAAAAGTCTTACCTTTACGCTTTAAAAGAGGTATTTCCGCCATTAGCCAAGGAGTTTAAGCCCGATATAATCATAGCTAATGGGGGAAGCGACGCTCACTTCGCAGATCATCTTGGAAGCCTAGGTTTAACCGCTCGAGGGTTCTTCGAGATCTCTCGAATGATAAGTTCGGTCTCAGAGGAGATCTGTGGAGGAAGAGCCATTCTGCTCATCGGAAGCGGATACAACATTGATGTTTTACCATACTGCTGGTATGCCTTAGCCTTAGGGCTTATAAAAGCGGATGTTAAAGCTGAGGAGATTGAGGATTTTTATCCTCCTCCGCTACACCCATGGCGGAGACTTGAAGAAGTTAAAAGAATATTGGGTGAGCTAAAGAGTATTCTTAGCGAATACTGGAGCTGCTTCTAGCTACTTTACAAGTTCAAGCACCTTCTTGAACTCTTCGGTTCCAGCCCTACGAAGGATCTCATACATCACCATCTCGGTTGAAACTATAAGGGCTCCATGCTGTTTCATTCTTTCAATAGCGATCAACTTGTCCTCGCGCCTACGAGAAGATACGGCGTCATAGACTACGTAGACCTTATAGCCATTCTTCAGAGCTTCAATAGCTGTCTGAGCAACGCATATATGCGTCTCTATCCCTGTTAATACTAGACTCTTCGCATTAGTTTCGAATAGTCTTCTCCTAAAACCCGAAGAAGCCATGCAGCTGAACTCTATTTTCTCTATCGGCTTAACCCGTAGAAACTTTCTTATCTCTTGGATTGTCGGTCCCAAACCTTTTGGATATTGCTCAGTCGCTATCACGGGAATCTCTAGAATCTCAGCGAATTGCAGCAGCTTACAAATATTCTCTGCAAGCCGTTCCTTTCCATCTATCTTTGCAAAGAGCCGTTCTTGAACATCAATCACTATGAAAACTGTTCCATCTCTGATCAGAAGAGAACTCTCAGACATATAACCATCAGCTCCCGGAGACTCTTAGTAACTAAATCCTTTAAGAATCTAATTCTTAAGTTCTCAGAATCCAGAAGAGACGGGGTTTTCTGGCTTCATGAATTCTCTGAGGACAACCGTTGCGTATGATCCTTTATGAAGCATGAATCTAAATCTGACGATTGCTTTATCATCAGGCTTGGTCTTGAACCTAAAATTCATAATTGGAGCCAGAGCTCTCCTCAACCTGCCGCTCACACCGCACTCCGGCATCTTTTCCATCTTGAAGTCTTGAGGCTGAACGTCCTCCCGCTCAAGGATTTCCCTCTCAATCTCTCCTTGAATTCCACCGGAAAGTTTCTGATTGAAGCCTATCACAGGTAAGGCTAAAGCCATCTTTCCACTCTTGATTTCCGATGAAACCGAGCCTACATCTTTCTCATTTATAATGATGAAACTCCTTCCGGGCAGACCGTTATCTCCTATCCTAAGAGCGTAGTCTCCCTTCTGAACATCGTTTAAGGGTATTCCTCTTTTCATTCTCTCGCTGAGAAATCTATTGAAAAGGTATGATTGATAAGCCTGGATGAAGAGTCTGCGAAGATGAGTCTGCGGAAGGCACCAAGAAAGTCTCTCGGATACTTTGAGAGATACATCAACATTAGTCTCTCATAGAAGAGGCTTCTCGGAAATCTTTTCAAGGCGGAGTTGAAATCCACACTTTCTCGGAGATAGATGCGGGCGCTTCTGGCACGGGGAGACTCATATATACTTAGCTCCGAAAGGAAGATCATAGCAGCCTCCTCGAATTTCTCCTTTAGCAAAAGTTTTCCAATGGTATGAGATAAGGGTCTAACGGTGCCAAATCGCTGATGACCGAAAAAGTTCGGAACTCCGCCAAGACGCATAAGCTCCCGTGATGTTTCAAGAATCATCTCTTGAGTCTCTGAGCATTCATGCGGAATATTCCTTACAGTTATATCAAATCTGTTCCCTAACAGAATCCCCGGCGTTATCTTCTCCTCAGAGAAACGCATCGGTACTAGGCGGATTTCTCCAAGATCTACATTCATCTTCTCCGGAGTAACAGCTCCCACGCTTACGTGCTGGGCAGTTATGGCGCGTGCATCCTTTATACCCGCAGCCCCAATCATCTCAGGGCTCACATTTACTCGTCTAGCAACACGCTCTATGGCTGAAAGCGTGTCTATCCCCTTCTTGATCAGTATGCATATGAGGTATCTCCCTCGCTTAGAGAAATCATGCATCTCTTCTTTGAGGCGTAGAGTAGCTTCCGACCCGTCAAGCAAGATCTCCTCAACTATGAAGTCTTCAAATCTCGAACGTATTCTACCGCCTACACCGGGAGTTGTTGAGGCATACACTTCCATGCCAAGCTTGATATCGAGCGGTGAAGCCCGGAGAGTCATCTTATCCCTCCAGAAAATCAGTAAAGAGGAAGGTTGCCCGTGATCTTGTTAATAGTCTCCTCCGGAGCGGGTCCTATCCCCAATGCAGTGACCGTTCCGGGCGGAAGCTCAGTTAAGCCCATATCGGAGATCAATGCCAATGGAATACCAGCGTTTCTCGCTTCCTTCTCCTTTTCGAGAAGTTCACGTTTAGACTTCACCTTCAGAATTATCTTCCGCTGTCCTTCATTCATCCACATCCTCCACCATGAAGGCTTCTTCTCCCTTGCCCTTTCAGATGCCGATATGGATGCGTGGCATGCTTGAGCTATCGCCTTTCCACAGCTCATATTCAAATCAGTTCTCAGCACTATTACTTGTTTGAAGTGGAACGTCGAGTTTTTCTCAGCAGATGAGTCCATGAGTCACTCACAATCCTAATAGTTAAGCCGCCTCTAAAATTTTCCTATAATTCCTTAAATGGGCCATCTGGAAAGAATCTGGATTCCCCTGGAAATCATTTTCGTATATACATGCATGTTAGAAACAGATATTTGCATCCTACGGAAAGACAAGTCTGATTTCAAAACGGTGGATTACACGATTAATGTATGCGTATAAAAAAGTTAATAACATTCTCTGGAGGTTTAAACCTTAAAGGATGTGCACAAAACTGGATTACTACGCCTCGTGGAAGTTGATGGCGGATCTAATAATCGATCTTAAGGGAGCGAATGTGGAAATTCCGTCTCAAGTAATGACTGAGTTGTATTCATTAAAGATGCTGATAGAGATCTCTAAGGTGGAAGGATCTAGCTCAGACGTGATTAGAAGAATTAAGGAATGTTTGAGCATCCTTGAATCTTACCCTGTGCCCATTACATGTGAAAGATTCGGAGATAAATACATCAAAATATTGATGAGAATTTCGGAGGCGAGGAAGAAGATATGGGTTAAATTGGAGGAAAGGTTTTTATCAGGGATTCCGCGCGGTAGGCATTGGGTCTGTGCTAAACTGACTGAAGACGTTTCTCTAGACCCTATGAAGCGTATATATTCGGATCTTAAGCTTAATCATAAAATCCGAGAAAGTGACTTTCTTCCCCTCTATGAGATGGGATGCGGATCAAAAGTTTGTAAAGAAAATGAAGGAGGTCTTAGCAGGATTTACTGATGAATGAGCGCGGGTCATGAGGGGATGTGAAAAGATTGCCGTTTATAAAGAAGATTGAAGTTAATGGATTCAAGACTTTCAGTAAAAAGACAACCTTGGTATTTGATAAGGGCTTCACCGTGATCACAGGACCTAATGGAAGCGGAAAGACGAATATTATAGATGCTGTTCTCTTCGCACTTGGAGAGATGAGCGCCCGAAAACTTCGAGCGACAAACTTTTCAAGTCTCATTTTTAATGGAGGACTGAACTCTAACTCTAGAAAAAAAGCAAAAGTTGTGATTCGATTTGATAACTCTGATGGCCGCCTACCCATAGATGCAAAGACGGTTACTGTATCTCGGGAGATAGATCAGAATGGTTATAGCACCTATCGAATAAATGGAAGAAGAGTCTCCAGATCCTACGCGCTGGAAGTCCTTTCCATGGGCGGAATAACGCCTAATGGACATAATGTGATCTTGCAGGGAACGCTTACAAGGCTTGCAGAGATCTCATCGCATGAAAGGAGGAAGATGATCGAGGACATAATAGGTATAGCTCAATACGACCGAGAGAAAGCCGAGGCGCAGGAGAAGCTCGAAGCCGCTAACATAGCCATAAAGACGGCGATGGGGCGAGTGGGAGAAGTTCAGAAGAGAATCGAGTCTTTAGAAAGGGAGAGAAATGACCTAATACGCTACAATTTAATTCAGAAAGAGATAAATCGTCTCGAGGCGGTCAAGCTCTCTAGGAGAATAAGCGAAAGCCAGAGAAGAATCAAGGGATTATCCGAGAAGATACATAGCTTAGAGGGAAAGCTGGAGAGTCTGAGAAGGAGACGGGACGATCTCAGATCCAGGAGACACCAGATAGATTCTATCCTCAGAAAGTATGGCATCGAGCAGTCAAGGGAGAAGCGGAATCAGATTCTCCAGATACAGGTAAGAATAGGAGAGCTTAGATCGAGGCTGAGTGAGTTAAGCAGTAAGATAAAGAGTGGAGAGTCTCTTCTTAACGATCTCGGAAAGGCGAGAATAGAATATGAGAGTCAAATAGAGGATTTGAGAAAGAAGATAATTGAATCCGAGAATAGGGTTAAGCATCTTATCTCTGAACGAAATTTCCTTCTCAAGGAGGTATCCGATAAACAGTCGATGTATAACGCGTTAAATGAGGAGATAGATGGGGAAAGATCTAGACTCGAGGAGAGGAATAGGGAGATCGAAGAGAACGAGAAGATTCTGGAGCGGATACGCGCTAAAGCAATGAATCTTAGAAGCTTAGAGGCAAAGAGCAAGTCTAGAATAGAAGTTCATTCTGAGAGACTTAAAAATCTGGAGAAAAAGAGGAAAGAGCTAAAGTTCTCCCTTAAAAGACTCGAAGAAGCGCTGAAGAATCTTCAAAATCTACAGAAGGAGCAGGAAGCCCGACTTGGCTCTCTGAAGGACTCTCTGCTTCGAAGAACTAAAAGAAAAAGCATTCTGGAAGCTCGAATCAAAGAGGCGGGTAAAGTAGAGGAGATTGCCCGAGAGGCGGTTATAGAATTTAAGGCAAGGAGAGAACTCGTTGAGAAATTCAATACTGAAGAACGGTCGCTCAGATACATTGAGGAGCTCAGTGAAGAAGGGCTAATAAAAGGGGTTCATGGTAGACTTAGAGACTTTATAGAGATTCCGAGAAGGTATAGGAGAGCTGCAGAGGCAGCTGCCTCTGGATGGCTTAATTCATTAGTAGTTGATGATATGGATGCGGCGTTCATGTGCGTGGAGATGCTTAAGAAGACGAAGCTCGGGCGGGTGAAAATAATCCCTCTGAGCGGGCTGTCCATAAAGAGGCGAAGCGGTCTCCCAAGAGGCAGTGGGATCCTAGGATTAGTTTTAAACTTCGTAAAGTATGATGAAAAGTATGCTCCAGCAGCATTCTTCGTTCTGGGAGATACCTTGCTCGTTACAGATGAAAGAGCAGCTCTTAGAGCCTCCCGTATGGGATTCCGCTCGGTCACTCTCTCTGGGGATATCTTCGAAGCAGGCGGAGGAGTTGAAAGCGGCTTTTACCGCGCACCCTTAGATTTTTCTTCATTTGTCCCTAAGGAATCCTCAATCAGAGCGCTTGAGAAAGCTGTTGACGCCTTGAGAAAGCTCTTAGGCATTAGAGATGGGCACGTTAAAGAACTCGAAGAGGAGATCGCTGAAACTCAAGCTGAGATCGCGGAGCTATCGAAAGCAATGGGCAAGCTTGGAAGCGAGATTGAACGTGTTCGAAGAAGCATCCATGAGACTAGAGCAAATCTAAGCACGGCTGAGAACGGCTTAAAACATATTCGCGACATACTTCAAAAAGAGGAGGTTGCGCTTAAGGATTATGAGAAGAGATTACGTGAGTTATCGGAAAAGGAAGATGAAATACAGCAAAGACTTTCAGATATAAAGAAGAAGATAAATCTATCTGATCTCCAAGAAAGGGATAAACAGCGTGTAGAGATAAGCAAAGTTCTCGTTGGACTTAAGGAGAAGGTAAGCGTCATCGAAGCTGACATCTCATCCTTAAAGTCAAGGATTGATACATTTAGAGAAGAGCTCAGAAGAGTTATCTCCAGAAGAGATGCGGCCATAACGCGGATTTCATTGCTAGAGAAGGAGATTAAGCAAGCACGTGAAGAACAGGAGCAGTTTCAAGCTGAGATTGCAGGGTTAGAAAATGAAAAGAAGACTCTATCAGATTTTCTATCGAGTGCAGAGAAGAACGCTGAGAAATTTACTATCCAGATCGATAAGATAGATGGAGAGCTGCGGATTCTTGAGGAGGAATATGAGAAGGTCGATGTGCTCCTCGATGAAGCTAGATTGAATCTTCAAACCTTAAGTCTACAACTGAAAAGGGATATGGATCATCTCAGAAGCTTAGGATATGATGAGCCTCTGCCCAGCGATTCAATAGATGTCAGTAGGTTTGATGAGACCTTAAAGATAATGAAGTCGGAGTTGAAGCATATCGGAGCCGTGAATCAGCTAGCCTCTAAGCAGTACGATGAGCAAATCTCAAGGTACAAGGAGCTCTCAATACGCATGAATGAGCTGGAAAAAGAAAAGATGGCGATAATCAAGTTTATCGAGGAGATTGAAGAGAAGAAGTATAGAGTCTTCATGAATGCTTTCAACAAAATCAATGAGAGACTTGATAAATACTTCTCCAAGCTTACTGGCGGAGGAAACGCGGCTCTTAAGCTTGAGAACCCAAACAATCCATTCTCTGGAGGAGTTGATATGGTTGTTCAATTCGTAGGCAAGCCGCCGATCCTCGTAAGCGGAGCCAGTAGCGGAGAAAGATCAGTAGCAGCCGTAGCTTTTCTTTTTGCTCTTCAAGAATTCACGCCGGCATCCTTCTATCTCTTCGATGAGATAGATGCTCATCTAGACGCCTTCCATGTTGAGAGGTTGGGTGAACTACTAGCTGAAGAGTCAGATAAGGCTCAATTCATAGTTGTGACATTGAAGCCGGAGATGGTGAGTAAAGCCGATCGAATATACGGCGTATATGGGCGGGATGGAATATCATATGTTGTATCTACGACATTCAAGGAGGAGCCTGCCCAGTGAAGCCTACTCATGAAAGACCATTCTACTTTCACCCTCCTTGGAACATACTATTTGATCCTCAAATGCTGGAGAAGATCAATCCTTGGAAGATCGATCTTTCCTTTCTTCTTTTTTCCTTTCTTGAGGAGATGGAAAAACAATCTATAATAGACTTTAGAGCCTCTGGAATAGCTCTAGATTCATCAGCAACAGTCTATCTCATGAAGTCTAAACTTTTACTAAAGCTTGAGGAGCCTTCTTCTTCACCGTCTCCCAAACCAAACCCCGACTATGTCCCAGCGCCCCTTATTCTTCCATTACGATACGAATTGACAACCACTACTATTCGAAATCTGTTGGAGGCATTAGAGGATGCTCTCAAAACAGAGAAGACATTTAGGATCAAAATGCCCCAGCGTGGCGAATTATTTTCTCCCCCGCAGGAAGTAATACCTCAAGTCAGCGTCTATCTAATGGAAATGGAAGAGCAGATGAGGATCCTTCTCCAGAGGATACATTCGATCATCAGAAGAGGAGAAATAGCTACTTTTTCAAGCCTCATTAAAGGGCTAAAAAAGATTGAGCAGGTGAGAGACTTCATAATACTACTATTTCTTGCTCATAGAAAGAAGGTTTCGCTATGGCAAAGTGAAGGTTCAGATGAGATCTACATAACTCTAGGCGAGGGTACAGTTGATGGGGAAACCAAGTAATGAAGGGCATGAAGGATCCAAAGAGGAGGATGTGAGGAGGAAGATTTCCCTGATAGAGGCGGCTCTATACGTTTCTGGCCGCCCCCTCGACCTAAAAACTTTAGGAAGCATAATAGGTTCAAGATCTAAGCGGAAGATTAGAGAACTTGCGAGAATGCTTATAAAAGAGTATCAGAAGCGTAACTCCTCTCTTGAGGTTTTGGAGCTTGATGATCAAAGATTCGTTCTCCAGCTAAAGGCTGAATATGCCTCAAAAGTTAGGAGGCTTGCAGTTAAGCCTCTTCTCACAGACGGCCCGCTTAGAACTCTCGCATATATAGCCTATAGACAGCCTGTCCCACAGAAGCAAGTGATCTCCGCGCGTGGAACCCACGCCTATAAGCATATAAAGCAGCTTCTAGAGATGGGGCTTGTTAAGAGAAAGCGGTCTGGGAGAAACAAGATACTGAGGACAACCGAGTATTTCGCTGACTATTTTGGGCTGAGCCATAATCCTGCAGTGATGAAGAGGCAGATTGTTAGGATACTGAGCGGCATAGGAAATAAAAAAAGGAATGATAAAGCGGAGAAGAACAAATAGGACTCAAAAGATTCCGCTAAATTTATATTAATCGGAGACTTCTCAGATTCGAGGTGAAGGTTAAGGGATGCCTTGGCACAGCGATCTGCACAAGAGAAAGCCAACAGGCGGAAAGAGGCATATATATAGGAAGAGAAGAAGATTCGAGAGAGGTTCATTTCCAACCGAGACCACGATAGGCGAGTTCAGAACAAAACTTGATAGGAGAAGAGGCGGAAACGTTAAAGTTCGATTGCTGAGCACGAAGTGGGTGAACGTCTCAGATCCCGAAACCGGCGAGACTAAGAAGGTGGAGATCCTCAGAGTGATCAAAAACCCTGCTAACGTTGATTATGACAGAAGAAACGTGATAACTAAAGGAGCGATTTTAGAGACCTCCTTTGGAAGAGTCCGCGTAACCTCCAGACCTGGACAGTCAGGAGTCTTGAACGCTATCCTAATATCTAAGCGTGAATAATCCCGCCCTTCTAATTGGCAGTTTTCGGGGGGCTTAAATGCGGAATCGCGATGAAATAGCATTATGGCCTGTTTATTTCGACTCCACAAAGACTAGGAGAGAGGGGCGAAGAGTTCCGAAGAAACTTGCTAGGTCTCATCCGAGCTTAGAGAAGATAGGAAAAGCGTTGAAGCGTCTTGGGGTGCCTTACAGGCTCGTTCCAGACGCCGCTTATCCGAGAATTCACTGGAAGAAAAGCGGAGTAGTACTTGCTAAAAAGACTAAACCAAAGAATAAGATCTTGAAAGAAGTTGCGTTAATGCTTGAGGACGAAAAATCCAGATCATAATGAGAAAAACTTTAAATATCATGTTTATTTCATTTCTATGTTTCGGTTTCTGGAGGCAACTTGCCATTTTGAGGAAGATAGGACGCGTCATGCATATAAGCCCCCGCGAAAAAGCAGTAATAAAGACGACGAAGCCTCTCAAAATCGGCGAGAAAGTTTTTGACAGAAACGAGAGGGTTATTGGAAGGGTCTCAGACATTTTTGGACCCATAAAGGCACCTTATATTGAAGTTAATATTGAGAGTGGAGATGCCTCTAGTTATGTTGGTAAGATTCTGTATTATTCGCTCTCAAAACAAAGAAAGAGGAGTAAAAGAAAAAGATGAAGAGAAAACGTGAGAATCCGCCTCCATCCATTCTCAATATAAGGCAGTGTCCGGAATGTGGAAGCACCAGGCTTATGAGAGATTACGACTCCGCTGAGATCGTATGCATGGAATGTGGCTATGTCATCGAGATGGGAATAGCTGATCGTGGTCCGGAGTGGAGGGCGTTCGATAATGAGCAGAAAGAGAAAAGAGCCCGAACCGGCGCTCCAGTAACATATACGATCCACGACAAGGGACTCTCAACAATGATAGACTGGCATGATCGGGATGTGTATGGAAAGAAGTTTTCAAGCGGAAAGAAGGCTCAAATTTATCGTCTTAGGAGATGGCAGAGACGTATTCGGGTCTCAGACGCTATGGAACGAAATCTCGCATTCGCCCTTTCGGAAATAACGAAGATAGCGAGTAACCTGTCATTGCCCCGAAACATTCTTGAAACAGCTTCTGTAATCTACAGGAAAGCCGTGAAGGAACGTCTTATCCGCGGTAGATCAATTCAGAGCATAAGCGCAGCCTCGGTTTATATCGCGTGTAGGCAATGTAGACTCTCCCGTACCTTAGATGAGATAGCGAGGGCTTCAAATCTGAGTAAAAGGGAGATAGGCCGGAGCTACCGTTTCTTGGTGAAGGAACTCGGCTTTTTCATCCCCCCCGTAAAGGCGAGCCATTATATCTCCAAATTCTCAAATCAGCTCACAATGCAAGGTAGAGTTGAAGAGATAGCGAATGAGATTCTGCTAGTAGCCAAGCGTCTTAGATTAACATCTGGCAGGGGTCCAACAGGAATAGCGGCTGCGGCGAGCTATATAGCCTCGGTTCTGGTTGGTGAAAGAAGGACGCAGCGGGAGATAGCTGAGATAGCAAAGGTCACTGAGGTGACGATAAGAAATAGGTATAAAGAACTGGTTGACCGTCTTCTATTCGTGATGAGTCTCTAACTACTAATGATAGATATCCACAAAAGATGAAGATTCGTAAAAGTTAAACCTTTAGCGATCTTCGCTAAGCTTATCTTTAAGTATTTAATGCCACGGCTTAGAAGGATTTTTGCAGCATTTACTATCTCTTCACCCCTCCATAATCTTCCCCATTATACTCCGGGATTTGTAGAGCCCAATTAATGCGTCAAGATCTGGGGACAAATTTCATGTAAGGATCTCTCTCAATAATATTCTTCAATTGGCTGATATTAAGCCCTTTAATTATGTCTCCATAGATCTCGCATTTCTCAACTATATGCTCCTCATCTGTTCCCTTCACAATTATCTCTGCCTCATCTCCAGAAGGAAGAGAAACGAAGATATGAAGTGAAGATCGTTTATTTCCATTCTTATGTACTTGAACCTCCTTGACCTCGGAGATTGTGAAATGCTTCTTTCGCAGCTTTTGTAAAACTGTTTCAGGATTTGCGGAGTATGCGATGATGTCGATATCGCTGTTTTTGTGAGCTGTGCCTCTCCAGACGCTTCCTATAAGCCTTGGTTTGAAAGCCTTAAGGCACCACATAATCTCTAAGGCTTCTTTACGCATCCTAACTAGCCGCTTAAGTCTTTCTCTCCCCTCAAGCTCCGTTGCGATTGCATCAAGCTCTTCAGCTACCTCTCTATTCGAGGGTAAAATCCTTACCCCAAGAGTCTCCGCCGCCCTGATCTTCGCCTGCTTATACTCTTTCTCTTGAGATGTATAAATAAGAAATGCAGCTTCCCGAGCAATCATTCTCCTTAAAGTCTGATGATCATTCGATGGTCTCAAACGCCCCATTTTATTCCCAAATGCAAGTTATACTTCAATTTTAAGTTTCTTTCTCAACTGTTTCTACTTGCCCCTCAGCCTTAAGGGGAGGCTTAGAAAGTAACCTAGACTTCCTTATCCCAACGTGACGTAAAGGCAAGATCTTCTTAGCCTCATTATATATGTCTGACGCTATCTTTCCAAGCACAGCCTCTTGCACGAATTGATCGAATGAGAGAGAAGATGCCTTCTCTTCAATAACCTTTTTCATAATAGTGCGGATTGCTTTCTCCTGCGAGGTTTTTATTCTCACGAGGGTGAATGCAACCGCCGAGACCCTGAGCGTATATCCATCCTTCGTCATAACATCTACTATACAGTCTACTCTTGTTGTCCTCCGCCTAACAAGACTTCTAAGATAATCTCTTGAATACTCATGTCCCTTAAATATTGTTAGGGCTCTTCTCCCCTGAACATCGCAGATCTGAAAGTATATCTTCAAATATTGATGGGCAAAATCCTCGGTTATATCATAGAGTGTGGACTCAACAGTTCTGCCAATAAGCTTCTCCGGCTCGTCAGCGACGATCGATCCGACTTCAACATTTCCGAAGCATTCAGGAGCTAGTACAGTGAACCATCTTTTGCTACGCCATTTATCCCTAACACGTCCTCTCCTCGACACTTTGTCTACCTCGCACGATTCAAATAATTGACAGACCACTAATATTAAAAGGTTTGGTGAAAGATTAGAGATGCTAAAAATTATTAGTAGATTTGCTGATTAATTCCCCTTGAGCGATCGGAGAATCAGAGGGATGATTGACATAAATCTGATTCGAAAGAATCCAGATCTGGTTAGAGAGAACCTTAAAAGGCGGAACAACCCTCAATATTTGGTTTTGCTTGACAAGTTCATAGAGGCAGACAATACTTGGAGGGCTCTACAAACAGAGGTTAACAACTATAGGAGAAGAAGGAATGATTTAAGTCTCCAGATAGCTAAGAGGAAGAAGCAAGGCTTAGACATAATAGATCTCCTTAAGGAGGCTGAAGTTATACAGAGAAAGGTTCATCAGCTCAGCTTGAAGGTCGAGGAAGCTAGACGACATGCCCGAGAGCTTCTTATACGGATTCCGAATCTTCTACATGAATCTGTTCCATATGGTAAAGACGAGAATGATAATGTGGAGATAAGAAGGTGGGGGACCCCTCCTAAGTTCGACTTTGAACCGAAGAATCATCTTGAGATAGTTTTGAATTTAGGACTTGTTGATGAGGAGAGAGCTAATAAGGTCGCTGGCACGGGTTTCTACTACTTGAAGGATGAGCTTGTACTACTTGACCTTGCTATTCAAAGATTCGCAATAAACTTTCTAATGGAGAAAGGCTATACTCTCATCGAGCCACCGTACATGATGCGTAGAAAACCATATGAAGGCGTAACGGACCTTTCAGACTTCGAAGATGTAATGTATAAAATTGAGGGAGAAGATCACTATTTAATTGCTACAAGTGAGCATCCTATAGCTGCGATGTTCATGAATGAGACTCTTCTGAAAAACGACCTTCCAATGAAGTTCGTTGGCATAAGCACAAACTTCAGAAAAGAGATAGGAACCCATGGAAAATACACGAAGGGCTTCTTCCGTATGCATCAGTTTAACAAGATTGAACAGTTCGTTTTCTGTCTGCCCGAGCAATCTTGGGAGATACATGAGGAACTTCAACGAAACTGCGAGGAGCTCTATCAGAAACTCGGCTTACACTATCGAGTTGTTAATGTATGCACTGGAGATATAGGCACGGTTGCAGCGAAGAAGTACGATACAGAGGTATGGATGGCTGATGGAAAATTCCGTGAAGCCGGCTCAAACTCTAACTGTACAGATTACCAAGCTAGAAGACTTGGGATAAAATATCGGGAGGGAGTCGGAAAGCCGCCTAAAGGATACGTGCATACGCTGAACAGTACGGCGCTCGCAACCAGCCGAACAATGATAGCGATACTTGAACAGCACCAGCAGAAAGATGGCTCTGTGATAATTCCTGAGGTTCTAAGGCCTTATATGAACGGTATTAGCAAGCTATGTAAAAAGGAGTAGCTTTGGAGGCGTATCAAATATGTCTCTAGACCTGATAGGAATGGGTGAGATTTTAATAGACTTTGTCGCCGCGGAGTATGGGTCATATATAGATGTGAGACTTTTCCAGAAATGTTTCGGAGGAGCGCCGATGAATACGATAGTCGGTGCAGCTAGACTGGGCCTTCGGACAGGAGTAGTGACAGCTGTCGGCGAGGATCCATTTGGAATGTTTCTGATACGTGAATTAGAGGGTAATGGAGTCGATACTTCTCATGTGAAGATTAAGAAGGGCATGCGGACGACGATAAGCTTTGTGGCCAATGAGCCCGAGACGGGCGAAAGAACATTTATCTTCTATAGGAAGCCTTGGGTCTCTGGAACGGCTGATAGTTCACTATCTATCGAGGACATTGACGTGAATTATATCTCTAGGGCGAAGATACTACATATCTCGGGGTTCTCGTTATCCCAGAATCCATCTGGAAGAGCGATTCTCGAAGCCGTTAAGCAAGCTAGGTCTTTGGGCATCCGCATATCGTTTGATCCAACTTTGAGACTTGATGTCTGGAGATCCGCTGAGACTATCAAGAGAGTTTATAGAAAAGCGCTGAGGCTCTCAAACATAGCAACATTCTCCTTAGAAGAATCTGCCTTTATCTTCGGAACTGAGAACCCGGAGAAAGTCGCTGAGAAAGCCTTTAAATATGGAGTTGATATCGTTGGAGTGAAGATGGGATCTAAGGGAGCTTTCCTGCAGATGAAAACAGGAGAGAAAGAGCATCTTCCAGCCTTCAAAGTGAAGGCTATAGATACTACTGGCGCTGGAGATGGATGGAATGCAGGTCTTCTAACGGGGCTAGTGAGGGAGTGGGACCTGCATACATGCCTTTTAGTGGCGAATGCTGTTGGAGCCCTCGTCGTCACGAAACGCGGAGCTATAACGGCATTGCCTTATAAGCATGAGCTTGAGAAATTCTTAAAGACAAACAGTGTTGAAATTACGCTTTAGCCAGAATAATCAAAGATGTGAAAGATTATTCGAAGAAGACTTTCGCTTCCTCATAGAGTTTTTTGTCTACGGTCTTAGTTTTTCTAGTTACCTCTGAAAGTGGCACATGAACGATCTCTGTGCCCTTCAAAGCAACCATATACCCATATTTTCTTTCCTTAACGAGATCAACAGCCGCTAGACCCAGCCTCGTTGAGATGAATCGGTCGCGAACAGTTGGCGGTCCGCCTCTTATCGCATGAGCTGGCGCACAGGCTCTAGTCTCAGCTCCCGTAGCCTTACTTATCTCCTTAGCTAGGAACTCACCTATTCCTCCCAGACGGACGTGGCCGAACTGATCAACCGTAGCGTCCTTCGTTATGGGTCCCTTATAATCTTTTATTAAGGCTCCCTCTGCGACGACTATGATTATTGGTCCTTTTCCTTCCCTTTCAATCTTCTTCTTAACGAATTCTGTTACTTCCTTTATGCTGAATGGTTCCTCAGGTATCAGTATGAGGTCCGCTCCAGCGGCAAGTCCAGAGTATAATGCAATCCATCCTGCATGTCTCCCCATTATTTCGACTACGAATACCCTGTCATGAGATTCAGCTGTATCCTTCAAGTTCTCTATAAGCCTCATAGACGTGTTCACAGCTGTGTCAAATCCTATCGTGAACTCGGTTCCGGGAACATCATAATCTATAGTCTTCGGGATTCCAACCACATTTAGTCCAGCTTCGCTCAGCGCAGCCGCCACGCTTAACGTATCGTCTCCTCCGATAGCTATAAGCGCGTCTAATCCGAGTTTCTTAAAGTTTTCACAAGTTCTCTTTATGCCGTCCTCGAGTTTCATAGGATTTGTTCTGGAGGTCTTCAGTATTGTTCCGCCTCGACGTATTATGTCTTTTATATCCTTGTATTTGAGATCCATCGTGTCTAGGTTTAGAAGACCAGCCCAGCCGCGGCAGATTCCAATTACCTCGTATCCATATTTCTCAGATTTCTTCACTATAGCTCTTATCGCTGCGTTTAGTCCGGGAGCGTCTCCACCTCCTGTAAGAACTCCAATTCTCAAGGATTCATCACTCCTTTTAAACCGTTAAAAAGAATAGTATTTCTCAAAAAAAGGCTTTCGTTTCCAAATTATATCTTGAAGATGTATTTTGGGTTTCTAAAGATTTTAACTTTTTCTCCCCCTTGATTTTCTGCTTCGCTCTATGCTGGCTTTAATTAAGCCTTTAAAGAGAGGGTTAGGCTTAAGAACTCTTGATGTGAACTCTGGATGGAACTGGCTTCCGATAAAGAATGGATGGCTTGGAAGCTCCCCTATCTGCATTATCTTTCTATCCGGGGTCATACCGGAGAATACGAAGCCATATGACTCGAGAAGCCGCACATACTTAGGGTTAATCTCATATCTATGCCTAAATCTCTCAATCACTTCTGTCTTCTTATAGAGGCGATGAGCTAGAGTTCCAGGCTTGATCTTTACTAGCTGTCCTCCAAGACGCATGGTTGCTCCATATCTTGATTTCTTAAGCACTTCTTTTTGCTCGGGTAAAAGATCAATTACTGGGTGCGGCGTATCAGGATTGAATTCAGAAGAGTTTGCATCCTTTAAGCCGCAGACATCCCTTGCGAATTCTATAACTGCGAGCTGCAAACCAAGACATAAGCCAAGGAATGGTATCTTCTTCTCTCTAACGTATCTTACTACCGCTATTTTGCCTTCAATGCCCGTTTTTCCAAATCCACCCGGAACTATTATTCCATCCATTCCATCTAATATGGAAAGGTTTTCCTTTTCTTTCTCGAAATCTTTAGAATCTATCCATTCAATAATTGGTTTCCTATTACTATTCCAAGCCGCATGTTTTATTGCTTCTATAACGGATATATAGGAGTCTGGAAGCTTAAATTTCCCTATATCGAAGTATTTTCCCACAATTCCGATCTTAACGGTCTCCTTTAGATTCTCAACCTTCTCGATAAATCTCTTCCACCCCTCATTTCTGGGCTTTATGGGCGGTAATCCGAATTTTGAAAGAATCTTGTCTCCGAATTTTTCTTCTTCAAAAATCAACGGTAACTTGTAGATATTTTCAATATTTGGATCTGATATAACATCTTCCTCCTTTACGTTACAGAATAGAGCGATCTTCTTCTTCCTTACATCGTCCAGAGGCGTACTTGCCCTTCCAATTATGAAGTCCGGTTGAATTCCGAAGCGTCCAAGTTCACGGACGGAATGTTGAACAGCCTTAGTCTTCATCTCTCCTAGACTCTTAGGTATAGGCAGATAAGCTACGTGAACATATAGTACTTCCTCCTTCTCAAGTCTCATCTGCCGAGCTGCCTCAAGAAAAAGCACATTCTCATAGTCTCCAACTGTTCCTCCGATCTCAACTAGGACAAAATCTGCCTTTGACTCCTTAGCGATCTTTCTTATTCTTCTCTTAATTTCATCGGTCACATGCGGTATCGGCTGGACAGTCTGCCCTAAGTATTTTCCCTCTCTTTCCTTCCTGATAACCTCATAAAACACTTGACCAGTTGTGATGTTATGGCTCTTAGGTATATTGATATCTAGAAATCGCTCGTAATGTCCAAGATCTTGATCGATCTCGCCTCCGTCCTCAGTAACCCAAACCTCACCGTGCTCCGTAGGTCTAAGCGTTCCAGCATCATAATTTATGTATGGATCTATCTTGCATGCTGTTACCTTAAAGCCTCGAAACTGAAGCATCTTGCCTATTGAGGATGTGACTATCCCCTTACCTAAACCCGAAATAACTCCACCCGTTACGAAGATGTATCTAGTATGCATAACATATATTTTCTCACATGAAAATAAAAAAACTCCTATTCGGCGGCATCACAAGCAACAGAATAAATTAAATATTCATCATCATTAATATTTCATGTTTATGATATATTAATGGTTATTGCGGATGATGAATGATGAGTAAAAGAAAGAGGCGGAGAGAACGAAGGGCTCCCATGCCCGCGACTGGAGCTGGACTACTCAGGTTCTTTGAGGAGGATACTCCCGGGATAAGAATCCGTCCAGAAATGGTGCTAATTCTATCAGTAGTCTTGATAATCATCTGTATAGTGATCTCTAGATGGAGAATATGAAAAGATTAAAATCTTGTCTTCACTAAAAAATTAAATAAAAATGATTATTCACAGTCATCTTGAGGCAACGTCAAGTATAATTCAGCCTTCGAGAATTTTTTCTAATTCTTCCTTTAACTTCTTGGCATGTTGTAACGCTCTCTCCACGATACCGAAGCTTCTATAAGGTGCGGCTCGAGATTCGATGTCTGAGAGCTTCTTCAGGGCATCTGCGATTTTCTCTTTATCCATTCTATTCAGAGACTCTCGAAGATCTGATAAGATTTTCAGGGCTTTCTCAGCCTCGTAGGCTTGATATTGGTAAGGTCTAATCAGCTCTTCTATGCGAGAAATCTCTTCTAGAGCTATATCCACACTCAAATGGTACACCAAATCTTTCTCTGATTCGTAGAAATATAAATGTTGTGAGAGGATCCTCGAAGCCTTTTTAAATCTGTAAGAGACTGCTGTGCTTATTGATTCATCCTCTTTTCATTTTCTCTGATTATTCTCAGCAAGTCTCTCAGGTTTCGAATCACAGTGAATTCTCTTCTGCCTTGTATGCTTCTTCCGATTCTGTCTACGAGAACAGCGTTACATCCAACCTTAAGCGCAGAATAAACATCGTTAAGTCGATCTCCGATGACTAAAAAGTCTCTTGGACCTAGTGATGTTGATGAGATCACTAGGCTTATCTGACCTACGCGTGTCGGAGCATCATCTCTTGTAGCCATTACTATCTTCTCCACGCCTATCTTCTCGAGGATTTTTCTCGCAACTTTCTTGCTTTGAAACGTAGTTAGCCCTACAAGATATTTTGTCGATAATTCTTTCAAGAGTCTCGGCGAGTCATCTAGGATTTCCATTTTATCGAGGGAATCCATTTCAAACTCTTCAACTTTGCGAGAGATAACCTCGTAGGTTTTTGTTCCCCAAATCTCTGTATATAATCCTATGAGTGACTTTATCTTCACTCCAAGTATTTGCTCAATGGTATTCAGTACTCTACGCCAATCTATGGGTAGGCGGACTAGGGTTCCATCTAAGTCGAAGATTATTCCCTTAACTCTTGTCATGTAATCACCTAGC
>PIYH01000017.1 GCA_003601695.1 Candidatus Bathyarchaeota archaeon
TGATGAAGAAAGTGGATCCTAGAAGCATAGATTATCACCTTCTAGATGCAAGACAAAAGGCAGTTAAAGTGATCACGAATGCTGCATATGGATACGCAGGCTGGGTGGGCGCGCGGTGGTTCAGAAAACCCGTTGCGGAAGCTACTGCTGCCTGGGGAAGAAGCGTGATCATGAAGAGCGTAGATATGGCGAAGGAACTCAGTCTAGAGATAATATATGGAGACACTGACAGTCTTTTCATAAAGTATGAACCTGAAAAAGTCGAGAAGCTCGTTAAAAGGATTCGGGAGGAGCTCGGTCTAGAAATAAGACCTGAGAAGATATATAAGAAAATTTTATTTACGGAGGCTAAGAAGCGATACTGCGGTCTTCTTCCAGACGGTAGCTTAGATAATGTCGGCTTGGAAGTTGTCCGTGGAGACTGGGCGAACGTTGCTAAGACGACGCAGGAACGCGTCTTAGAGATGATACTGAAAGAAAATTCCGTAAGCAGGGCTGTCGAATTTGTCCGTTCCCTTATAGCTGATCTGCGAGAGCATAAAATTCCATACCGGGATCTGGTGATATGGAAGACTCTCACCAGACCTGTGGAGAAGTATAAGGTGAATGCGCCCCATGTAGAAGCCGCTAGAATCCTGAAGAGGATGGGATGGAGCTTGACGACAGGAGACCAGGTAGGCTACGTTATAATACATGGTCCTGGAAGGCTTTATGAGAAGGCGAAGCCCTGCATCCTGGCTTCTTACAAGGATATTGATATTGAATACTACATTAAAAAACAGATAGTCCCGGCGGCTCTTAGAATTCTTTCGATGTTTGGTGTAGAGGAGAAAGATCTGATAGTTGCTGAGGTGAAGAAGCCGAAGACGCTCGCCGACTTCTTCTCCTAAAGAATCTAATTCGATATATTATTGAAAGTTAAAAGCTTAACATTAAGCGATTGCTTAATTACGTCGGATATTCTTACAGCGATTAGATACTTGATGTTCTTTTCACTTGCGATATCAACAAGCCTCTGGGTTATGACTCCGTCAAAGACCACGGTATTAACGCCATCCATCTCCTTCAGCTTCTCAGCTAGCTCGCTGACTGGAAGACGGCTTATCTCATTCATCTTTTCATCTAGAAGGATTGCTTCTCGGGTGCCCTTTAACTCCTTAATGGCTTCTTCAATCTCCTTGGAGACAAAAATCTTCTTTCTTTTTCTCCTTTTTAGAAGCTCTTCAACCGAAATCCTGTTTTTAAGGGCTTCTTTAATCTCTCTTGCGTTTAGGTCCTCAACCTCCTTACCTTTAGGGGCCCTGGCAACATACTTTATATTAGCCACTTGAAGAAGCTCCTTAAGTATCAGGTCTCCTCCATGATCCCCGTCCAGAAAAGCTGTTGCCTCCTTCTCCTTAGTTAGCCTTATTATGGTCTCTGGGATTTTCACTCCTTCAAGAGCTATGACATTCTGTATGCCGATCTTAAGTAGGTTGATGACATCCGCTCTTCCTTCGACAATTATTATCTCCTTAGCGGAATCTATATCGGGCCCCGCTGTTAATTTTTCGGGTCCATATTTCTGGACGCGGCTGATTCTTAAGATCTCGGAGACTTCTCTGAATATTTCCTCTGTTTCAGGCTGTTTTTCAAGATTCCATTGATGAAGTATCTCTTTAGCTCTTTCAATTATAGCCTTACGTTTTGCTTCTCTGACATCCTCTATCTTCTCCAGCCAGACATGAGCCTTACATGGTCCTATTCTTTCTATGCTTTCAATACTGGCGGCTATTATGGCCGTTGAGACTCTATCTAAACTTGTCGGGATTATTATTTTTCCCTTCGTCCTATCTTTTTCAGATTTAAGTTCGATCTCTATTCTACCTACTCTGCCAGTCTTATGAAGTTCTCTCAGATCTAGCTCGGAGCCGAATAAGCCTTCTGTCTGTCCGAAGACCGCTCCTATAACGTCAGGTCTCTCCACAACTCCTTCGACTTCGAAATATGCTTTAATGACATATTTAACCAAGAAAGATTGAGAAGACAATTCTATCACCTCATAATGCCATGAAATATTACTCACTATACATTTAACACGTTTTCTATTTTAACTCTCAACTGCTCAATATATCTTTACCTATTTTTTCTCTTAAGGTATTAATATATCTAGATAGACCTTCTATATCTTTAACATCTCTCCCAGTTAGGCTGAGCAGTCTCCTCCATAAAGTAAGATTAGGCTTAGCTTTCATCGCCTCCAAATGCTTAGTTAAACGCATCGTCCATTCTCTTCCTCTCCTGTCAAAATCCATCAAAAGAACAACCTCCATCATCCTCCACTGTTCTATCTCTCCAAGAACATCAATAAAGCTCCTGCCGAAGGCTTTCACGGGCAAGATTTCTCCTTCTATCCCGAGGTTTCTCAAAGATTTGACATCTTTCTCACCCTCAACAATTATAAGGGCGCCCTCAGATGATATCTGCCTCAGCTCTTCAAGTATCCTTTTTATCTCTTCAAGTTTTCTCTCAAATGCGTTCATACGGTTCACATCGATGCATCTAAACTTTTAACTATAGATCTAGCAAGCAACCTGGATATTCTTAAAGGTTCAGGAATAGCTCCTTCAAACGTGAATCTGTTCAGCACTTCTCTAGCTTCTTCAATCTTCATGCCTATATATCTGATATAAACAATGTGACCCGTGAAGAGCTTCACGGGCACTCTACCTTTGTTCTTTCGATATATCTCAACGCGCTGTTCCCAATCTTCTGGAAATAGTTCACGGAAGTATCTCTCTAATCCGGCTGATTCGTTATATGTCACACAGATTAACGGCAACCCCGTTTCCTCAGCGACCCTATGTAGATCTATCACGTTGTACCAGCTTATGACGCATCCATTTAGCAAGAGAAGATTTATATCGTCTCTCCTGAGCCTTTTGTACATCTCTAAAATTTTTTCTGTTGCATCCGTTCCTCCGACAGTCACCCTAGAAAAGGTGAATCCATCAATTTTCATATCTGCTCGCATAACTACACCTGCTAGAATTGATTCTTTGCTTACACCCTTAACGAAGCTCTCCGATATCCCCAGAGCTCTAAAGCCTTTCTTATAAACATGCAACCGCACGGCTTTCCCCTTTTAAGTATATATAGCTCGCTTAAAGATATCCCTTCAAAACTTTTCAGGAGAAGATTACACATGAAGGTTAATAAATCTCCCCTATTGAGGGGTTTCTTCTGCTTTTAATTTGCTGATATATGACTATCATTTTGTTTTTTAATGAAGATAACCATATAATCGTCTGCTTCGGTGTCCGAATGCTTAATGAAGGTTTTGTCAAGTCTTTCTTGAAGAAACACGTTGTGAAGGTGAAGTTGAAGAAGCTGCGCGTCTCTAAGGGATTGCCAGTTTCAGGGAGTAAAGATGAGCTCATTGAAAGAGCTCTGAAGCATTATGGTTCCTTTTGAACTTTCGATTCGCTCAATATTCTTGATATTCTTTCTTGGGATGAGCTCCTTTACATCTCAACTCTGATTGACGGCGAGAAGAGTAGGAGGAAGACGCTCCTATTCCAACGTAAAGGCGTTTATGGAGAAAAGATATGTAAGCAAATATGAGGAGAATAGGTTTTTCTAGTCTCCGCGCGTTGCTGTCACGCACAAATGAGGAATCGTATCATTAAAAGTAAAGAGGCATAGAGTAAACAAGCGGGAGGGAGCAAAGATCAGGGTGGGAATGTACCATGTTAAGACGCCGAGAAGCATAGTGATCGCTAAGTAGATATAATATAGCGTCTTGAATTGCCTCGCCTATCTTCACCTTAAATTTTCTTTTCCGGTCACAAGCAAAATATGCCTTGTTGCATATATTTAAAAAGTTTAAATATTTTTTTCTATTTTTGCCTCGTATTTGTGGAGAAGCTGCGTTCCTATGAGGCGAAAATTTATTCCTTCTAGAATCTCTTCAATCCGATTTTTAGGCTAGAAAAGGGAATCTTCTAAGAAAGAAGAAGCATCGTATCTTTATTATATTTCTTTTTCCATCAATATTTTTGGGCTTTAACTGGGCTGAGGATCGGCTTTGTCTGAGAAAAGGATTATATCAAGTATTGAAGATGCGGATTATATATTTGAGAATAAACCTTCGAGAGTGATCGCTTTAAGAAGCTCTCCAAAGATCGAACTAGCCGGCTTCACAGTGGGGCCATTTGAGGAGGGAAGTAGATACGAATTGAAGCGCTGGGTAGCTGAGAAGCTTGAAGAAGAAAGCATAGTTCGCCTAAGGGAGGATGAAGAATTATCCGCTTCAACTCTATATCCAATACTTCATAGAGAGCGTATTCAGCCTCTAAGTAGCCTCTCATCTCTTCCAGAAGACTTTTATCCCCGACTAAGACGGATTCTGAAAAGCCTCAAAAAAGCCTCTCGGCTAAGCCCAGATAAAATGAGAGAATACGAATATGTTGAGAACCTCTCAAAGGATATTGTTAGTTGCCGGCTTAAAAAGATAGTTTCCCTTGCGTCTACTCCAAGTCAGAAAAGTCAAGCTGTAAGGAATCTAACTCCAGAGGAGATGGCCTTATACAGCGAGTTAAGTCACATTATAAATGAGTGGAGGAATAGAATTCTCTAGGAGAAGATGAGATGACGGAAATAGTTATAGAGAAGCCTCAAGAAAGATTTCAGCTCATACTAAAGTCAGATAAGTATCGTGAGAGAATATCTCGAATGGCGCTTAATAGCTCATCTTCTCTCATCATTGATTTTGAAGATATACTTGTTGCTGATAGTAAATTGGCGGAAGGCCTACTTGAAAAGCCAGATGAATACTTTAAATATGCAAACAACGCCGCTTTCGACCAGTTACAAATACAGGATCCAGAATATGCTGAGAAGATAAGAGAGCAAGGGGTCACCGTTAGGATAAGAGGGATTCCCTACGTAACTCCTCTGAGAAGCCTCAGCTCCGAGCATATAGGCAAGCTCGTCATGATAGAGGGAATAGTGATACGAGCGACGAACGTTAGACCACTGGTTACAAAGGCAATTTTCAGATGCAGAAGATGCGACCAGCTAATAGATGTGCCCCAGACAGGAATGTTCCTTACTCCTCCATCCAGATGCACAAATCCAGACTGTAGATCGACTGGAAAATTTGACTTTGTTCAGGAAGAGTCTGAATTCGTCGATTCGCAGGAGATTCGAATTCAAGAGTATCCCGAGGAGCTGCCTCCTGGACAGACTCCCCGCTCATTAAATATTCAACTCATAGGCAAGGATCTAGTGAATATTGCGCAGCCTGGAGACCGCATCTATGTGGTTGGCATAGTTAGAGCTGAGGATAGATCTTCTTCGAGGAGGGGGAAGCTGAGAGCGTTCGGTCTCTACTTAGATGCGAATTTCATCGATACTAAAGGGAAGGAACCTGAATCTATAGAAATCACTCCGGAGGAGGAGCGGAAGATACTCGAGATAGCTAAGGATTCAAACGTTCATGAAAAGATCATTAACTCTATAGCTCCCTCAATCTATGGTTATGAGCATATTAAAGAATCCATAATGTATCTACTCTTTGGAGGAGTTCCAAAGCGTCTACCAGACATAAACATAAGAGGAGAACTCAATATTTTGCTGGTCGGAGATCCGGGAACAGCGAAGTCTCAGCTCCTCAGATATGTTCCTCGAATTGCTCCTAGAGGCTTATATACAAGTGGAAGAGGAACGACGGCCGCTGGATTAACTGCAGCTGTCCTGCCAAGCTCAACTGGAGGTATGACTCTGGAGGCGGGAGCTCTTGTTCTGGCTGATCGTGGCATAGCATGCATCGATGAGATTGATAAGATGCGTCCTGAGGATAGGGTTGCCATACATGAGGCTATGGAACAACATACGATCTCAATTGCAAAGGGGGGAATAGTTGCAACTCTCAACGCTAGGACCGCCATCTTAGCCGCTGCGAACCCGGCTCTTGGAAGATATGATGCTTACAGAACTGTTGCCGAGAACATCTCTCTTCCAGTTACAATACTCTCAAGATTCGATTTGATCTTTGTCTTGAGAGATACTCCGGAAAGGGAACGTGATGCTCGAATGAGCGAGCATATTCTAGAGATGCATAGGAGACGTGCTCCACCGGCAGAGCCAGTTATCCCTCCAGATCTTCTGAGAAAGTATATTGCGTATGCTAGAGGCATAAACCCCATCTTAACTCCGGAGGCTATGAAGCGGCTTAAGGAGTTCTATCTCGAAATGCGTTCAGCTAGCGAGTCTGAAGGTTCTCCTATAGCGATAACTGCGCGTCAGCTTGAGTCTCTTGTGAGGATAGCTGAGGCTAGGGCTCGCGCGGCTTTGAGAGATCGTGTGCTTATTGAGGATGCTGAACATGCCATAGTAATTATGAAGAGATCTCTTGAGGAGGCTGGTATAGATGTCTCATCTAATAAGATTGATATCGACATAATTATGACGGGGAAGCCTAAGAGTCTCCAAGACAAGCTTCGCTTAGTTCTAAACGTTATGGTTGAAATGGAAAGAGAGACGGGGGTGGCTAAGCGGTCTGAACTGATAGAGAAACTCACATCGGAGTATGATCTCACAAGGGCTGAGGCTGAAAAGCTGATAGGCCAGCTTCTTAGAGAGGGCACAATATACGAGCCTAGAGATGGGTATCTAAAGAAGACTTAATAAGGGCTGAAGATTTTGCTCTGCGAAGAGCTTGATATACCCGAAGAAGCAAAAAGGATCCTTGCAGATTCCGGAATCCGAGAACTATTTCCCCCCCAAGTGGAGGCTATTAGAGCCGGAGCACTAGAAGGAAGAAATCTTATTCTCGCAAGTCCAACAGCCTCCGGGAAGACACTCGTCGCCGAGCTCTGCGCGGTCAAGCATATACTGGAAAAGGAGGGGAAAGTTCTTTATCTCTCTCCTCTAAGAGCCCTTGCCAGCGAAAAATATGCAGAGTTTAAGAAATATGAATATCTGAGAAAGCCGGATGGAAGAAGGGTTAGAGTCGGCATAAGCACAGGAGACTTTGATAGTAGCGATCCTTGGCTGGAAAGGTTTGACATAATAGTTGCAACGAATGAGAAGTGTGACTCCCTACTACGTCATCGGGCGCCGTGGTTTGATGAAGTTTCACTAGTAATTGCGGACGAGATTCATCTCTTAAACGATTTGGAGCGGGGGCCAACTCTTGAAATAGTGCTAACCCGTCTAAGACAGGTGAATCAAGAGATGCAGCTACTAGCTTTAAGCGCAACTGTGAGCAATACGGAGGATATTGCTGAGTGGCTTAATGCTATTCCCGTAACTACCAACTGGAGACCCGTGAAGCTTCGAGAGGGAGTCTTAATGGGCAACGAGATTCAGTTCAAAGATGGCGGGTCAATGAAGATCCAAAAGAGAGTGAGTGATTCTTTGTTGAATCTGGCTCTACATAGTATTGAACACGGCGGCCAAGTATTAATATTTACATCTACTAGGAGAAGGGCTGTAAGCTTGGCTAGAAAGGCTGCGGCGAAGATTGATGAGATCCTTTCGAAGAGTATGAAGAGAGCATTGAATCATGTCGCCGAATCTATACTTTCCTCAACTGAGAAGACGAGAATAAGTGACTTACTCGCGAATCTGGTAAGACGCGGCGTCGCTTTCCATCATGCCGGGTTATCCCCAACGCATAGGAGGATAATTGAAGACGCTTTCCGCGATGGGAGGATAAAGGCTCTAACTGCAACCCCTACGCTTGCTTTTGGAGTTAATCTTCCAGCTCGTATGGTGATTATAAGTGATTATAGACGATATGAACCTGGATATGGCTACTATCCAATAAGCGTCCTTGAGTATAAGCAGATGGTTGGACGGGCTGGAAGGCCAAAATACGACGAGGTTGGAGAATCCGTTTTAATTGCAAAGACGGAGGAGGAAAGAGACTATCTTTTCGAGAGCTTTGTTCTTGCCAAGCCTGAAAGGATATGGTCAAAGCTTGGAGTTGAAAGAATTTTGAGAGCACATGTCTTAGCGACTATAGCTTCAGAATTTGCCCGTTCAGAGCAGGGCATATACAGCTTCTTCGGAAAAACGCTTTACGCGTACCAGTATGATCTCAGAGCGTTGAAGGGGCTTATCTCTAAGATCCTAAAATTCCTGTACAAGGAAGATATGATAACCGTCAAGGGACCCGAGATCCGAGCTACACGCTTCGGAAAAAGAGTTTCTCAGCTATATATCGATCCCCTATCGGCGATAATCATAAGAGACGGATTGCTGATGAGAGCTCCAAAGATAAGCGAGATAAGTTTTCTCCATATGATCGCTCATACGCCAGATATGTTTCCAAAGATAAGATGTTCAAATAGAGAAATCGACAGAGTATCGATGTTTTTGGAAAGGCACGAGGATGAATTAATGTTTGAGAAGCCAGATGAATGGGCTGACAGCATAGCCTACGAAGAGTTCTTAGGCGAAGTTAAAACCGCATGGGTTCTGAAGTCTTGGATAGAGGAGAAATCCGAAGATGAGATACTCGAGATGTTTAGTGTTGAGCCTGGGGATCTCTATCAGCTAATCTCAACGAGCGAGTGGCTTCTTTACGCTTCTCAAGAGATAGCGAAGCTACTACGTCAAAGAGATATCCTGCCAAAGATAGCGGAGCTCCGAGAGAGAGTCATTAAAGGCGTTAAGCCAGAGATCATCCCACTTGCTAGACTTGACGGTGTTGGTAGGGTTCGAGCTCGAATCATGTTTAACGCTGGCTTCAGAACAATAGAGGACTTGAGAAAGGCTTCAATAGAATCATTATCGAATCTTCCATCAATAGGACCAAGCATAGCGAAGAGGATCAAAGAGCAGGTTGGAGGATTCTTCAAACGTGAAGAATGGAAAAGGATATCTAAAGCTAAAAAGTCTGATCAGCAGGCTTTAACCGAATATTATAAGTGAGATGCTATGTCCGTAGCCTTTTAGGAATAAAATGCATAATCTTTATTTGTGGAGATAAGCGTTTTTTCATATTAAGATTTATTTTAATAGGTCGAGTTAAGATGAACGTTATCGTGATTGTTGAGGATAGTCTCCGGAAAGACCATCTTGGATGCTATGGAAACGAATGGATCAAGACGCCGAATATAGATAGATTTGCCGCAGAATCAATAATCTTCGACTCTGCATATTCTGAGGGGTTACCCACCATACCTGTGAGGGTCTCCTTACTAACTGGACGGTACACATTGCCATTTAGAGGGTGGCAGCCTCTTGAACAGCTTGATGTTATTCTCCCCGAGATTCTTTGGGATAAAGGTATCACTACCGCTCTAATATCCGATACTTATCACATGCACAAACCACATATGGGCTTCAGCCGCGGATTCGACTATGTAGAATGGATTAGAGGACAAGAATCCGATCCTTGGATAGTCGATCCAAATGTGAAGATTGATTTATCCAAGTACAGCGATAAAAACTGGCATCCAGCCTATCCGGGTCAATCTGTAAGTATTGTTAAGAGGCAGTTCATGCAGTATTTAAGGAATAGGGCGCATTGGAAGAGTGAGGAGAATCATCACATAGCACAGGTAATTAAGGCGTCTATAAGGTGGCTTGAAAGAGTAGCCTCGAATAGTAAGAAGTTCTTCCTTCTAATTGATAGCTTCGATCCCCATGAGCCATGGGATCCGCCGAGAGAGTACCTTGACATGTATCCGGTTCCAGACTATGATGGTCTCCCAATAATATGGGGAGGGGGATCCATCGATGATTGGTCGCTGGCTGAGATACGGCATGTGAGGGCTCAATATGCCGGAACGATTTCCCTATGTGACAAATGGACTGGTCTACTCTTCGAGAAGCTTGATGAGATGGGGCTTTTAGATGACACAGCCGTAATATTCCTATCAGATCACGGCGAGCCCCTCGGAGAGCACGGAATAATAAAGAAGGTTAGGCCGTGGCCATACGATGAGCTTTCACATATCCCATTTATCATCCGTCTTCCGGATAAGATGAGAGTAAGAAGTAAACGTATAAGATCGTTTGTTGGTGTTCAAGACGTAGCTCCAACAGTTCTAAGCCTCTTCGGCATAGATGTGCCGGAGGTGATGCAGGGTAGAAACCTGATTCCCGTGGTCCAAGGCGAAGAGGAAGCTGCTCCCATTGGAATAAGCGGCTACTATAGGAGGGCTTGGAGCATAAGAGATGAAAAGTGGAGTTTCTATATGTGGCTTAAGCTTGGAAGGGTTGCGACCAAGGAAAAGCCTGAGCTTTATAGGTACGATTCGAACTTTATCCCTCCCGAGCCAGCGAAGTATGAGCCATATAAGCATCAGTCTGAAAAGGAAATCTTAACTGACGAAGAGGAGGAGAAGGCAGATGAGATGGAGGAAAAACTGAGAGAATTCATAAATTCTCTAGCTCCATCTCCAGGAGATCTGATGGCTATGGAGTTTGAGAAGAGACAGATGTCTCTTCGTCACCGAGCTTAACGGTTATGCTTGATGCTTCTCTTCGTTCACCGACCTAAAATCCTCACAAGATGGGGAATCAAGATATCTAAATATCTTCTTCTTTCGACATATCACAACTGGTGGACATTGAAGCTCAGCATAAATGCATTCGGCGCATGTGGGCATAAAAGTTCCACCCATATCTTATCTTGAAACCTCCACCTTTTCTATTCCATAGTTAACTTTTATTCCTTTCTCTAGGCTTCTACTAATTAAGCATCCGCGCCTAATAATTTGCTTCGCTCTCTCAAAGCCCTCCGCCACGTCTCCGCCCTTAGGAATTTCAACTTTTAAGTCGATCTTTATCTCGTTTACACAGAGATGTCCCATCTCGTCTTCTCCGGTATGAACAGTAGCTATTGCGTGAAGTTTCTTATACTCTACTCCAGTATGCTCTAGAATCGACAGAAATGCTGAGCATAAGCATGTAGCAAGACTTGCTGCTAAAAGTTGACGAGCTTCTCCTCCCGCCTTCTCCGCGGAGACGCTATGCCTCTTTATTCTCAAGTCATTTATCATCTTGCTGTTAAACCTTATAATTAAGTCTCCATTCTCCAGCGACTCAATTTTCACTTTAACTTCAGGCCTAAAAGACAATCTTCACACCTTTGGTTACTTAAAGCCATTTCTAACCATAAAAGGCTGTAGGCTTAAGTAGTGTATAAATTTTTTATGATTTTCCACTCAGCGTGATTTTTTCTTCTCTTATCACCGTAAACCAATAAAACTCAATATTCTACAGCGTCAGATATCCTTCTCTCTCGAAGGCTTCGGTCAAGTGAACTAGGTTTGCTTATTGAAGAACGTGATGAACGCCGCGAGCTTTCCAGAGGAAGAAAAAGATACAGCTGTGTTCCGCAATATTTTTAATGGTTCAGTTCTCTGAAAATTAAATGTCCAGGAGGGACGCGTTGACGGAATTCAAGATTGATAATGTAAAAGTTCGAATAATCCGAGGGGACATAACGGAACAGGAGACGGATGCGATAGTTAACGCCGCTAACAGAAGTCTAATGGGCGGAGGAGGCGTAGACGGCGCTATTCATAGAAAAGGTGGGCCGAAGATACTTGAAGAATGCAAGAAGATTCGAGAGACGCAGTGGCCTAACGGATTACCCACCGGGAAAGCAGTAATCACTACCGGAGGGAATTTGAAGGCCAAATATGTTATTCACACTGTTGGCCCCATATGGCGTGGAGGAAAGCATGGAGAACAAAAACTCTTAGCTGAGGCTTATCGAAACTCCCTGAAGCTGGCGGTCTCGAAGGAATTAAAGACGATCGCCTTCCCAGCTATAAGCACGGGAGCCTATGGATATCCGATGGAAGAAGCGGCCGAAATAGCGCTGAGGACTACTAGAAAGTTTCTGAAGGAAGAGGATAAGCTGGAAGAGGTTGTCTTCGTTCTCTTCACCGAGCCCGCGTTTCGCATTTATAAGAGAAAAGCGAAAGAAATATTTGCTGAATAGACAATGGCGGAAGGCTGACTGATAGATATATTTAAAAAGGTGAGCACTATTTATTCGCGTCTTAACGTCTCAACTGGATTTAAGCATGACGCTCTCCAAGATGGATAGAAGCCGGAGATCACGCTCAGCACTATGCAGAGAATCCACGTCGAAACTATGTTCCAGACATCGAATGACGGGATTATCTCTATGCTTAGTGAGCCTCCTCCATTCGATGACAATTCTACACTTATGCCCTTGCTAAGCATCCAGCTCATCCCGTAAGAGAGAGCCATGCCAAAGATCGCTCCTACGCCGCCGCCTACAGTTCCTATTATCAATGCCTCACATAAGAAGACTGCCAAGACAAGCCGGTTAGTGAATCCTAAAGCCTTAAGCAAGCCTATTTCTCTAACGCGTTCCATCACGGATGTATGGAGCATAGTTATTATCCCAACTGATGCTACAAGCAGGGAAACCATAGCGACTATTCTAATGAATAGCGCTATTCCGCCTGAGATCTTATATATTACATTAGAGATTACTTGAGGAGATATTATTGTCAATTCATTTCCGTAAATATGGCGCATTCTTCTCATAACTTCATCATTTAGGTTAGGGTCTTTAGTAATTACATAGAGTCCATCATAATTTTTTCTATCGAAGAATCTCTTCGCAGCCGAGGTTGAGATAAAGGCCATCTGATCTATGGGTATAACCCCGCTTCCCACATAGTTTAGAATTCCCCTAACTATGAACGTGCGTTCAAAGACTACGGGTTGTTGATTCATGTATCTCGTATAGGAAACCTTTACGGTCTGTCCAACTGCTACGGAAGTTTCATCCCCACTCGGTGATCGTGAAATCTCATTGCCCAAAATTATACCTACATTATCAGTCTCTGAAACGAAGGTTCCAGATTGAAAACTTATTGTGGGAAATATTAAAGGCAGCTTGTTTTGATCTATCCCCATAACTATTGATGTCTGAGTTTCTCCTTTAGATGTAATTGAGGCTGTCTGCTGAACGGAGAGAATAACATCCTCGACGCCTTCGATCTCAGAGAGATCGTCTGCTAAGGCCTCATTAATATCTATGTCCCCTTTAGGACTTACTATAAGAATGTTCGCTCCAAGGTTGCTGAACTGGTTATCCACAAAATTTTTGAATCCATTGCCCGCGCCATTTAAGGCAACTATTAGACTCGCTCCCATAATAACCATAAGAGTTGTTAAAGTTGCCCTTACATATCTCTCCTTCAATGCCTCAAAGGAGAAGCTGAAGATTTCAATTATGTTCATCAGCTGCTACCACCAGGCTGCCCTTTTTCTTTTCTGCGGGCTATCTGTCTCCTATAGAGGAAAAGAACCATTATGGAGGCCGTAATCACAGTTACAACTGTGAATATGTGCTCAGAATAGGAGGCTAAGAAGCTCGCGCCTTCTGAAGTAGAGGCCTGCTTTGGCTTCACAGCCAAAACTCTTATGTGAAATGTTATATTAAATGCATGCTCATCATGCTGGTCATCTCTATATATGACATGAACAATGACAGGGTATGTCCCATTCTTAACATTCCCCTTAACGTAGGCTCCAAGCGTGAATGGAGACTGAGAATTCTCCTCAATCTCGCCTATGTATGACGCGCTCTCAGAGGTTAAATGCAAAATTGGGTTTGGAAGTATCGAAGCGTTAACATACATTGCGGAAACTGTTCCCCTGTTCAGCAACGTGCTAGTAAACTCGATTTTGGATCCATTCAGTGCCGGTTGCGGTCTCACTACTTTATCATATGGGACAAGTTCCACCCTGCCCACAACCACTAAACCCAGGGGGAAGGTGTCTGTGTGACTTTCCTCATAATTATCTCGATAATTGATCGTGAATGATCCGGAGTATGTGTAGCCTATAGAAGAATCCGGCGCATATATTATGAATGTAATGTTGTTTTCCTCTCCAACATCTAGATATGGAATCTTCCAGCTATTCCTGCCATGAACCACAAGTGGATTTGGAATATTTAGAGAGATGTCAAGAGCTGAGAGGGGAACTCTACCGTCATTTATGATCTTAACCGTGAACTTATTATCCGCTCCTCCCACTATCCTATTGTTTGATGTCGATATGCTGAGTGAAGTGCGAGGCCTTACCTCAAACGTTGTAGAAGCCCAGTTGCCTTCATATTTCACGTCGCCTGCCCAGCTGGCATTCACATTCCATGTGCCGTTGATCGATGGCTTAAATGGCTCCGAAAATGATCCGTCAATGTTAGCCTCAACCATACTGTTAAATTCGCATCCGGGACCAATGTACCTTAGGTTCACTGTTGCATTCTTTGGAGCGGGACTGATCGATCCTGAGACTCGTACAGATTCGCCCTCCTCTACAACTTGCGGGGAGACAGATATGCTCATCGTCGACTCTATCTTTGATACTATTATCTTCACTTCGAGACGCTGCGGAGTTCCCTCAACGAACTTTTTATCCGACTCTACGGAGTATCTTATTTCCATCGTCTGATTGTATGTTCCAGGAATGGCATTCTCGTTTATGTTTAAGGTGAAGGTTAATGTGAAGAATCCCTTAGGCTTTATTTCATCGGTTGGTTCCAGAATCTCGCTAATTGATGGTTTCCCAGTAGCGCTCGCATTAGGGTTCCCATAAATATCTGTGAATGGGCTATCATCAAGTAATAGAATCGCCGAGACGCCCTTAATGGTTTCATTTGGAGAGAGATTCTGAACCTCCACCGTTAGTGGAACTTCCTCATTCCCCGGATAAGCCTTCATCGGATTATCTACATTTTCGCCCCAAACAATGCGTGTTACCTTAAATTTTACTTCATTACATTGAATATTTGCCAACTTGATCACTACCAAAATTGGGCAGAAAATAAGAAGAAATGTCAAAAAAGCGATTTTTATAGTCTTCACGCTGACGCCTCCTTAAAATGTTCCTCTCTAAAGATTCGTCCATCACGAATGTAGATTATCCTGTCGGTCATGCGTGCTACTTCAGGATCATGAGTTACGACAATAACTGTTGCTCCCTTTTCCCTGTTGAGTCTTCTAAAGAAATTCATGATCATGCATCCGGTCTTTGAGTCAACATTGCCTGTGGGCTCATCGGCCAATATTATGTCTGGATCGTTCATTAGGGCTCGGGCTATCGCAACTCTTTGTTGTTCACCGCCGCTGAGCGTTGTAGGCTTTCTATACATCTTGTCTTTTAGGCCTACTATACTAAGTAGCTCTTCAATCTTTCTCATACGTTCCTCTTTGGAGCATCTCTTAACCAGAGATGGTAGCTCCATATTCCTCTTTACAGTTGACCTGGCAATCAAGTTATATGCTTGAAAGACAAAGCCTACCTTTTCGTTGCGAAGCTTAGCGAGACCCTTATCGTCAAGCTGAGAGATGTCCACTCCATCTATGAAGACCTTCCCGGAGGTAGGTTTGTCTAGAGCTCCGAGAAGATTCAGAAGCGTCGATTTCCCGCTTCCCGAAGGACCCATTATCGATATGAATTCTCCCTTCCGTATCTTAAGATCTATCCCATTAACCGCGTTGATCACATTTGATCCTAAAAAATACTTCTTTACCAGATTCTTAGTCTCTATTACATACTGGTTTTTAGGATCAGCAGATCTCACATTCGAATTTGGAGAATGAGAACCCGCCAGACTTTCTTGGTCTACTTGACCATTAAAGAGTATAAGGATAACGGCTACTCCAAGAATGATGGATGCAATTTGCCTAGTGAGGGAGAGCGTGACACCCTGTAGAAGCGTAGCTTTCAAGACATGTAAACAATTCGGGACGGCTCCCAGAGTGACGCTTAAGAGACTGAGGTATGCACCGATCTTCTTTTTCATCAGTAATCCACAGACACCTATGATGCCAAAAATAATAGATGCTGATGAAAAGATCATTTCATTTCGCACTAGTGGAGGTTTCACCCTCCACATTAACCATGATTCTAAAAGGGGATAAGTCTCAACTAATATGAAGGCTACTAGAAGAACGGATGTCGCCTCTCTTGTGAATGCGCCTTTCTTGAAGTCCTCTTGCATTTCCGCTTAGCCTTCCTCTACACTGGAAATTCTTTCAATCTTCTTTAAATTTTTATATATCAAACTTTCTTATATATATTTGAGTTCTTAGTATGGGGTAATCTCATGGAGCCTACAGAGATAGCTGCAAAGTGGAAGGATCAAATGCAGAAGGGCTACTTAAAGATGGCTGTTTTGCTAGTTTTGATGCATGGGCCTCTGCATGGATATGAGATAATGAAGGAGATTAAACGATGGACTTTAGGGATCATAACTCCAACTGCTGGTGGAATATACCCAGCATTGAAGGAACTGGAGAACAGACATCTAATAAGGGGGAAGTGGCTACCGGAGGAGAGAAGGAAAATATATCATATAACAAGTGAGGGTATAGAGGTATTCAAGGAAGCAGTTGAAAAACATTTTGAACTAACATCTTCGATTAGAAGATGGTTCTTCCAAGAGCTAGCTAGGCTGGAAATAATTGATGAAGTCGATCTTCCTCCAGTAATGGAATCCACGTTAAAGATTCTACTCTTGAAGGAAGATGCCTCCCTGAAGGAAAAAATTGAAGCATTAAGACGATTGAGACAAAGCTTACAAAGTACTGTGAACGTGCTTTCAAAGATAATTAGGCAGATAGGATCTAGAGAGGAAGAGTTAATATGGAAAATAAAAAGGGGACTTCATGAAGATGCTAAATTATAACTATAGACCATAGTCATTGCAAAATATTCTTAATAATTCAGCTTAAGAAGTCTCGGCGTGAAGATATATGTTGCAAAAAGCCGTTATAAACGCCTTAAAAAAACCAGAGACATACGATGAAGAAGTTCTATATGTGAAGCAGACCCATATTTCTTACGTATTCTTAACTGGACGATTCGCATACAAAATCAAGAAACCCGTAAACTTCGGCTTCCTAGACTTTACAACACTTGATAAAAGAAAGTTCTACTGTAAAGAAGAGGTTCGTCTGAATCGGAGATTATGCGGAGATATGTACTTGGGTGTTCTTCCGATAACCTCTTTTGAGGGCATCATAAAAGTCAATGGCTTCGGAGATATCGTAGAATATACTGTGAAGATGAGAGAGATGCCTCAAGAGGCATTGATGTCTGAGCTTCTAAAAAAGGGGGAAATCAGCCTAGGCATCATTGATAAGATAGCTAGGATACTTTCAGATTTCCATAAAAAGGCAGAGACAAGCGAAGAGATTGAAAAGTATGGATCTATTAGCGTCGTGAAGTTTAACTGGGATGAAAACTTCGACCAGACTAGAAGCTTCATTGGAAAGACTATAAATCTAGAAGATTTCTGTTTCATTCATGATGCGGTTCAGAAATTTTTGAAGAACAGAAGAGATCTCTTTGAGCTTAGAATAAAAGAAGGGAAAATAAGGGAATGTCACGGTGACCTCCACTCCCGAAATATATTCATCGTCAATGATAAGATTTACATATATGACGCTATAGAATTTAATAAGCGATTTAGATATTCAGATGTAGCTTCAGACGTTGCCTTCCTGCTTATGGATCTTGAATTTCTCGGGAGAAGTGATCTCTCTAATAGATTCTTAAACAAGTACCTTGAATATAGTAGTGAAAAAGAGGATTTCTTGGAAGTTTTACCGTTCTATAAGTGTTATAGAGCATACGTGAGGGGTAAAGTGACTAGCTTCAAAATGAATGATCCAAACATAGCTGGGGAGGAAAAGAGAGAATCCATAAAAATAGCTAGGAGATATTTTAAGATGAGCAGAGATTATGCGGAGCGGATGCGGAGAGTTTCTGAACAAATCTCCTGATAGATTCCATTATTCGGCGGAGATTTTCATCCTTCAATTCGCTATTTCTAACCTCAAACTTCTCTTGGAATGTATCAAAGAGAATTATTGGAACGGGATCTGAGAGTGGAGATTCATAAGCTCTTTTCACGACATGGTAAATCTGCATCTTATCTACATTCGACGCTTCATCTCCAATCTTTCTTCTCTTAACAACTCT
>PIYH01000090.1 GCA_003601695.1 Candidatus Bathyarchaeota archaeon
GGTGATAATCTATGCTTCTAGGATCCACTTTCTTCATCATCTTTCGAATTTCTTCTCTGGCAGAGATCAGTTTCGTCAAGACAACTTTGTAAAAACCCGGTGGGCTCTTCCGAAATCTATGTCCAACTTCCGGCGCGATATTTACTTCTACATTTATCTCTGTTGACGGCGGAACGTATGTATCAGGAGAAATATTCTTCTCTATCATTATATTTGGATACATTGACTTGAAGTCAAGTACGCAAACATTCTCGTGTATGCCCGGCTTCGGCTTAAGAACCATCCCTCCAACGTATGGGAGATATCGTTGCTCTAATCGTTCAGGCGCAAGTTCACCTATTTTATGCGCTTCTCGAATCAGATACCATTCTATCCTGAACCCAACGGCTACCTTGCCTATATGGTCAAGTGGGATGCCTACAAGCTTTGAGAGTTCAGATGCGTACATGAAGAATTTGTCGAAGATTCCGAGTAAGCATTCAGCCTTCTCTGAAGCATAGCTCAGTAGCTCCTCGCGCTTCTCTTCATCATCCCAGTAGTCTGAGTATTCAAGCTCGTGAATTATCTTCTGTTCTTTCAACTCCTTAACGCCGAGGATGGCGGTCATGTTCTCTAAGGATTTCACCTTGAGCTCGGAGAGCTCATCAGCAAAGTCGAACATATCCATCGAAGCTCGTCCAGTAATTGAGACGTGACCGTAAACACTTCTATGAGGCTGGGTTCCGGCGCGATCGACAAGGAAACTTATTCCGAGAACTTTAGCCCGATCCGTCAAATATTGCCAATACTGTTGGTTAGTTTGATATCCCACTATTACATCCGGATCGAAGTTCTTAACGTATTGTATAAATGACTCCAGTAGCCTCTTGTCATCGTATCCTTCAGCCATGAAGATCTTCTTCTCCCCTTCATTCGTGGTCACGGCGATTACTACTACTGGATCTCTCTCCGGCTTAGGTGATCCTTGAGAAGTGTAGCATATGGGAAAGAAACTTAAGACTCTGAGATGCGGAATACTCTCCTTCTTTACTCTTTTAGGCTGGGAACAAGCCGAATAGGTTTTGTCAATCTGGAGTTTACGAGTATTCGGTTCCTCCTTCACTTTAACCTCGTGCCATGCACATGGAGCTATATCGTTATCTATCAGGTAACGCATCGAATATCGAATATCAGCCTCTAAACACTCTTCTACTCCCTTTATTTTCCTTATGGCTTTCGCGTATTGATCAATGAGGTCTGGGTCTTGACAGTAGATCTTAGCGGCTTTCACGGGTTTTCCAAAAAATCTTCTATCAACTGTCTTGATGCTGGTTATGAGTGGAAGATTTACTCTGGCGTTAACTATCCTTTTATAAACTTTTCTTGGATCCTCTGAGTCTTTAAGAATAGCATAGAAGTATGGTTGGAATGACCTATCAATAACTAATATGCGTCTTCCTTCCTCATCAATTCCCCAAATCCAAACCTCGGGCTTATGATCTTTAACTTCATAGTTAATGTCAAGCAACCAAAATTTACAGGTTTCCAGCGCACCCTCTCCCCTTTTCAAACAATTAAGGAATCCTTTCGAGAATAAAATAGGCAGTTGTAGAATTAATCCTTTATGACTATGATTCTAAATCTTCCAGAGCTAGACGAAATCCCTTTTTACCTAAAGATACAACTATCCTTTATACTCTGAGGGATTATAGGATGATAATCTCGATTATTGGAGCGGGATCTATAGGAAGCGCCGTAGCGAGAAGCCTAGCAGAAAGCAGTATTACGGATCGAGTGATCGCTTCAAGAAGACACCCCGAGAAGATTATGTATCTTAAGGATTATGGAATCGATGTGACAGATGATAATAGAAAGGCGTCTAGGGATGCAGATATCATCGTAATATGCGTAAAGCCAAAGGACGTTAAGAAGGTGATCGAAGAGATACGTGAAGATATAAAGGGAAAAATCGTTATTTCCATGGTTGCCGCCGTGAGTCTAGAATCTCTGAAAAAAATTGCTCCAGAAGCTAAGTTTGTAAGAGTGATGCCGAACCTAGCGGTTCTCGTTAGAGAATCCTTCTCAGCATACTCTGCTGATGAAAGTATATCCAGCGAGGACAAGACTATGATAGAGAGGATTTTGAGAACTCTTGGAAGACTCGTTGAGATAGATGAGGAGATGATGGATGTAATAACCGCGTTAAGCGGATGCGCTCCGGCATATTTATCTTTCATTGTCAGAGCGATCAGCAAGGCTTGTGTAAAGGAAGGATTATTCGAAGAAATCGCGTTAGCAGCTTCTGCTCAATCCCTAATTGGAACTGGAAAACTCCTCTTAGAGGGAAAACTATCCGTGTCTGAGATTATAAAGAGAGTTGCAACTCCAGGAGGAGTCACCGAAGAAGAGCTGAAGGAGCTGAATAGACTTCGAATAGATGAGAACATAGAATCGGCCATAAGGGCGGGGATAGAAAAGTCCAGAAGAATATCTGAGGAGCTAAGCCGTTCATTGATCCCGTGAAGACATATATGCATCTCTAACCTCGTCGGTCTTAGCTAGATCCCGAAGCCTTTCAACCCCTTTAATCTCTTTTATATACTCGACTACACTTTTAGGAAGGAGAGATTCCCAGCTTATCCCCTTAAGCATCCTATCTCTGATCTCAGCCGCTGAGCAATGAGCCCTCTTATAGAAGGGGATGCTCTTAACAGTAAAGCCTGCTTCTATAAAGAGCCTTCTCGTCAATGGTTCATTAGAATAGACGATGTCGAACTTCGGTACAAGAGAACATACATGCGAGACCCATATCCCATGAATCTCCAAGTCTGGAACGGGCACAACATAGTATTTATCTGGGCTTATCCCCGCCTCTGTAAGCGCTAGCCTAATCATAGTTATTCTCTCTCCAGAAGTAAATGGATCTCTTAAAGTATGACTTTGCATGGCGCTTCCGATCATAATAATGACTTCAGATACTTCGCTGAGTATGTACTTGACGGCCTCAAGGTGGCCTAGGTGGAAGGGTTGGAACCTTCCGGGATATAGTGCTCTAAGAATAATTCTTTCAGATAGCTTGTTCTTCTGTCTCTCCGTTTTTCTTCAACTCCACATCTTTCAGTTAAGGAAAAAACATTTACAAATTTATTGTTTTTGAAAGATTTTCGGTTGCGAAGTATATTGAATAGATGCAGAAGTATAGGTGGAGAGACATATGCACGAAATGGTTAATATATTAATAATGGAGCTGAAAATCGCCGAGTGATATGTTATTATCGATGAGACAACAACAGAAGAATAAAGACACGTTATGACCCCAGACATAGCCTTAAATTTTTCTTGAGAAGTTAATTTTTATTATCAGTTGATTATGAAAGAAGAACTTCGAGTGAGAGTTAGTAAGTATATGAGTTATCTTCTTAGGCATAAACCTAACGGCTTAGTTATGGATAAGCATGGATATGTTAACCTAGACGATCTGATACGTAAAGTTCGCGAAAAGTTTCCGCTAGTAAATGATGATTTCATTCGTGAAGTAGTGGAAAAAAGTGAGAGGCAGAGATTTGAAATTAGAGATAAAAAGATAAGGGCTCTATATGGACACTCGATTCATGTAGATCTTGGATTAAAAGAAGACAAGAGCAGGAGAGTTCTTTATCATGGGACAACTCCAGAAGCGGCTTCAAGAATTTTGAAGGAAGGATTAAAGCCGATGGGGAGGAGATGGGTGCATCTCTCATCCACCCCTGAAGTTGCAAGGAAAATTGGACGGAGAAGAACAAGAAACCCAGTGATATTGGAGGTTGATGTGGAGAGAGCTAGAAAGGACGGATTCAGATTCTATAAGGCAACGGATAAGGTGTACCTTAGCCAAGAGATACCTTCAAAATATATTAGATTTTGGAGAAAAGGAGACTAAAGACAATAACCTTAAGCGTTTCTTAGGAATCAATCAGAAACCCATTCTGGTGTTTTTGCATCTGGAAAAGAATCCGTCTTGGGAGTCATGGCTTCACATCTATAATTGGCGAGTCATCGAAGGCGTCGAGTCCTCTTACCGTCAGGATTCCTTCCTTCACATTGAGTATCTCTACTGCACAGAAGCCTATATGGTTTAGACGTGAGGGACTTCTACAAGCAAACACGCCTCTTTCAATCTTTACTCTGCGTCTTTTAGGAAAGACTAAGAGAACCCGTCTCTCCAGATCGCTGTCTCTTAGGTGAAACCAATACAAGATTGTTAGATGAGAGAAATCTTCTATTCCCCGAAGGCCTTTACGATATTCTTCTAGAATCTCTATCTTAGCTTCTTCTCCCTTTATCTCTTTTACATATCCTATAGATCTAATCTCTCTCTTCATTTGCTACTCATCTCCTTCTACGTATTCTAGAGCAGAGTCGTAAAAGAATATCCAGCCACTTAAAGCCGCCCTTATATCGCTTTCCACGCATTATCACTACTTTACCGCTCTCTGCATCTATGAAATATACGAAGCGCCAAGACTTTTTTATGAAGATCCATCTTCTCACGCCGAGGGCTCCCTCAGCCATCCATAATCTTCGACCGCTATGAAGATCCGTTTCCATTCTCATCTTTGAAAAGTTAACCTCTATCCTGTAACCGTAGCTCTCCTAAGCTTCCTCAGAAAATCCTCTTTCGAAAGGAAGCATTTTAACTATTTAGTGACGGATAATTATCTCTTTCCATGAAAACTAAATGTTCACATAACATCTAGAAAAACTTCAACGTTTTCAATATTTGTTTAGAGACAAAAACAGTTACATCTAAACTATGTGAGAATATCCTGTGGTATGTGATCTATGTGAAGGAGAACTAGATATTTAGATACATATTCTGAAGACACGTTAAGGATTATGTCGAACGATGAATTCATAGATAAGATAGTTTTTACTTTAAGATCGTTGCCTTCGGAAACTAGATCTCGTCAAAAGGAGATCTATCGGATATCTTGAAAGAAACTTGAAGAGTACCGTGGGAAAGCTCTTCGAAAGGCTCTCATTCCTAAATTGCTGACTGAACTATGCATAAAACTTCGTAGCGGGCATTCTTAGTAATCACGGAGATGCTGACTGATGCGCCGATATCTTTTAAACGTATATTATCTGGATGCTCTATGTATATAACAAGCGTGTAGCCGGAAGGTAATGTTAGGTCTTCATCAGCTAGTAGAAACTCTGTTGAATTTCCCGGTGTATACTCGAACATGCTCCAATCGTTTCCGCTTGCATTGGGACAATTTAAAGTATCGATGGATATGAGTGTGCTTCTGAAATAGTGAACTGTTGACCAAGGTGCTTCCACTCCTCTAACCTGAATCTCGTCTATGAACGCATCCTTCCCGCCTACATTATCGATCTGTAAAGCCGCAAATGATGCTCCGTCATCATAAATCCAGATACGCTGATTTGAAATCATCAGAATCTCCATTTCGGTCTGGCTTCCTATGATTTGATACGCATACATCACGACGCCGCCTGTTAACATCACCGGTATCACTAGAAGAATCATGGTTGTTACTGGCTGACTTAATCCCCTCGTATCTTTTAGCAGTTTCATAGCAATCAATGAAGAATTGATGGATCGATTATTAATAGAATTGCGAAAGAGTATTCATAAAAATAGTTACGGAGGAATCTTACTAAATAGCGATGCTTGAATTGAGATTCTACCATGAAAAATTTTATAGGATGGATAATCCATCCAATTATTATTATGAGAATTCCTTTGAAAAAGATAAGTTTCATCGGAATAATGACGTCACTCTGCATAGTAACGAACTACATGCTTATAGGAATACCGAACGTTAAGTTCATGGATTTATTCACCTTCGTTAGCGGTTATACTATGGGAGTATCCTCTGGAGCCCTTGTCGGAGTTCTGACGTGGCTTGTTTATGGGACTCTTAATCCCTACGGCTTCAACTTGCCGACTTTAGCGGCCACATGTACTGGGGAAAGCCTCTATGGAATTACTGGAGGGCTTCTATCTGGAAAACTGAAATTGGAGACCAACGGATCGAGATTTTATGAGAATCTCTGGGAGAATAGTTTGATATTCGGAGTGATAGGTTTTCTTCTTACATTCACATATGATTTCTTTACAAACGTCGTGACAGCCTTAGTTTTTGAGATTCCACTTATTCCTTGTCTAATTGCAGGCATACCATTCGCATTGATTCATGAAGTCTCGAATCTTATAATATTCTCCCTTCTCGGGAGCGTGATAATTAATACTATCCAAAAACTTATAGGAGGTGAGAGAAATTATCAATAAAAACACATGGTTCTGGGCCTCATTAGTGCTACTCTGCGGTTTGATCATATCGATGTATCTAGGAGTATACTACTACAATGAAAGCGTGAAGTATCAAAGACTTTACAGAGAGGCTATTGAAAGACTGAATCATCTGAGGACACATATGCTCATCCATATTCTGATCAATTATGGAAATGGAACAAAGATATGGTATAATGAGACTGAAGTACCGATTGGCAGCTCGTTGCTCAACGCGACTGAGACTATAGCTAAGGTAGATTATCAATTCTTCAAGTATGGAGCATTCGTCACAGCCATTAATGGAAAAGGCGGAGATCCTGGATATTACTGGATGTGGTACCTCTGGAACTCCACATCAGGAGAGTGGGAGATGGGGCCAGTTGCAGCAGATGCTTATATTCTTCACCATGGAGACGCTGTTTCATGGGTTTATGAGAAACCATCATGGTAAGAACACGGTCTATTTGCCATAGCTAAAGCCTAAGTAACAAGCTTCGCGACAGGTATATCAGAACTATCTTAATTATAGATCAGATGAGGCGGCACAAGCTTTCCACCAATTCACATATGTAGTCTTTGATCGATATGAGGAATGATGCTTTATCTTATTGACGCTGTCTAGCCTCCTCAACCTTCTAACGCGAAAGGATACTGGCAGGTGTGAATTCCAACGTAGCCCATTTATGATGTGAATTGGCAATGTACGTTCAAGCTGAATTCGTTTATACCCGATCTTTATTAGGGCGTCAGCTAAGACTTGAGGATTACCGGGTTGCAATGGCTGAGTCCAAATCGGCTCTAGATTCAAAAATTTTGTAACAAAGTAGATCAGTCCCGATGCAAGGAGGATATAAAGAAGACTAAACGAATAGACTAATGTCCAGAGGATATAGATTCTTAGGAGATACCCTGCTGAGGAGAGAGCGAATAGAGCAAGAGAATCCATATGAAATGTAAAGTCTTCTCCCTTATCTGCTCCTCAAACATTCGAATATTAACCATCAAGTTCTCTCTGAGCCTATCAAGAAATGTATGAGTTAATATTTCCGAAGATGAAACTCTAACCTTTACAGGGTTGCTGGCTACTATCTCGATGTCAACGTGATGTGGACTATCCAGTCCGATGTAAGTGAAGGAAAGAGTCTCCTCTCCATCAATAGTGATTCGCTTAACATTTTTGAAACTAGATGAGGGAAGAATATACGTTTGGTATATGAAGTCTAATAGATCTATAATCTTGTTTGGAGTGATCTATGTATCAAAAATGAGGATTCTTCAGTCTTTTGCGTCTCCATTAGCGTTTTCCACGTGACCCTTTTAGAAGCCTTCACCAATAATATTTCTCTAAATCTTAAATTAATTCTGAGCCTTAGAAATAATCTTTTTAGCAAGTAAGCTTTTTATATTAAAAGTTAAAGAACGTGATGATATAATGCTATGAATCGGCGGTTAGTCTATGGAGCCAAGTAAGAAGCCATTAAAT
>PIYH01000018.1 GCA_003601695.1 Candidatus Bathyarchaeota archaeon
AATTCGAATACTGCACTAAGAATTATCTTAGAATCCATCAATTTAGATTTCTGAATTAGAGGTTCCTCTTCGCTCATATTTTCCTTCTCTATAACATAATCTCCAAGTTTTTTAATTACGTGGAGCATTCTTTTTCTCCGTTATCGGGTTTATGAATCCGAATCCGAGGCTGTTTAGTTCTCCGAAGCCTGTTTCCAGCCCGAACTGTATTATTTTCCTTTTATCTTTATATAAATTTCTAAACGTGAAAGTCCAGAGTGAGCCGAAGACCTTTACTTCTCTGCCTTTTATAATTATGTGGTTGCAGACCTGCTTTCTGAAGACAAACTCCTCGAATAAGGGTGTATGTTTCACATTTTCTCCGTAGAAGGCCTTAAACTTCTTGAAGAGATTCTCCTCCAGTTGCTTTATGAATGTCTCGAAAGGGTAACGTTTCCTCCAGTAGACGTAGGGGTAATCCTTCGGCGGGCTAATCCCATACTTGCCATAATTTGCCTTAGGAATTCTAACCACAATCGGTGTAGTAGCAACTAAAACGCAGGATCTACCAATTCTGGGACTCAAAACAGAAACCTTCTCAATACTGAAAGCCATATCGCCGACAAACATGCGCTCAACGCTCTCCAGACGCTCTTTAAAAACACGAATCAAATCAGGATTCGGAGAAGAAACCAAAAAATGCCTAACATCTCCAGTATGCATATCTAAGGGAGGAAAAATATTGGAGAAAGCAAAGAACTTGTAGCCATGTCTATTATGCAAATCCCTATACGCGGTGTCCTTAAGCAAACCATAGAGGAAACCCTGAAGCTTATGATGATATTTTAAATCGTAAATAGAATTGTATAAAGCCCTGAGTTCAACAAGCAACCTCATAAATGGCTGGAACCCCCAAATCAAAAACGCTAATACACAAGTATCTTAATTAAAGATTAACTTGCTATTATTCTTATCAAGTTTATGCTAATTTCTATTTTGACAAGTTCGTCTACGTCTACTATACTATCGTCACCGTAATAATGAATATCGCCGAGGGAGGGGGTAGTTGACCAGAACTAGAGCAGTAGAAGCTCTGCTATGTTGATAGGGATTCTTCTATCTCTCTTCCCATGATCAATTTTATTTTGTGCTTTTCTGTTAGGCTTCTTAGGGCTTCTGAGGCTTGAGCCGTCGATCTAGCGACTGAAAGTATCGTCATCAGCGGGCTCCGACCGTATCTCTCCTCCACTATCCTTACGCGGCTCACGAGCTTCTCCACCTCCCTCTCAGCCTCTTCGACGCTTCCGATGTTCACGGTTGCCTCGCCTACGACTAGCGGCTCCTCACAGAATAGGTTCAACTCTACAACCTCACCCTGATAGACCAGATATTTCCTCTCGACCCTAGCCTCAGAGTAGCCCATCTCCCCAAGCATCACCTCTAAGAACGAGGCTGAGTAGTCCTCGAATGTTACTCCAAGCGCCCTACTTAGGCTTCTGAAACCTGAGACCATGTATCTACGCATCTTGCCCTGCTCAAGCCTGAGCTCCCTGATCTCCTCCCAGAGCCTATTCTGATTCTCCCATAGTTTGGTCTGTTCCTCTCGGAGTCCGCTGACTTCTTCCCATAGTTTGGTCTGTCCCTCTGCTAGCCTATCCAGCTTTTTGAGGATCTCGTCTAGTCCTAGATAGCCGGCTACTGTATAGCGGAACTCCCGATCCCTCTCAAGCAGCTCTATAAATTCGCGCTTGAGCTTCTCAGTCATAACCTATCAAGCTAAAAAACATAAGGGAGTCCGTATTTAAGGGTTTAGGGTTTCAGTGCGCGAGAGAGGAAGCCCCCTGCGATAGCTGGGGTGTTTACCTATACGCCTCTTATTCTTAGGCCGCTGTGAGCCACAAGTACACATGCAATCCTAGCCTTACTGTCGCCTGAAAGATTCTTCTCAGCTCCTGCTGTGTCAGAACACGCTCATCTCTGAGCGTAGGCGTATCATCGGCACCCTCAATCTTGATCTTCCTACGAATCTCTATACCATTATGAGCCGACCATGACTTGACGGCCTTAAGAGCCGACTTAAATAGCTGCCAGCATACCCCCTTCCTCTCCATCATAGAAATGTAATCGAGTAGTAGATTGTAAAGTTCAGCCTCACTCATCCCCAGAAGATCTTTAGGTGATCTCCCAAAAGATTGGCAGAAGGCTCCAAGCCTGCGTAGATAGACATCGGCGGTGACGCACGAGCCCCGCGCCACATTCTCATACCAATGGCGAATATCAACATCCTCCAAGAGTGAGGCGTACTTCGCCCGCCCAGCCACCCTTAAACACCCAAAAATCATATTGTATAGGTCATAATTAAAGGACTCGAACCCAAAAATTGGCGGGCCCGCTGGGATTTGAACCCAGGATCTCCGGCTTTCCCCTGATGCTTAGAGGGCCGACGCGCTATCCAAGCTTCGCCTATATCCTCTTCGGGTTTATAGTCTACGCCACGGGCCCGTTCTTCATTAATTTCCTCTTCCGGAATATATACTTTAGCAACGCGGTTTTTCATCGTTTCGTTTCTCTTCAATTGGCAGGAACTTTTCCCAGTCCACCTTAAGCATCAGTATGAGTATGACTATTAGGAGTATAAATGAGGCTATCATCCCTATGTATCCGCCCTCCTCACCTAGTAGGCTTTCAATGATCTCGATTGAGAGATATCCTCCATAAGCTAGGATTAGGCACATTAGAATCTTCCCGGCGAGGCATGGTATGAAGAATCTCAGGAAGCTGTAGCGCATTATGCCTAGCGGTATGAATAGCAAGTCATCTGGTAAGGGAGTTAAAGCGAAGATGAATGCTGCAACCATCCCGTATCGGTTGAAGACTTTCACGATATAGTCTATCTTCCTCCTCCTCTCATCGCTTAGGACAGCCCTGCCATAGTATCCCAGAAAATACCCTAAGATCTCTCCGATGCCTGATCCAGTTCCTCCGGAGAGGGCTATTAGAAGCGGATCAAACATCCGCGTGGATCCAGCATAGAAGATCACAAGCGTGTACGGTATGGGGAAGATCACTGAAGCAGACCCAGCAAAGCTTACGATGAAGATTCCTAAGTAGCCGTACTGCAACGCTAAACTTTTAAGCCATTGACTCATGTTTTGCAATAACTCTCTCCATTGAATCCATGAGATCAACGGTTCTAGGCTTCTCCTCTCCGTATATACTTATCTTTTGTATTAAGCATCTAAAAAGAGTATCTAAGCATTCCTAAAGGTTTTGAGAAGCCTTAAATCTGCTCTGAGCTTTATCTATAGATGGGATCTGAGACAATATGACCCTTTCCCGTCTAGACGATTACTTCCCAAAAAATAACGAACTCGTTAAAACTAAACTGGGAGAAGGTAGCGGTGAACAACTACTTGAAGAGCCTAGAAAGGAGGAGGCTTCTGAAGATCAGGCCCTAAGGAATCTGCCGCCTTCATACTTCGTATCAGCAACATACGACGGCGATGTAAACCTAGCGTGCATAAAGCTATACAATCCCGATTCGAAGCAGATATACAGATGGTATGATAATACAGGGCATAAGCCATACTGCCTAACAAATTTAACTCCGGAAGAGATAAAGAAGATTCCGAGAGTCGCCGATCATCCGGGCTTCGAAGATGTGGAAGTAGTTGAGAAGTACGACGCCCTCCAAGACAGAACGATCAAAGTAACAAAGATAATAGCTAGGGATCCACTTTCGATTGGCGGGAGGCCTAGAGGATGCATAAGGGATATAATCCCAGAGGATTATCCGAAGATCTTCGGATCTGAGAAGGATCCTAAAGTATGGGAAGCGGCGATCAAATACTATCAATGCTACATCTACGACAGGAAGCTTCTCCCCGGTATGCCATATAGGGTGAGGGACGGCGATCTAATCCCGGTTATCGATAAAGAAGCTGAAGAGAACATAAAGAGGATACTTGAGACATCGTTTAAGGATGAGCCTAAAGATCTTCTCCCATATCTAGAATCATGGATCAGACTTCTTGAATATCCAGCTGCAGATATGAAGAGGGTGGCGCTCGATATTGAGGTTTATTCGCCCATAGCCACAAGAGTTCCAGATGCTGAGGAGGCCCCATACCAGGTTATATGTGCTTCCCTCGTAGACTCTGAGGGTAAAAAGAGAGTTCTTCTCCTCAGAAGAGAAGATAAGAGGGGAGAAAGCGAGGAGGTGGATTCTCCCTCAGATGTTGATGTCATATTCTTCGATGATGAAAAAGCCTTGATATCAGAAATCTTTAGGGCCCTCGATAAATATCCATTTGTCATAACGTTTAATGGAGACGACTTTGATCTCAAATACCTCTATCACAGAGCGCAGAAGATAGGATTCCGAAGGAAGGAGATCCCCATAGATCCTGGACGCAGAGTATACTTGCTAAGGAATAGCATCCACATAGATCTCTACAAGTTCTTCTATAATAGATCCATACAAGTCTATGCTTTCGCCCAGAAATACCGTAATGTAACCCTTGACGAGGTTGCATCGGCGATTCTTGGAAAGTCTAAGATTGAGATCTCGAAGCCTATATCGGAGCTTAGCTACTCTGAACTTGCCAAGTACTGCCTAAACGATGCTGAGATAACCCTAGAATTAACTTCCTACGATGATGACTTAGTTATGAAGCTTCTTCTAGTCTTAACACGCATAAGCAAGATGCCTATGGAGGATGTAAGCCGCCAAGGAGTCTCACGCTGGATCAGAAGCTTCATGCAGTACGAGCATCGGAGAAAGAATATGCTGATTCCTAACCAGGAGGACATAATCTCCGTTAAAGGTAAAACCACAACCAAGGCGATAATTAAGGGAAAGAAGTATAAGGGCGCAATAGTGGTTCATCCAGTTCCCGGAGTACATTTCAACGTAGCCGTTATGGACTTTCAAAGCCTATACCCCTCAATAATAAAGGTTCACAACCTCGGCTATCAATCCGTCCGATGTCCACATGAGGAATGTAAGGGAAACATTGTTCCGGGAACGAATCATTGGATATGTATTAAGCAGAGGGCTCTTGAAAGCGCTTTGATAGGATCGCTTAGAGACCTTAGAGTATACTGGTATAAGCCTAGATCAAAGGATAAATCCCTTCCGGAAGCTAAGAGAAACTGGTACAATGTGATACAAAGAGCATTGAAGGTTATACTTAACGCCTCCTATGGAGTATTCGGGGCTGAAACATTCGATCTATACTGTCCCCCAGTAGCTGAAGCCACAGCCGCCATAGGAAGGGAGGTTATAACTAAAACTATTAGGAAGGCTGAAGAGCTCGGAATCCAAGTTCTCTATGGAGATACGGACAGCATCTTCCTCAAGAATCCATCTTCGGAGCAGATAAAGACGCTCTCCGAATGGGCTGAGAAGACCCTAGGCATGGAGCTTGACGTTGACAAATTATACCGCTACGCCGTTTTAAGTTCCAGAAAGAAGAACTATTTAGGGGTCTTCGAAGATGGAAGTGTAGATGTTAAGGGATTAACAGGTAAGAAGAGACATATCCCAAGATTCATCAAGAGATACTTCGACGAGTTAGAGAAGAGACTCGCCAAGGTTGAAAGTCCAGCTGAATTCGAGGAGGCCAAGGAGGATATAAAGAAGATAGTTCAGGAATGCTACTATAAGCTCAAGCGGCGTGAATGGGAGGATATAAATGATCTGGCATTCGAGGTTGTTCTAGGCAAGTCTCCGGAAACATATACGAAGACAACTCCCCAACACGTTAAGGCAGCTCGCTTACTAGAGAAGAGAGGCGTCGAGATCAAAGCCGGAGATCTCATAAGATTTGTGAAGGTGATCAAGGATCCATACGTCAAACCAGTTGAGCTGGCTTCAGACGACGAGATAGACGCTGACAAGTACATTGCATATCTACAGTCAACCTTCGATCAGATCCTTGATGCTCTGGGATTGGACTTTGAGAAGATAATTGGTCTGACACGGCTTGAACAGTTCATGTAATCTTCTCTCAGATGTAATTCTGATCATGAGCAATTTTTAAAAAAGAAATAAATAATACGCCTGAGAGATTTATTTAGATCTTATATGAAGCCTAAAGTTGCAGTCGCCAAGTCTGAGAGTCACTATGACGGAGTATATAAGGCTCTTAAGCTCATCGAGGATGAGATAAAAGAGAGCCTTAAGGGAAAGAAGAAGGTGCTCATTAAGCCGAATTTCGTTTCAACAAGCAGGCAGCTGGCGGCAACCCATATCGACGCCGTAAGGGCGGTTCTAGACGTAATATCAAAGTATTATTTGGGGAAGATAATTATAGGCGAAGGACCCGCCGCGTCACCGCTAATAAATGGGCTGAGAAACTTCGGCTACCTAGATCTCCAAAGGAAGTATGATGTAGAGTTCATAGATCTGAATGAGGATGACTATGTAATGCTCGAAGGCGTCAACTCCGAAATGAAACCCATAAAATTTAGAATGTCAAAGACACTTTTAGAAAGCGATTATCGAATTTCCGTCGCTCTCCCAAAGACCCACGACGCAGTCATAGTTACTCTTTCAATAAAGAACATTACCGTTGGAGGACTAGTCAATGGAGATAAATCAAAGATTCATCAAGGATATAAGGCGATAAACCTTAACATAGCGATGCTAGCGAGACATGTAATGCCAAATCTGGGCGTCATAGACGGCTTCTTGGGCATGGAGGGACGGGGACCCGTCTCCGGAGACCCCGTTGAATTGAGAGCTGCAGCTGCAAGCATTCACCCAGTCTCTTTAGACGCGGTCATGTGTAGAATAATGGGCTTCAACCCCCTAAACATAGGCTACCTATACCACCTTAACAAGTGGGGAATAGGTGTCATCGACCTAGAGAATATCCAGATAATAGGCGAATCAATAGAGAACTTGTCCAGAAAGTTTAAGCCTCATCCAGCCTATCAGAGGATGCTGAGCTGGAAGGCTGAGAATAGAGCTTCAGCCTGCTAAGCTGTTTCTTCTAAACATAAACTTTCAATCCCATAGATCTAATCGACCCGATGACGCTCGGCCGCGTCAACGCCAAGAGCAACGCGTAGCCGATCACGGCGACGGCGACTAGACTGCTTATAGTTAAACTTATGATCATTGCAGCCCATGCTGGAAGAGAAAGCCCGCCGATGCTGGGAGACGGAGTAAACATCCAAAGATATCCTCCAACGATCATCCCGATTATTATCGATCCGATGATGCATCCTAGAAGACATTTTCTCCTCAACTTAAAGATCATATAAGAAGCTGCCAGATTTGCTACCGAGCCGAATATTATATCCACTGGGTTCACACTGCTGAACGCTATTATCCCTCCAACCGTGTTTCCAACGAAGCATCCAAGGGTCACCCCCCATATTACAGGCCATCCGAGTAGTGCGGCGAGCGGAATCAGACAGTCTGCCACCCGTAGCTGAACTGGACCGAAGGAGATCGGCGCCAGAACGATCAGAAGAACGGCGTAGAGAGCAGCGAAAACAGCACCTAAGCTAATCTCTTTTGAATCCATATGCTTTATCACCTCCTACCCGGGGTTTATATGGCGGAACGGGCGGAGGTGCCCCCACTCACCCGCCATGTGAGAAGAAAGAACTTAAGTGCCTAATAAGCCTTTATAAGTGAGCTATGCTATTCGTTGCTTCGACTCAGAGATATAAGGGAAATTTTTTAAAGAATTGAAGCGGAGATGAAAACTTAATGCTTTTTTTTATCTTACAAACAATAAGCTAACATAATCAGATTGATTAGCTCTTATAATCAGCTTGGAGGCCTATAAGCTGAGAAACGCTGATTTTATTGAAAGCCTTATAGAGAAGATTCGAGAAGCTGTGAAAGAAATAAGTGTGGACAAATTGGGAGTCTCTTTCTCCGGCGGAGTTGACAGCTCAATACTTGCAGTTTCATGTAGAGATCTAGGGAAGAAAGTCATCCTAATAACCGTCGGCTTCTCAAGTATGGGAGACATCGACATCTCCAAGAAGGTCTCTAGAGAGCTACAACTACCACTGCTCTACAGAGTCTTATCCCTAGAGGATCTTGAGAAGGGGATAGAATTCACTCTTAAAACTGTGAAGTTTGATAGGTTGGTACTCCTAGAACTTGCAGTAGGTTTCTACTTTGTGTTCAAGATTGCCTTTGAACATGGCATCCGAACAGTTGCCTCTGCAAATGGACTGGATGAACTGTTCTGCGGATACGACCTATATCGTAAGTATTCGTACGATGAGAAACAGGCTACGGAGATCATGAAAACTCTGATCGAGACTGCTAGGAAGGATAAGGCGGAGATAGATAAAGTCGCGGCGTTATGGAACGTTAATTATGAATCTCCTTTCCTCTCTGAGGAATTTGTGAGATTCGCATTAGATATACCGCTACGATACAAAATTAGGGGAGAAGATGACGAGCTGAGGAAGCATGTGCTACGGGAAGCCGCTTTTAAGATTGGAGTTCCCCAGTCAACAGCCATGAGGAGAAAAAAGGCCTTCCAATATAGTTCGGGAATACATAAGGCTATAAGTAAGCTCGCTAGAAGGAAGGGATACACGAAAAAGAGAGCGAAGAATCTGGGATATCCCGGCGAAGTAGAGGCATATATTAAAGCAATGCTTAACTGCAAGAATGCTCTCTCGCAAGCCGCTAAATGAAGTTCATTAATCCCTGCTTATCGATCCTTTCCCAGAGGGTATAAACTTCTGAATCTCCTCTAAGGGAATCTTCTGAAGAATTCTGCCCTCTTCCTCCGGGAGAGCCTTCATCAAAATTTCCTTTATACGCTTAGATAACCTACTGCTTGCTTCATCACCTGGAACTATCTTCACATATGTTAAGGCCTGCTTGGAGATCGCTGTAGGCGGCCCACCGATTATCTGAAGATGATTATTTCTCCTCGCTACTCCAATGGATATCTCCAAGGGAATATTTCTAATGTAATTTCTAGATCCATAGATCATGAATGCTCCCTTAGGCAGATATTCTCCAGATGGAGGGGAAAGACTTACTTGACTTGGCCTAACCCAATATACATCTACTGACCCTAATCTTTCCCTCCAAGCTCTAGAATATGCTCCGGCGAACTGAGCTGCCTCGTAGATTGTGTTCTCTGGAGGGCTCTTCCCTTCGGTCTTCAATAATACAAAGGGAGCCCCTACAACTTCAGCGTGGAAAATTAAATCGTGAGGTTCCATGTATCTTCTGATTATGAGATTGTTCTGAGCCTTATCTCTGCCTCCAATTACTAGGAAGCTATCTGATGAGTAGAACCACCGGAACTTCTCATACCACTCCTTCTTTCTCGCCTTGAGAGGCTTCTCTAAAACATGCTTCACAGTCTCTTCTCTTCCGCGCTTCAATTCCTCAATTCTTGCCTCTGTCTGCTTAAGAGCCTCCGCAGCTCCCTTGGCTTTTTTCTCAGCTTTCTTAGCTTTCTCATAGTACTGAGATGCATTCCTCTGGGCTGAATCTCTGAGGTTAAGATCGAATTTTAATCCCTCAATGGAAACACGAAGCATCATGTTCTCCGAGTCTAAGTCTTCAAAGTAGATTGCTGGAGTCCGCATCTCAGCTTTCTCTTTCAAAATCTTATCCACTATCCCCTTCCAGTCTTTCCCTGACCTCTTCTCATCCATTATTCTCCGTAGAAGAAATTGGATCTCGTTAAGATGGAGATAGATAGCCTCCCCTATCCTTCTGTAGATCTCAGCTTGTTCTAAAGATTTCTGAAGGATATCCTTCTGGTACTTAAGTATTCTCTCAAGCTTGAAGATCTGCCGCTTAATCTCTTCTTCGATACCGGAGGTTTTTCTCTTAACTATTTTCTTTGTATAGAATTCATCTAAAGCCTGATTAAATGTCTCGAAATGAATTAGCTTTAATCTCGAGTATTTCTTCATCTCCACAGGGGCAACATCAATCCATTCCCCATCTTCATTAACGAATACTGTCGGCTTCCATTTTCCAGACTGAATCTCAGATAAAAGATCCTGTAAACTTTCATAAATAGAATCCAATTCCTCATCTTTAAGTTCTGAGGAGAGCTTATCTTTATTTATGTCTGCTCGCGCCAGAATCTCCTCGGCGTACTTGCCCCCTATGCCTAGAACCCTTACAAGGGACCTGATAACACTGATGTGTCCTATCTCCCTAATCTTCTCCAGATCCCTACGCGAAATCTCGCTCGGATTCCTTCCTCTGATCGGAGGATACTTGAAGGTCTCACCTCGAATTATATTTCGATCCTTCATTCTCTTATAAACTAGGGCGTGCAGTATTCTGCCTTCCGGATTCACAAGAATTATATTTCCCTCTGAGAATAATTCTATTATAAGCCTGTATTCTTCATCTCTAGATTCAACTATAAGCTCAATTATGCGCTCGAAATCGTGCTGGCGAACTGCCTTCACCCATCCGCCTCTTAAATACTTCCTGAGAGCCATGCAGAAGTCAGGGGGCTTAGGAGGTTTTTCAAAGACATATAGCGTCGTGTGGATTTCCACTCCAGCCTCTACTAAAAGGTCTATGCGTTTCCCTCCGGGTTTACGAAGATTTAAAAGTAATGTTTTCTCATTTAACTGATAAATATTGTTGATGCGGAAGTCTTTAAGAGATACCTCTAGCTCTCTAGATATGACAGCAATATCGAAGCTGCTTAGCTTATTCAATATAGACCCCCGAGTAGATGTAAATGAAACCTCTAGACGTAATATATATGGTTAGAGCCATACTCGGTGCATTAACGGCCTTCATCTGTTTATTTATGAGAATCAATGATATAATAGTCGCCCTCGCAATAGCCTTGCTCATTTATCTCTTGTCAGACAAAGTTTTGAGGCAGATCTTCATTGGGAAGGTTGAAAAGTCGAAGATAACTAGAACGGGGATAGGCGTATTCTTCGTCACATGGATCTTCCTATGGATCTTAACGTATACATTCATGAAGAGCTTTTTTGGATTGTCTGTTTTCCCCTAGTCTTCAAGACTACACGTAGGAAGTCTGCAAGCGCCGAGAAGTATCCTCTATCATAGTCGGCTTGAAACGTCCCCCGTGCATGTCTCCTAAAATCTTCATAATGCCTCTTTAAAGATACAATGTCTGTCAAGTCAAGGTTGCTGAAGAACTCGTATGGACCGCCTGATCTGAAGGATAAGATTATTCCATTTAAGGCGTCTAAATATCCCCTATTAAACTCTTCCTCTCTGCTATTTTTCATCCTTGCATATATTCTCTCAAGTACTCTTTCAGCCTCAGCGAACTTCCTTTCACTTACAAGCTGAAAAAATCTTGCCATTAGAGCTAAGGGAGCCTCTACCATTAATATCTCCTTTCATCCTCTTTAACATCTTCAATGCCGTTCTCACTTATCTTGAAGACACATTCACCCTCGGGAAGATATGGGCTTGAAACAAGCCTTGCAATACGGATAGGTCCTCTTCCAGCCTTTCTCAAGTAGATTCGAGTGTGACTAGTATGCGCAACTATATGTCCACCTATAGGCCTAATTGAATCTCCGAAGAAAACATCCGGACTAGCCATCACCTGATTCGTGACAAAAGCAACAGCGTTAAATGCCCTTGCTAAACGAATAAGCTTATGCATGTGCTGATTCAGTTTCTGCTGTCTCTCAGCTAAACTTTCTCTCCCAATATATTCACTTCTGAAATGTGCAGTTAACGAGTCTATAATGATGAGTTTAATATCATTTTCCTTGATTACTCTATCTGAGTTTTCAAGCAGAAACATTTGGTGATCCGATGTGTATGCCTCAGCAAGGATTATATGCTTCAATACATCCTGCGGATCTAAACTCATATGTCTAGCCATCTGAGTTATACGTTCAACGCGGAACGTGTTCTCCGTATCAATATAGAGCGCTCCGCCATCTAATCCGCCCTTCTCAACCGGCAGCTGCACATTAACGCAGAGCTGATGTGCAATCTGGCTTTTCCCCGAGCCATACTCGCCATAAAACTCGGTTATCGCTTGGGTCTCAATCCCTCCTCCGAGGAGGTCGTCAAGCTTCTTACTTCCCGTCGTTAGCTTCAAGATATTCTGTCTCTTTGTTATCAGTTCATCAGCCCTTATGAATGAGAATGAACTTGAAGCTCTCGCAGCATTAATTATCTGAGAGGCTTTCTTCTCTCCTATGCCAGCCTGAATGAGCTCCCGTATAGTCGCCATAGCTAAGGACTCAACTGTATGGAATCCCAGCTCACGTAGCTTCTCAGCCGTTGAGGAGCCCATTCCGGGCAGATCCTCTATGCGTAGATACTTCCTCTCGTCTCTCTCAGCAGACATCTTATCTTCGAATAAGTTGTAGATAGAGAAGATATTTAAATTAGACGAAGACGAGTATTACGTGCCTATTTAACCGGGTCGGAGAAAAATTGAATCTTCAGAGCTTGATTGAGAAGTTGACGGTTAATCTCCTATGGTTGGCAGTTACTGAGCTTCCGGCAGACGTGAAGAAGGCTCTGCAGGATGCGTACATGAGGGAAAGAAATCCTGTGGGAAAGATTCAGTTAAAGGCAATCTTAGAGAATATTCAATTAGCTGAAGAAGAGAGAATACCTATGTGTCAAGATACGGGACTGATATCCTTCTATGTGAAGGCTAGTTCTGGATTCAGAGGCCTAAGCAAAATTGAAGAGGCGCTTATGAAGGCTGTCAAGCGGGCAACGGTTGAGATTCCGCTTCGTCCAAATGCGGTAAATCCCTTCACCCAGAAGAACACAAAAGACAATACTGGAAGATATATACCCTATATTCATTGGAGCATGATTGATGAAGACTATATGGAGATCACTGCTTTTCCGAAGGGAGGAGGCTCCGAGAACATGTGCGCCCTTCGAATTCTAAAACCTGCTGATGGCTTATCTGGACTTAAAAGGTTCGTCATAGAAAGCGTAGTTGATGCTGGAGGCATGCCCTGCCCACCTACAATAATTGGGGTTGGGGTCGGCGGGATATCAGACGTAGCAATGAATTTGGCTAAGAAGGCTCTTCTCAGACCCATTAGTGAGAGCAATCCCGACCCGATTATTGCTAGTCTTGAAAGAGATCTGCTGAGAGCCGTGAACAGCACCGGAATAGGACCGATGGGGCTTGGAGGAGACTCCACCGCGCTAGCTTTAAAAATTGAATATGCCCATAGACATCCGGCATCATACCCTGTGGCTATAGCATTTCAATGCTGGGCTGCAAGAAGAGCAACGGCCCGTATTCATCTAGATGGAAGCGTAGAGTGTCTATCCCATAGAGGTAGAGATCTCCTATAAAAGAGGATTAGATGTATGAAGAAGATTGAACTTTGCACTCCCATATCAGAGGAGAATATCCGTAGACTAAACGTAGGAGACTACGTTTTTCTCAATGGAACTATAATTACCGCCAGAGATTTAGCTCACAGAAGGATGATGAAGTATATGGCGGAGAAAAAAAGCATACCCTTCTCTCTTGAAGGAATGGCGCTCTATCATTGCGGTCCCCTCGTTAAGGCTCATGGAGATGAATGGACCGTACTAGCCGCTGGACCGACTACAAGCATGAGAATGGAATCCTTCGAAGATGGAATAATAGAAAATCTCGGAGTCAGATTAATAATAGGCAAGGGCGGAATGGGTGAGAAGACCAGAGAAGCCATGAGACGATACGGCGCCGCATATGCAGCATTCACCGGCGGAGCCGCCGTCCTAGCGGCTAAGTGCATAAAACGTATCATTGATGTAAAATGGCTGGATCTAGGGCTTCCCGAGGCCGTCTGGATCTTTGAAGTTAAGCATTTCGGCCCCCTAATAATAGGAATAGACTCTCATGGAAGAAGCATCTATGAAGAGGTTAGAGCCGAGACTCTGAGAAGATTAAGCGGAATTATAAAAGATGTGATCTCTGAATAATCCGCTAAGACCCCTTTATTCTTAAGAATCCACAGTAGCAAACAGTAAATCAGCGTCACGACGGCCATCAATGTTAAGAGGGGTGCTATTTTGGCTACCAATACAGCTGATACTAAATAAAAAATCATTATATTTTCTCTTTTCTGATCAGCATTAAAAACGGCGTTTCTATAAAGAAACATAGCTATTGATCTGAATGGTTCAAAGATGCGGCTTACATTCTCTATTAGTGTAGCAACCTCATTTAGCAATGGATAATACCCATATAAATCGGGAATTTTAAATCCCCACCTACTCAGCACTTTGGCTATGGATTCACCAGCCGCTACGCTAAGATAGTAGGCTAGACTGGTACATTCTTCTATCTTCTGATTCTTAAGCACCCTAAAGAAGCGATGATAATAATCAAGTCCTCCTCGTTGCTTAGCCAGTTCTTCAACAACATAGTAAGATGCTCCGTAGCAGCTCCCGATACCTCGCGGATGATAGCTAGGCGTCCAATTTTGAAGGAAGCCGAAATAATCTCCAAATTCCTTCCTAACATTCAAAACTCTATCCTCCATTTCCTTCTTCATCAGAATAGCTCCTTCATAACCCATCTCTCTGCAGATCTCTATGCTTACGTACTGCGCCATCCCCTCATGAAACCACAACAGCCTCTGAGGCGATATTCCCGCCCTCCATAAGAAATGGTGAACTAGTTCATGTAGGGCTATAACTTCCATTTGTCCCTCTAATGTTCTAGTGTAAAGAATATTTAGGTGGATATCACCTAACTTCTTTGAAGAGAACGGAACATATCCGCCGATCTCCAGTAGAGAATTAAAGCTCGGCAGAAAGAATCTCGCATTAGCGCTTTCAAGCGTAACGTTGAATAGATCAATAAGGTCATCATAGGTTTCATTGTAAAACTCCAGAATCTTCCACGCGTACTTCTTGTATCGCGGTGGAGTTTCGAAACTGAAGATTCCTCGATGGAGCTTTATTGAGCTGAACGATTTATTTTCAACTTTGAATCCTATCTCCACACGCAAAAGATTCTCTCTTTCGGGGATATTGCTGAAAGAGATGATATTCTCCTCACGGTCGATAAAGTCTGGATAATAAATATTCTTTGACCCAAAGGCTACGGCTTCCTCACTATTAAAAACGAACTCTATGGGCAGAACCACATGGATCTTTATTCTGTTTCCTTTCTGAAAGCCTATCTGTGGAGAATAAAAAATTCCATTAGGCTCAATTATCATAGTAGCTAAGGAATGATTATATTGAATCTCTATTTCGAACTCTTCATCATCTGATATAAAAGAGAACAAAAAAGCATCATAAAACGGATTCTCAAACTCCGCTAATTCATATGAATCGTGCAAACTCCCGTTAGTTATAACTCCCTTTACAGTTCTGTTAATCCATTGGGTGAATTTCGGAACCAGAATCCACATTGAACCCTCCTTCCGAAATGTATGATAAGTTATGTCTACAAAAGTTAAGCCATTCTTGTCTATTTTAAAGATGTATTCTATTGTTCCGTCACTAACTGGAGAAGCTGATATCAGTGGAAATCCAAAATTAACTATCAGGATAAAGACAAGAAGAGAGAACGTGAGAATCTTCAGTCTTACATTAATATTGGGCTTCACTCTTCCTCGTCTCCACAAGCTATCCGCTACCTAATTCACCAATCTTCATAACAATCTTCTGAATAATTTGATATTAGCATTACGAAAATGAACCTCAAGAACGAAATATACACATTAAGGTTTATATCCGACGATAGTAAAATTTATATCAGGAGGATACACTGAAGAATTTTGCATAATGATGCACTTTCTCATCTTTGATGAGGAAGGAAGGGTGAAAGTGAGAGTTTTACTCTCGCAATGAACACCATGCATAGGCTCAACGTCAATCAGACGTCAACTCCGAGTAAGCCCGACATGCCACGCCGTCTGGTGGATAGCTCGGCTCGGACGCCGAAGAAGGGCGTGACAAGCTACGATAAGCCTCGGGTAGGCGCATGTAGCCGTAGATCCGAGGATCCCTGAATGGGACTTCCTATCCTTAAAGCCTTCGGGCTTTAAGGATGCTCCCAATCGGGAGCGGGAACCCCCCGAACGGAAACATCCCAGTAGGGGGAGGAAGAGAAACCAACAGGGATTCCCTGAGTAGCGGCGAGCGAAAGGGGAAGAGTCCAAACCAAACCTCGCAGGGAAACCTGTGAGGGATGTGGTGTTATGGGCCCGGCTTCCTCCTCCTCGGCGAAGTCGAAGTGGCCTGGAACGGCCCGCCATAGAGGGTGAAAGCCCCGTAGATGTAAGCCGAGTGGAGTTGAGCCGGTGTCCCCGAGTACCGTACCCTGACTTGGGTGCGGGAAGTTGGGAGTCACCAACTTCCAAGACTAAATACGTTCCGAGACCGATAGCGAACTAAGTACAGTGATGGAAAGCTGAAAAGTGCCCCGGAAGGGGGGTGAAAAGAGCTTGAAACCAGACGGTGACAGACGTGTGCGGCTCGAAAGGGTAGATCCCTCCCGAAGGAAACCGCGGCAACGCGGGAGTACGAGGGAGGGGGACTAGGGTCGCACGCTCCGTCTAGAAACACGGGCCGGGGAGTT
>PIYH01000019.1 GCA_003601695.1 Candidatus Bathyarchaeota archaeon
ATATAATTTATACGGCGCCTCGGAATGGGGCGGGCTGAAGATCGAGAATCTAAGCGATGAGAAAAGCCTGATCTGGCAGCTTCTTCTCAAGATTACGGATCTAAACAGAATCCGCAGAGGGATAAGAATAGGCGATGAAGAGCTCAGGATCGAAGAATCCTCAGAGGAGATCGTTAAGGCGAGAATTAAAGAATACATGGTGGAGATAAACCTGAAGAAGAGGGTTCTGAGGCATAACTGCGATGATTGGCGTAAGGGAATGGAAGAAAAAAGACTCTGCAAACATATAGTTAAGATCTTATTCTCAATCAGTCCAGAAATTGCTTTAAAGATCCTTAAGAGCATGATTGAAGAGAAAGATGCGTGGAGCTTCGAGGCCTTCTAGACGTTAAGTTATCCAGTGTCTATAAATAGAATGCTTGAAGATTTCATTCTTAGTGGCTTCTTATAAGCGTATCTCTCATGGAATCGAATATCCAGCTTTAATCAGTAACTCCTTAACCTTCCTATAAGCGTATTTCGCGAGTTCTCTATTATCCATAATCTTTGATATAGGCTCAATTATGGTGACGTATCCATCGAAGCCTATTTCCCTCAGCCCTCTGAAGGCATCGTAGAAATCTATTCCCTCCTCATCCCCTATTAAGCATCGTTCATAATAGAATCCCTTATATTTCATCACTCCTTCTGCAGATTTATCCTTGGCTTCTCTTAGGCTCTGAACAGATACTTGAAAGATACGCTTCCCAAGCTTCTTCACAGCTTCAACTCCATACTTCTCCCAGCGATGAAGAGATTCGCAGCGTCGAAGATAACTCCAAAGTTCTTCCTACCCACCTTGCCGCATGTCTTAGTTATAGAGTCAATTGTTTCAAGAGGGCCTCTCGTATGCGTTTGAGCCGCGATCTTCAACCCATAGTCATCTGCGTAATCGCAGAGATTTTTCAAGAGTGTAAGTTTACGTTCCAAGTCTTCAAATACTCGCATCGCAATGTCTGAGCTAGGTTAACATATCCCTTGAAAACCTCAAGATCTGACTTGTAATCTTTAATTTCGGTCATATTTATGCATGAGATCTCCAATCCTAGATCGTCCGCTACTCTTCTATACTCCGATGCCTCCTCCTTACTTGTCTCGTGAGTAACTTGGGTTGCCCTTAGCTCAACAGCATCATATCTGATATTCGACGCAAACTTAGCTCCAGCACGGTTATTTGGCAATAGCGATACTTAACCTCTGTTATCCTTCCGGGGAGAGATATCTTCATGTGATCGACATCGAGAAATCTTTATAGCTTGATTGCTAGATTAAGATTTTGTCGTTAAAGAAAAATAAAGATGCAACAATATGGAGGCATCATTTTGAAAGAGGAAAGATACGACGTTGTAATTAAGAATGGAACAGTGATCGATCCTTCCCAGGGAATTCATGAAGTTAAGGATGTAGCTATATCTGAGGGGAAGATAGTTGATGTTCGAAGGGGAATAAATGCTAGCGACTCCAAGTATGTCATAGATGCGGATGGAATGATCGTCACGCCTGGACTCATCGATATCCACACTCACTGCTGCTACAAAATAGCCCATCTAGGAGTAGATCCGGAACTACTCTGTCTAGCTAAAGGAAGCACAACTGTGGTTGATGCAGGCTCAACTGGAGAGCTGAACTTCATGGGCTTCAGAAGATACGTGATAGAAAATTCCAGAACAAGGATCTTCGCTTTGATAAATATTGAGTCTCAGGGGATGATAGAATACGCCAGAGAGAATCAGAAGTGGCCGGACTTGATAACTGGAAGGGATGAGATGTTCATAAATGTCGAAGGCACTCTTGAAGTGATCCGAAGGAACCGCGACGTTATCTTAGGCATCAAATGGGCTCATCACGGCTTAGAAGGTGTAAAGCTTGCCAGAAAGGCTGCTGACAAAGCTGGATGCTTACTTATGGCTGAGAATCATCATCAACCTGAAACTTTGAAATACATGAAGAAGGGAGATATCATTACGCATCTATACCATGGAGTCAAAATTGAACAGCATGATGGGCTTCTCGACGCGAACTGGAAAGTTCAGCCTGAATTTTTCGAAGCTGCAAAGCGCGGGGTAATATTTGATGTTGGCCATGGAGCACATAGTTTCAGATGGCCAGTCGCTGAGAAGGGCATAGAGCAGGGAATAAGACCTCACACAATAAGCACAGATATCCACGCTGAGAGCTTTAATGGTCCAGCTTATGATATGCCGACAGTTATGTCTAAGCTTCTCCATCTGGGATTATCTCTAGAAGAAGTTATAGAGGCTAGCACGGCGAGGCCCGCGGAGGCTATCGGGAAAAAAGGAGAGATTGGAACTCTAAAGCCGGGTGCATGTGGGGACGTGGCTGTGCTAAAGATGCTTGAAGGCAAGTTTCCTCTATTAGATGTTGAGGGTGAGGGGCGGATCTGCAAGAAGATTCTGAAAGCCGTTAAGGTTGTTCGAAACGGGGAGATAGTCTACAATGGTCTTTAAGAGAATCTCCTAGCATCCCTCATTTTTCCTTTTCTAGCCCTCATATGAAGTGGCAGCAGTCATCACCAGCCATAAGTATCTTCGGCCTAGTGAATTTGATTTCGGGATTAAAACCTTCAGTTGCAGCTTCATCTCCGATGCATATCAGCTTAAGTCCTATACGCGTTGCGTTTAGCTTCTTTAATGTCTCTGTATGGAGACATCTGAATACCTTCACCTCCAAGGCTTTCTTGGATTTTCTAATAACTAAGTCGTGGACTTTATCGTTGAAGTGGCAGCAGAAGTATTCAGGATTGCTCCTTCCAGTGAACTTCGCTATCTCCCTTCATCTCTGCTTTATCCTTTCGCAGTTTCACTTGGATAGAGCTTCAAGAGCTTCTTCTCCGTAGAGGTCAACGAGCGTATGACCCATAAACGCCAGTAGCATGTCACGGTAAATTATGTGGTCAACCTCAGACATTCCCCATTGCGGATAAACATTTCTTTTTCGCTGCGCTATATGGCTTTCACATAGTCTTCATAACAAGGTAAACTTTATCTTCTCCGCATCTTAACCTCTCATGGTGAATCCTTTGACTAAAGCCCTCTACCTAGAGGACAGCTACCTTAAAGAATGCAGTGCCACAGTTATCTCCGTAACGAATGGTAAATATGTAGTTCTTGACCAAACTGTCTTCTATCCGAAGGGCGGAGGTCAACCATGGGATACTGGAAAGATGATAAGAAACGGCGAGGTCTTCAACGTCGTTTACGTGGGAAAATTTTCGGGGGAGATCTCGCACGAGGTTGATCATCCCGGATTGAAAACGGGAGATAAGGTTCATTGCATCTTAGACTGGGAGAGACGATACAGACTTATGAGAAGCCATACGGCAGCGCATGTCTTCGCCTCACTCATCTGTAACGGAGAGGGTGCACTGGTCACGGGAAACGATCTTGGCTTAGATAAGATACGGTTCGACTTCAGCCTAGAAAGCCTCAACAGGGAAACTATCCTAAAGTATGTGGAGAAGGCTAATGAGCTCTTCAAGAAGGATATTCCAGTAAAGACGTACTGGCTTCCGAGGGAGGAAGCTCTGAAGATACCGGGCGTCATAAAGATGGCTGAAGCTCTTCCGCCAAACACACCTAAGCTCCGCATAGTCGAGATAGTTGGAGTTGACAAGCAAGCTGACGGCGGAACACACGTGAGAAACTTGAGGGAAGTAGGCCAGATAGAGTTTTTGAAGGCTGTAAGTAAGGGAAAGAAGAATAAGCGAATCTACTTCAGAATACTTCCCTAACAGCGAACGAATCATTTGGGCATTCGGGAGGAAACGGAGTTCAGATCATGCCTAGAAAGTGTAGTAGATGTGGCTCTGCAAATGCTGAGGTAAGCCTTCCATACGCTAAGCTCTCCCTCTGCCGCGACTGCTTTCTAGAATACTATATACACAGAGTTAAGCGTACAGTTGAGAAGTACAGGATGTTCCGAAAAGGCGAGGCGGTAGGTGTTGCTGTTTCAGGAGGGAAGGATAGCGCCGCTCTCCTCCACAGCTTACGTAGAGCTTTTCTATCTCAGAAAATCGTAGCTCTCCATGTTAACCTTGGAATCCCCGAGTACTCAGATCGCTGTCAAGAAGAGGCGGAGAGACTCGCCGAGTCTGTAGGCGTGGACATCTATATACTGGACTTAAAAAGGGAGGAGAATGTAAGTCTAAGCGACTTCAAAAGAACAATCTATAAGAAAAAGATATGCTCAGTCTGTGGAACGATAAAGAGACATAGTTTTGAGGAGATAGCTGGAAGAGCCGGAGTTAAGGTTTTAGCAACAGGACACAACATGGACGATATCCTCAGCTTTATGCTCAGCAGTCTTTTCACAAAGCAGTGGGCACAGCTAGTCAGGCTTAAGCCCGTTCTCCCTCCTCTTTTCTCATGGATGACGCGTAAAGTTAAGCCGCTCATAAAAATCTCCGGAAGGGAGAATCTCCTATACTGCCTATACGCTGGAGTTCCCTTCACGGAGATCGAATGCCCATACTCTAAGGGGGCGAAGACGAAGGAGAGACTAAAAGCTCTTGAAATCCTATCAATGAATAACCCGAATATTAAATATCAAGCCCTAGACGCCTTCTTGGAGATCTCCAAGATTCTTGAGGAGAAGATCAAGCTTCCGAAGGCTACGCCATGCGTGAAATGCGGCTTTCCATCACGGGACGGCATATGCGCATACTGTAAGAGAATGGCGTATGTGAAAGAGATTCTATCGAATGGATGAGCCGAGATGTCAGCTCATTACTACTACGTAGCATCCTTTTCATTTCATGAAGGAAAGAGTAAAAAGCACGGCTTTAATATAATGATGGAATGTCTAAAACATTTGTGGAAGTGATTCATATGGCTAAGATAAAAACTCCAATAGTGATCGTGAACTTTAAAACATACGCCGAAGGGACGGGGAGAAAAGCGCTTGAACTCGCCAAGGCAGCTGAAGAAGTAAGCCGTGAAACAGATGTATGCTTCTCAGTTGCACCCCAATTCGTCGACATACCCACAATTGTGCGAGAGGTGAAGATACCTGTCTTCGCACAACATATAGATCCAATAAAGCCTGGAAGCCACACCGGCCATATTCTCCCAGAGGCTATTAAAGAAGCAGGAGCGGATGGAACACTGATTAATCACTCGGAACGCAGATTGAGGCTAGCCGACATAGATGCCGCCATCACGATGGCACGCGAAATCGGCTTAGTAACAGTAGTCTGCACAAATAATACACCCGTCAGCGCGGCGGCAGCCGCTCTGAAGCCAGATATGATCGCAGTTGAGCCTCCGGAGCTCATAGGCACAGGTATACCGGTATCAAAGGCTAAACCTGAAGTTGTAACGAGCACAGTTGAGGCTGTTAAGAAGATCAACCCAGATGTCACCGTTCTATGCGGCGCCGGAATAACTAATGGAGACGATGTGACGGCCGCTCTGAAACTTGGAACTGAAGGCGTCTTAGTTGCAAGCGGCATAGTGAAGGCGAAGGATCCACGTAAAGTTATGGGGGAATTCGCAGAAGCAGCTAGGAATGTCTAAATCTAATTGAGGCATACGGTTTGAAGGTTACGTTCTACTGCTCCCTCTGCCTCTTCAAGAGAGGATACGAAGCGATCCTCGAAGCAACTGAAGATGCGAAGACGCGTTTTGAAGCTATTCAAAAACTCCTCCATCTTCTCTCTGAAGAATTTAAGCCCACATCTGTGCCCGCAGTCATAGGAACGATGAGGGAGAGACTCATCAAGAAAACTACGGGAAATCCGGATCCCTACGCTAGAAAGAAAAGAATCAGCAACGTGGAAGCTCTAAAGATTCTTCCCTACGCCGAGAATATGATCTCCTCGAAGCGGAGCGCTGAAGAACGCTTCCGAACAGCAACTCTCATAGCGATCGTTGGGAATATAATCGAGTTTGGCATCCCCGGAAATGAATTCACATTTGAGGAGATCAGATGGCTCATCGAGCGGGCTGAAGAAGAACTAGCAATAGACGATATTCAAGAAGCGTTCAGAACTGCACATAGAGCGAAGTCCATTTTCTTCTTAACCGATAATGCGGGAGAAATAGCCTTCGACACCCTCTTAGTGAAGGAGCTGAAAAGAATAACGGAGAATGGGAAGGTAATAGTGGGCGTTAAAGGAAAGCCAACGATTAACGACGCAACGTTGGAGGACGCTATATTCGTTGGAATGGATAAAGTAGCCGATGAAATAGTGACGACGGGATCGGACGCCATAGGATTCATTCCATCAGAATTAAGCAACGACTTCCTAGAGACCTATGAAGACTCAGACTTCGTAGTGGCGAAGGGGATGGCATATGCTGAAACCTTAACCGAATTCAAACTTGAAAAGCCTCATCTCCTACTCTTGAGAACTAAATGTCCAACAGTGGCAAAGTACTTCGGCGTTCCAAGATATAGAAACATTGCTAAGATGCTTTAGAAGTATAGGATGGAGAGAATGATTGCTCACAAAATTTAAGAAGAAGGTTCAGTCACTCCTGAGAACTGAGGCTGAAATAGCTTATAACGTTGGATTAACGCCGAATCATCTCACCATGGCGGGAGCATTTTTAGGAGTCTCATCAGGAATGCTTTATTGGATGGCGGGTGTTTCAGCCCCGGATCCGTTGAGAAGCAAAACATGCATGTTTCTAGCACTCATTTTTCTTTTAGCCTCAGGATTCCTAGACGCTCTAGACGGAGCTCTTGCTAGAATCTATAAGAAGACATCCGCGGCAGGAGCATTTCTAGACTCGCTTCTCGACCGATATGTTGACTCCGCCGTGTACTTTGGAATAATCATGGGTGAACTATGTGATCTTCTTTGGGGAATCCTAGCTCTAATAGGCTCTCTTCTTACAAGTTATGTCCGAGCTAAATCCGAATCGCTGAAGATCCCCATGGAATCCGTCGGATTCTTTGAGAGAGCTGAGAGAATAATATTGATCGTCGCGTCGAGCATAATTAGTCTCTTCTGGCTTGAAGCCCTAAACTGGGGAATCCTCATCTTAGCGATTGTAACGAACCTGACGATTCTTCAACGCATAATCTTCTTCTTCAAATCATGTAATAGATGTAAATAATTAAGGGCGGCTCAGATACTATTATTCGACATCTACCGCCTCCATCTTCTACTCTTTCTCGCCTCCTTGGATCTCACTTTCACAAGACCCATATGTACGGCGCATGAGATGCAATAGTACTTCGTTTCTATTCGACTTGGCAGATATGCGCCTTTTTGGCGGAGCTCATTTGCAAGAGCAGGATCAACAATCGATATTCTCCTGGTCACCTTCTTAGCCTTGTCTCTTGGGACTAGCTCGCCGCACATGCTACATTGAACATAGTCGCTTCTACCTTTCTGCCCCTTAGATCTTCCTCTACTCTTCCTCTTGATCGGCATCTTTTTCACGTTTCAATTTTAGATGGAACATTTAGAAATGGAACAACTATACACTTATATCTTTCTGATTGAATACTGATCTTAACGTCTTAGAGCGTGAAAACACCAATTTATAACGATGAGATCTCGGATTTAAAGGTGATCTTTGATGGGGAAGGTGTCTAAAGGAACCCTTTGCAGCGTTGAGGGATGCAGTAGGGAAGCCATTCGTTCATTACCCGTGGAGAAGGTTAAGGCTGCGGGCTTGAAGGTTAAGGGTTCGAGACGCATCTACCTATGTAAGAAGCATTATAGAGAGTATAAGAAGACAATAAAGAAGGATAAGACGCTGGAGAAGTGGCGGTATAAAAGCCGAATCTTAACGCTCTGAACTACGAGCTCACGAGCCCCCTCCCTAGGAATGCACAGATTCCTTAAATGTAAGACGGCTGAGGATCTTCCTGTCGAGGATAGCTCGGAGGGTCATTATGGAATTTTTAATTCTCTCCCCATCTCTCCCGCATCAAAGAGAAAGAGAGAAGATCATTATGGAGGCTGTTATAGAAGCTGCAGAAGACATGGGTGTAACACGGATCACGAGGAGAAGATGCAATGTACTCAGTGCTGGAGTATATCTAATTAGTAATAGACGTAAGCGGCTGCTTTACAACGATTGGGGAAAAAGGTGGGATGCTGAAAGAATATGCAAGCACATAATTTCCTCTCTGAACAGAACAGGTGAAAGCGATGGAGGCAAGAATCTTATCTTAATGATCTCCTAAAAAACTTCCACAGTTTTAGTCATATGCAAAAATCTTTATCTAAGCTCCATGATAAATCTCTAAAATAACGCTGTAAAAGGCAAAGAGGTTTACATGGTGAAAATACTTCAGCTGCATTCAGACTTCATTGAGTTCCAGCCGATTGAAAAGGAGATTCCCTCCGCTGAGAAATGCGAGAAGAAGACTCGACGCTTAGAGGATCTAGTTATCCTTTTCACATGCGTTGAGGAGGGCGATACTCCGCAGACTGGACGTGAAGCAATAAATGGCGTAAAGGAATACTTGGAGAAAGTGAAGGCTCATAGGATTCTCGTATATCCATATGCTCACCTAAGCAATAAACTGGCAAGGCCCTCTGATGCGTTAAAGATCCTAGAAGAGATGAGATCATATGCGGAGAGTTTGGGTATCGAAGCTCATCGAGCGCCATTTGGATGGTGCAAGAAATTCATCCTCTCAATAAAGGGCCATCCGCTCGCGGAGCAGTTCCGTTCAATCACTCTTGAAGAGAAGGGTGGAGGAGAAGTAATCTCTAAGGCTCTCAAAGCAGAGGAGAAGGTGAAGTCCCACTGGTACGTTGTGGAGATTGATGGAAGACTCATTCCAGTTGAGGAATACGATTTTTCAGGACACGAGAATCTAAAGAAATTTGCGGATTATGAGATTTCGAAGATACGCATTGCCCAGCGGACTCCCCCACACGTCGATCTCATGCGGAGACTCGAACTAGTCGATTATGAACCTGCAAGCGACCCGGGAAACTTCAGATGGTACCCCAAGGGGAGACTAGTTAAGTCTCTGATGGAGCAATTTGTTACAGAGAAGGTAATCGCCTACGGAGGCATGGAAGTTGAGACTCCAATCATGTATGATTTCGAACATCCGGCGCTGTCAAATTACCTACATAGATTTCCAGCTCGGCAATATATCCTAAGGTCAGATGATAAAGATTTCTTCCTGAGGTTCAGCGCATGCTTCGGACAGTTCCTTATACTTCATGACGCTCAGATATCTTACCGTCAACTTCCACTCAGAATATATGAGCTAACCCGCTATAGTTTTAGAAGGGAGAAGAGCGGTGAACTCTCCGGCTTAAGGAGGCTTAGAAGCTTCACAATGCCAGACGTCCACGCTATATGTGCAAATATGAAGCAAGTAAAGGAAGAATTTATGAAGAGGTTCCAGCTGAGCATCGATACTCTTGAAGGATTTGGACTGAGCAGAAACGATTATGAGCTCGCGATAAGGTTCACAAAGGACTTCTATGAGGAGAATAAGGACTTCGTAATTTCTCTTGTTAAGAAATTTGGTAAGCCGGCTCTCATCGAGATGTGGGATGAACGATTCTTCTACTTCGTTCTAAAGTGGGAATTCAACTTTGTTGATAACTTGGATAAGGCTTCAGCTCTCTCAACTGATCAGATAGATATAGAAAATGCAAAAAGGTATGGAATCTTCTATGTAGATGAGAACGGCGAGAAGAAGACTCCTCTCATTCTTCACTGCTCTCCAAGCGGAGCCATCGAAAGAGACCTCTACGCAATGCTTGAGAAGGCCTATAGGGATCAGATGGAAGGACGGCCGCCAATGCTACCGCTGTGGCTCTCTCCTACACAGGTGAGAATAGTGCCAGTTGCGGATAGCTTCTATGCAGAGGCTGAAAAAACGGCGGAGAGGATCGCAGGATGCGGCGTAAGAGTCGACTGGGATGATAGACCCTTAACGATGCAGAGGAAGATTAGAGAAGCCGAGATGGAATGGATACCATACATTGTCGTTGTAGGTCGAAAGGAGGTGGAGTCTGGGATTCTCTCCGTGAGGGATCGCAGGATTTCAGGGGCTGAAAGAAGCGGGAAGATAAGGAGGATGAGCCTCGAAGAACTCATTTCTGAAATAAAGGATCTAACGAAAGGCAAGCCCTTCAAGCCTCTGAGCCTTCCAATGAGGCTTTCTAAGAGGCCGCGCTTCTATGGATAGATTTCATCGTTACACATATTTATGTGAGCTAAAATACTTTGAAGAGAGGTGTGTATGTTGCCCCAAAAAGGTCTTCTAGTATATATTGACGGAGAATATTTCCCAGAGTCTGAGGCTAAAATCTCAGTCTTCGATCATGGATTCCTTTATGGCGACGGGGTCTTTGAAGGCATCAGATCATACAACGGGATAGTATTTAAGCTTAAGGAACATATAGATCGCCTGTATCACTCAGCGCGGGCAATAATGCTGGAGATTCCATTAACTAAAGAAGAGATGATAGAAGCGGTTCTTGAAACATTGAGGAGGAACGATCTGAAAGACGCATACATCAGACTTGTTGTGACAAGAGGCAAAGGAGATCTTGGACTAGATCCCAGAAAATGCCCAAAACCCTCAGTGATCATAATAACTGTTCCTCTGCTACAGCTATACGAGGATGAGAAGCGGGAAAAGGGAATGAGCATGATAGTCTCGTGGATCCGCCGGGATCCCGTTGACGCAACCACGCATGAGATTAAATCTCTTAATTACCTGAACAGTATATTGGCGAAGATTGAAGCCAATAATGCTGGTGTAGACGAAGCCATAATCTTGGATACAAACGGCTTCATCTGCGAAGGTACGGCTGAGAATATATTCATCGTCAAGGATGGAAAGATAATGACTCCGCCGTCTACGAGCGGCCCGTTGCATGGAATCACCGCTAGCGTGGTTAAGGAGATAGCTCAAAGCATAGGCTATCAAGTCATCGAGAAGGGAATTACTGTTATTGATCTCTATGAAGCTGATGAAGCCTTCGTAACGGGGACGGCTGCGGAAATAATGCCCATACGGGAAGTGAATAAAAGACAGATAGGAGAGGGAAGAATGGGTCCAGTGACGAGAAAGATACTTGAGAAATTTAGGGAGTACATCAGAGATCCCGAGAATGGAGTGGCTATATGGAAGACTTAGAATGAAAGTTCTTATCTTAACGGAGAAGGAAATAAAGCCTCTACTAAAAATAGATGAGGTTATGAACGCCGTTGAGGAAGCCTTCAAGGAGAAAGCTCTAGGACATGTGCAAATGCCGCCGAAGATCTATCTAACATATGACAAGTATAACGGCGACTTGAGAGCTATGCCGTCATATCTCGAGAGACTAGAGATCTCAGCGGTCAAGGTAGTGAATGCCCATCCGGATAATCCTGAAAAGTTTAATCTTCCAACGGTAATGGCGATTATAGTTCTAGTGGATCCGAGGAACGGAGTTCCCCTCGCCGTGATGAGTGGAAGATACATAACGGCTATGCGAACGGGCGCTGCTGGAGGAATCGCGGCGAAGTATCTGGCGAGAAAAGATTCGAAGACTGTCGGTTTAGTGGGAGCAGGCACCCAAGCCAGAACGCAGCTCATGGCTCTCTTAAGCCTCTACGGAAAACTAAAGGAGGTACGTGTTTGGGATCGAAGCGAGAAAAGTATAAAAAGATACATTTCTGAGATGGAACCTTTCTGCAGAGGAAAAGCAACGCTTATTTCCGTTGAAAGTGCGAAAGACGTAGTTAAGGACGCCGATATTATTGTTACCACCACTCCTTCAAGAAAACCTTTAGTCTCAAATGAATGGATCACGGAGGGAATGCACATCACGTGCATAGGTGCTGATGCTCCTGGAAAGGAGGAGCTAGATCCCAAGATACTTCTACGCGCAAAGATATACTTAGATGATTGGAAGCAAGGATTACATTCCGGAGAAGTTAATGTTCCATTCTCTAAGGGGATGATAAAGAAAGAAAATATTTACGGGGAGCTAAGCGAAGTTATAGCTGGATTAAAGCCTGGAAGAACATCACCTGACGAGATCACCCTCTTTTCCTCTACGGGACTGGCCATCCAAGACGCCGTGACAGCAAAGCTCGTTTATGATAAAGCCCTTGAAATGAAAATCGGACAATGGATAGAAATGTTTCCCAATTAATAAGGAATCAGCTATATCAATCCAAAAACTTTTTTTTATTCTATGATTTGCCATTAGATATATGCATCTTTAACATTAACTCAATGGCGGCAAATGACTAGTAACCATTCATCCAAGCGTCTGAAGAGTCTCTTTTCCAATATTATCATTTCTCTCTTTTAGTAAGGTAAATTTCATGCCTAGCCATGCATTTTAATCGAATTTATAAACCATATAAAACTGTCGTGTCGACTGTTGTGGGATTATCGATTTCTCATAGGGAGAGATACCTATGGATTTATGATTACGCCTTTATCTGTGATTGTGAATGGAATCTCTCTCTCAGTACATTTTGTCGATGCTAATCCTAGACAGAGTATCGCCCTCTCCGCATCTTTTCTAATCAACCTTAGCGCTCCGTCAGTCAATTGCTGAAGCGTTATCTCTAAGGTTCTATCGTGCATGCCTTCCTCTAATATGAGGATGCTGACAGCGTTCACTAATTTCAATCTTCCCAGCAATACATGTAGAAATCTTATAACAGCGTCAGGATTCGCGTACATAAGTAGCGATGAAATTGAGTCGAAGATCACCCTCGGAATCTTCTGAAGCCTCCAGAAGTGACCACATATCTCCGAGAGGGCCACGCTTAGACTCGTAAATGCAAGTATGCTTGGAATCCTCTTTATCGAACGCGTGTCTGAGAGCTTACTATCCACCATCATACCGTAGCAGTCAACGAACTTCATGAGCCCCCGTTCTTCGTAAGGCGTCGTATCCCAGCCGAATGAGGCCATTCTCTCTTTAACATCCTCAGCAGTCGCATTAGTTGATATGAAGATTCCAGCATCCCCAGAAACTAAACCATTATAGATAAACTGCATAGCCAAGGTTGTCTTTCCCGTCATAGGCATCCCTACAAGAAGAACACTTATCCCTACTGGAAAGCCTCCCTGAATAGCGTTGTCAAATCTGCGAATACCCGAGGAGATCCTCCTCATCGATTATTTCACACGCCCATTAAACATCTCATTTAGCAAACCTTTTATAAATGAATTATGGACTGAAAGCCTCCCCAGATAGTTTTGCAAAATCGCGGATACCCAGGGAATCCATCTCATTTAGCAAACCTTTTATAAATGAAATTTAGAATTTAAATAATATCCTACATAATTTGCATCCACAAGGTGTTTTTACGTGGGGAGCCGCGTCTCAACGGGCATAAAAGCCGTAGATAATCTTTTAGGAGGAGGATTCGAAAGAGGCACCTCTATACTTATACGTTCAAGCCCGTTCGTATATGCGACCCCCATAGCCCAAGAATGGCTCTTCAACCGGCTAAGAGAAGGTGATAGAGGCTTCTATCTAGTTAATAATCGCCCTCCAGAAGTAGTCTCAGAGGAAATGAAGAGCTACGGATGGCCTATTGAGAAATACTATGAGAGTGGAGCTCTCACATTCATAGATGCATACAGCGGAGTTATAGGAGTGGAGAGCTCCGAACCTCTCAGGGTTAAGAACCCTTTTCAATTCGATGAAGTGAATAGTGTACTTTTAGAAGCCCTAAAGAGAACGGATAGAGATTCAATCTTCATCTTTGACTCCCTAAACGTCTTCTTAGACCAGTTCGGAGTCAGAGGAGTATCCGCGATCAGAGAATGGAATAAATACAATATAGTGCGGGACTCAAGTAGCATCTATATATATACTGAATGGGAATACCCAGAGGAGATCAAAGCACGCCTTGAAAGAGTCTTCGACGTCATAATAGACCTTAAAGCACTAAAAAGAATAATTGCAAGCGAGGTCCTAACTGTCAGTAAGATCGGCAGGAAATCAGTACCTAAAAAACGGTATATACCATTCAAATACTCCAAGCCTGGAGGGTTCAGAGTTTATATTCCGAAGATTCTCGTAACAGGTCCATATCATGCCGGTAAAACTACGATTGTACATAAAATCTCAAGTCGTGCCGTCAGCGTTCAGAGAATGGGAACTACGATAGCGCTGGATTTCGGACATATAGACTATGAGGGATTCTCCATGGACTTGTTTGGAACTATTGGACAGCCTAGATTCGATCCAATTCTTGATATTCTAGGAGGAGAAGCCTTGGGGGTTCTTTTGGTGATTGATAGCACTAAGCCGGAGGAGTTTCCACGCGCGATGGAGATGATGAGGAAGGCAGGCGTTCACGGCTTGCCATATGTGGTGATAGCGAATAAGCAGGATCTTCCGGGAGCATTATCAGCTGAGGAGGTTAGGAGGAGAATGCGTATACCAAAGGATGTTCCGATAGTTGAAGCCATCGCAACTGAGGGGAAAAACTTGATGAAGGCTCTTAATCTGTTACTTAAGAAACTTATTGAGGGAGAGGAGGAAAGGTTTGGCAATTTCGGTTAAGTCTATGATAGAAGAGGTATTGAATGATCTGCGAAAGGTCGGCGGGATAAACGCTTCGGCCGCTGTCACGAGAGATGGGCTTCTAATAGCATCAGATGTTGCAGGAGATGTGGATGTTGATACGTTTGCAGCTATGACTGCAACGATGACCGGCGCCGCCGAAACAGCTATGAGCGAGGTTAAGGCTGGAAATATAAGTAGAGTGATCGTTGAGGGAGAATCCGCAAAGATAATAGCCATGGGAGCAGGTCCAAAGGCCTTACTTATAGTTCTATCATCTCCTGAAACCCCGCTTGGGTTAATCCTTATCAAAATAAGCGAAGCAAGCAAAAAGATAGCGAAGATCCTAGAATAAAAAGAATAACTGATCTTCACGAGGAAAGAAGCGTGTATGAACTAATAGGCATCATTAGAAGCATAATACTTCTGATGTTAACGATCGTTGCATTATTGCTTATATATATGGTGCTAGCTGAATTCGGCAAGAAAAATAAAGTCGCTGGAAGAATCTTTCTAAGAGAGAAATTATTTGTGAAGGCATTTGGCGGTTTATTTTTAAGTACGTTGTTCGCATTTATCGCTAACACACTATTTATGTTAAGCATGTATTCGCCAATTTTAAGAGTGGTTGGAAGATATATTGCGGATTTAGCCGTAATAGCTCTAGTCTACTTCTTATATGTAGTGTACAGGATGGTTGGGAAATGATTCAATGGATGCCGTTAATCAGTTGCCTTACGACTGGAGCGGCATTAGCCCTCTCAATATCTCTTTATTTGAAAATAAAAGATAATGTGAAAGTATCTCTTGGCAGAATCTTTCTGAAGAGAAACGAGTCCACGAAAGCGATGGAGGTTCTTACATATGGTCTACTCTTCTTTGCCATAGGCAGATTCGTAGCGGTTCTATGCGAGATTGAATTGGTCTCTAGACCCATATACTTGATCTTTCAATCTCTCATGGGTACGGCATACACTATATGTCTAATATACTCACTCTATAAGTTGATAAGCATCGTTAAAAGAAGATCTTCGGAGCTTTAGATTGGTATAACTATGCCTTTTCCATACTGTATAACGAAGTTGCATATGTTTAAGCTATGATTTACGCCCCTCATTTTCCTTATGTAAAGCTCCCTCACAAAGTTTCCATTCATCCTTCTAAGCCCCAAGACAACTACTCCGGAAGCTAAGAATTCCTCAACGCCATATCGGCTGAGCTTATTTGTCCCCGTCGGAATCTCAGATGTTGCAAGAGTCGTCACATTAAACCCATCCAGCCCCATAATTAATCTGCGAATGTAGTTTCTGACAACCATCTGAGCAGCCATCAGATCCATCATCTCCATTCCTCTAAGAATGAGAGGCGCAATGGGATCTATTACGAGCCTTCTTGCATTCACTTGCGAGATTAACCCTTTAAGCTCATCTAGAATCTTATCAGCGTCAATCTTCATCGCGTCTGAGAATAACGGTGTAATTTCGACCATGAGGAGCTTATTCTCATCTATTAGCTTCTCTAAATCCCAGCCTATGGAATGAGCATCCTCAAGAATATGATCCGGACTTTCATCAATCGTAACGTACACGCTTGAATCTCCATATCTTACTCCGCCATAAACGTATTGAAGAGACATTATTGTCTTTCCAGTTCCAGCCCCTCCCGCAACCAAGTAAGTTCTACCAGCAGGAAAGCCTCCTCCAGTTAAGATATCAAGCCCTTCTATCCCGGTTTTAATCCTAGGTATTCTCTCAGACATGTTAGCACACCAGCATCTACCAAAATGTTTCTCCTTCCAAATAAGTTATACTAACAGATTTAAAATCCATAATGTAAATTTAGAAATTATTATTTTTTCTAAAGTAAAAGAGATCTTTAGGGTTCGTTTTAATGAGATGGTGGTGGACAAGATTTCCGGTTCTTCATGGATAGATAAGATCTCAGGAGATAAAAGCAGATGGTTTAAGGCTAATAAGCTTGAAGA
>PIYH01000091.1 GCA_003601695.1 Candidatus Bathyarchaeota archaeon
CTGCCAAGAGCCGGGGCCGCCTACAATAATCTTAGGTTTAAACCTTTTCACAGCCGGGTTATTTAGTAGCTCTCTGAATTTTATCGCCATGTAGGCTTCTCCGCCGAAGATACCCGTGAATGTTGATGTTGCGGGCCCTATTCCTAAAGGGTCATTCTCGGTAATGCCCAGAGCTCTTGTTCTAGGCCCTACAACTTTATCTAAATGCTCGGGGTGAGCGACGATTACATCTTCCCTTCGGAAGCCATGATTGAGGAGGGTTGCCTCAACCTTTCTCGTCCCGCATGGGGCGACCTCAACGGATCCATCCTCATTCGCCTTTACCGGAGGACAGAAGAGGGAGAAGTAAAGTCTATCTGGAATTAGGCCTTTCGGAATGCATGCGCTGAAACCCATGAATATGCCTCCGCCATACTCGCTCATCAAAGTTCTATCAGCAGTTAAAACTATTGGAACGCCTTCTCTAGACATAGCCCATCCTGCCTCTTCAGCTGATACGATATATAAAATTCTAAAATATTTAAACTTTAATAATAGATACTTTCATCAGGGTCTTAAAGATGACCTCAGAATTTAAGAAGCGATTGTTACCGCATATATGAACGGCGATGAAGTTAATGAGATGAATGTTAATCTCTTCATTAAAGAGATTAGACTTCACATTCTAAGAGGTTCTTAGGAATCCATTTATGAGAGATAACGTATTAGACCATCTCACAACATAACTACTGATAGATCAACATTCATCCGACCTCAAATTCGTTCATTAAACAGTAGCCGAAATATCAACTTACGCCTATAAATTTGTCTCTCAGGATTCTTTCTGGAGGGAGCCTTTATGGGAAAAGGTAAATTGCTCGTTGAAGATCCTTAAATTCTTCCTTTCGCTTCAGGGGATCGCCTTTTTTACTTGGAGAAAAATACAGAAAGTTCTTATTCCTTGATTTCTTATGCCGCTGGAACCTTGCTTGCCGCGGTCTTGTTAGGGTTGATGCCGCACGCCTTTAAATATACTTCTCCAATTCGGATTCCATCACTGTTCTCTCCATTAACCCATACTGTTGAACTTATGAGAGGCGGATTTGGAGGAGATAATTTCTTTGAGCTTCCATTAAACATAACAGTTCTCTCTTTACCTGGCCGTCTTCCCATTTCTGAGCATGCAATTTCATATCATAAACCAAAAGAAAGAATAATTAAAAAGGGGGGGACGATAGAGGAAAGAATAAAAGTTGAAAAGCGTGGTTATGGAAGAAGATGGAGCGGGATCTGAAGATAGCATTCAGAGGCTAGTGATATGATTAAAGAATCTGATGTTTCCAAGATAGTGAAAGAAGATATATTAAGAATATTAGGTGAAAGAAAAGAGAAAGTTTCATTGAAAACTTTAAGAGAGAAAATTAAAGTTTCTCATTCTTTTATGTTTAAAGCGATTGAAAGTCTTGAAGAAGAAGGTCTGGTATTTGTTGAAGAAGAATTCATTGGATTGACGAAGAATGGATGGGATGAAGCGAAAGATATTGTCAAAAAACATCTTGTTCTTGAGAATTATTTTAAAGAAACGAGAAGCAAAAGAGAAGCGCATCAGGCAGCGCATCTCCTCGAACACTATGTTTCCGAGGAAGTTATTAATAACATAAAAAAGATATTCACGTTGAAAAAGGAGGGCGTTTCTCTAATAAAGTTTAGATCTAACAAGGAAGGATTAATTACAGATATCCCTTCTTCTGACTATAAATTATTTGAAAGGATGGTTAGTATGGGAATATTGCCAGGGGAGGTAATAGAAGTAATTAATACGATTCCCGCTGGCGTCATTATTAAAATAAATAATAAAAAATTTGTCTTAGACAAAAGCATAGCAAAGAAGATTAAAGTGTTAGAGTATGAGAGATTTTAAAATACTCTTGATTGGACAACCGAATGTAGGAAAATCTTCATTACTTAACGCGCTGGTCGGCTCCAAAGTTGTGGTTTCCAATTATCCTGGAACTACGGTCGAAATAACTCAAGCTGGAAAAATTTTTGATGATACGGAAATAAAGTTTGTGGACACTCCGGGGATATATTCTATATCTAATAGAAGCGAGGAGGAAAAGGTTACTGAAAAAGCCTTGTTTGAAGAGGAAGTAGACGGAGCGATAATAGTCGCGGATGCATCCTCTCTTGAGAGAAGCCTCTACTTGACTTTGCAAATTCTAGAGGCAGAAATACCTGCTATCATAGCTTTAAATTTTGTGGAAGAAGCAAAAAGAAAAGGATTAAGAATTGATTCAAAAAAATTAGGAAAGATCCTTAACATTCCAGTTATCCCCATAAACCCTTTAACTAAGAGGGGAATATATGATCTCATAGATTCATTATTGAAAATTAAAGAAGAAACTGAATTTTTTAGAGTCAAATATGATGATCACATAGAAAAAGCGATAAATGAGATATCGTCTCAAATAAAAGAGACTTCTATGCCGAAAAGATTTATAGCCATAAGAGTTTTAGAAGGAGATGAAAACTTCTATAAGTATCTGAAAGATAAAAGAATAATTGAAGAAGTCAAAGAAAGTTTAATAGAGCATCCAAGAGTTGCAGAGGACATATCCATAACGAGATATGGTACAGCTTCATTCATCGCAGAAAAGGTTACTCAAATAGTTCCTCTCGAAGCAGGAAGAGGGGAAATACAGGAAAGGATTGACAATATTCTTTTGCATAAGACTTGGGGTCCTTTTATCACAGGTTTATTTCTTCTCGTAATCTTCGGAATTCTATTGTATCTTGGAAATTCGATGCAAGATCTTCTTATGGAATCGACGGAAATCCTTTTATCCTCCCTCGGCATAGCGGAACATTCCATCATCGCTATGATATTAGTTCAGAGTTTAACTGGAGTTGCTACAGGAGTTTCCATAGCTTTGCCTTATGTGTTCCTGTTCTATTTGATCTTAGGCTTATTGGAGGACGTAGGGCTTCTTTCCAGATTTGTTATTAATGCAGAAAGGTTTTTGAAAAGGTTAGGTCTTCCCGGAAAATCATTTATTCCCTTAGCATTAGGCTTAGGCTGCACTGTGCCAGCAGTTAGGGCTACTAGAGTCTTAGCATCTGAGAAAGAACAGATTCATACCGCCTCGTTATTTGCTTTTGTACCCTGCTCAAGCAGAATTGCTATCATAATGGGGATAGTTGGATTTTACGGAGATGCAAGACTAGCTTTTTCTGTTCTCGCCACCTCACTCATCGCAGGGCTGGCATGGGCTTTCGGAATAGAAAAGATTCTTCATATAAAAAGTGAACCTTTACTTTTAGAACTGCCACCTTATAGAAAGCCTTTAATTAAAAACGTTCTTGCCAAGAGCTGGATTAGAATGAAGGATTTCGTATGTATTGTTATACCCTTATTGGCACTTGGAGGAGTAGCCTATGGAATTTTGGATATATTAAGAGTCACTGAAGTTCTAGTGAAACCGTTTTCACCGATCACAGCATGGTTAGGATTGCCCGATGTAACCATAATTCCTCTAATATTCGGGTTTTTACAAAAGGATTTAACGGGCGCAATGCTTTTGTCAGTTTTGGACAGTGAAACCTCTTTGGCTTTAACCTCTCTCCAACTCTATACGTTTGGCGTAGCATCTACAATTGGAATTCCATGCATTATTGCTTTCGGAATACTCATCAAAGAATTTGGATTTAAAAGAGCAACACTTTTATTAGGCATATCAATAGGCTATGGAATTCTAGTCGCTGGCTTATCTTGGAGAATAATCTCAATTCTTTGAATAATATTGATAAGATATACTCGCATGGAGCGATCAGACGCTGAGAAACAAGCCTTGAAACAGGCTTCTTTTCAAAAAGCAATTCTTGGAATTGGAGCCTCGGGCGGGATTTGAACCCGCGACCTCCGCCTTACCAAGGCGATGCCCTAACCAGCTAGGCCACCGAGGCAATTATGACCTAAGCATCTATTATATTGATTCCCACGATTCGTTACAATATGAAAGCTCGGAAAATATAAGAATTATTCCAGTAGAATATTTTTTCTTCCCATTCTCTCTTCCGATTTCAAGTAGTGCGAGACTGTTGTTGGGGAACGCTTCACTAACTTACTTATCTTCGGAATTGAGAGGTCTTCCTTCCGTAAGAAACGCATCTATATGATTTCTTCCTTTGTGACCAGCTTTTGAAGATTTAGGATTTTTTTAATTTCTATTTTGCTCATGCTTCCTTCCCCTAAGTTTTGTGGGAGCTGAGGCAAGCTCAAGCTCACTCCACACCTTGAAGTCGTTTAAGAGAAGATTTAACGCCTCTTCCTTCCTTTCATAAGCGATTTTTGAAATCTAAGAGTGAAGTTATTCGTTGGGGCACAACCACGCATTCATATGCAGGCTTACAACGCAGCTTGGTAGGCGAATAACATAGCAAGATACTTCATCTGGGGATGAAATAATAGAAATCGATTATCTCCTCTCAAGGAAAGAGGTTGATGAAGAGAGAATAGGCGTGACGGGAGCTTCAGGCGGAGGAACCCAGACAGCATACTTAATGATGACTGACTCCGAATTAAAGCGGCTGTACCTTGCGTCTTCATAACTTCCATAGATGCGCTTATCAAAACTATTGGTCCTCAAGAGAGTCGTAAAGCCTGATCCAAAGGTTAGCAGTAGACTCAACAGCAACCAGAACCCCTATCCCTGAAGCCCTCAATCCTCATCATGAAATCTTTAATGCCTCTCTTCGAGTTTCTGAAACTGAACTCATCAACCCAGCCTCCTTCATCATTCACTATGACAGCTCTGCAAACATTTTTATGTACATCCACTCTAGCATACATCACGGGTGTTTACCTCCTTCCATGCTGAATGGTGGCTTACAGGCAGCAAGCTCCTATAGGGTCTCAAACGGATTAATTGGGAAGCCGCTGGGGAAAGGCTCAGTCTAAATGAGGGACTCATACGGATCAAGCGCGCGCCGGGCCTAAGCCATCATGGACACCCATGACGCAAACCTTAAAACCGTTGCCATCCCGTCTAAAAAGATGAATTGAAAAGATATCTAAGTCATAAATGGTAGCCAGATTTTCGGCAACATCTCCTCACAAGTCGGCTCGGCTAGCCTGAAACATTCAGGAAATCCCATCATGTTATAAACTTGTCGCGCAAGGCTATAGGTTTCTTTAGCCTCATCGAGTTTAATCGGTTTCTTCTGGTGATCCAGAATATTCGTTAACAAAAGCTTCTTGGGTGCTATTGAAGCCGCTATCTCATCTAAGTCGTAATGGGCTAGAACGCCGGGTATAAGCTCCATGATATGCCAAGAATAAACCGGGTTTCGGATTATAGAACGATAAGAAATGAGAAAATCGCTGGCTACAACGCCGTATACTTTGTCCTCTAAGAGACCAGCATGTAGAGCTAACATACCGCCGAGATGTCGACCTAAAATCCAGATCTGGTTCTTCCTTATCTCTTTTCTCCTAGCCAGATATTCAAAGCTTCTCAGCACATCTGTTAATTGCATGTCGAATATGCTTCGTCCTAGAAGTAGAGACTTATAGCTCAGCGCAGATTTGAATCCTTGTAAGAAAGCTGTGTAACCTCCCATCTTGTCACGTTCATTTAAACGAGTAGGCTCAGTTTCACCTGTGCCTCTTACATCTATGCTAAGCACATTGAAACCTTTGTCTAAAAGACTGAGTATAGGGCCATTCTGATAAGCATCTACAGCCTTACCCATCGTATTTACGTACAGGACGGCTGGTGCGTGATCTCCACGGGACCTACTAGACTTGAAAAATAATGCAGGCACGTAGATGTCGGGTTCAGTATATAAAAGCAGCTTCTCGACAGGATGTCCCTCAAAAATGAATTCTGATATTTTTCTTACCTCAACATCTTGAGCGTGACGCTTAATATGAAGCATATCCGTAACTTTTTTGATAAGATTCGCCCTAAACCTCTCGAGCTCAGCGTCGTTTCTCGGAATTTTCTTTTCAGGCTTAACTCTGCTTAGGTACTCCTCAACTAGGTCTCTGACTGTTCGCCCATTAAATTCTATTAAGACCTGCCCAGTCCTGGTGCAAATAAGATCACGTGCATCTATAGGATGTATCTCAGGTTCTTTTTCCTCTTTTTCAACTCCTTTAAGCCATTTATCCATCCAAAAGTACATCGGTTCCCGCATCTCTTTGAAGTAGCCATGAGGGGCATCCACTTCTAAAAGCTGAATTCTATCGCCGTAGCCCAGCCGCTCATAGAGAGTCTTAGCTTCATAATAAGCCACTCGAGTACCCAGTCTCACATAATCCTTAGCCTCCCGAATTATCAAGACAGGTCTCGGAAACGCCATCATCAAAAGGTCTCCATGATCCAGAAGATTTGGAATCGCATTCATGAAAACTTGCTCTGCATCGCCTGATTCATCAGAATTAAATCCTAAAGCAATAGAACCCACTGCACAGACAGGTACTGCTACCTTTATGCGATCATCTAAGGCGGTGAGATAGGTAGTGTAGGTTCCTCCACCTGAACATCCAGTGCATCCTATACGTTCACCGTCTACTTCAGGTCTGCTCACAAGGTAATCCAAGGCTCTTATGCCATCCCATACTACAAATCGAGCTAAGTTTATCCCGGCTAGGAAGCACTGGATTCCCACCATGTCATGCTCTCTAGTAGGTGTGACGCCTACCAAAGATACGGCTGGATCGAAGGGAAGGCTTGAATAGACCTTCGCATGAGGGTTCAACACTTGGTAACGTTCACCTTGCCCAATCGTGTCATAAAGCAAGACCACGTATCCTCTCTTCACTAAACCTACAGCTGCATAATGATTTGTTGGAGAAGACTTGCCTGAATACCAGTGGCCTATTGGAAAAAGTATGCCGGGTACTTTTCCCTTTCTATTCTTTGGAATGTATAGGTTGGCTGTTACGTGAAAATCCGGTAGACTCTCAAAGATCACTTTCTCTACAAAGTAATCCTCACGCTCCACCACGCCGACTGTTCGAGCGTTCAGTGGAGTTTTCTTGTCTGGAAGTCCTCCTATCGCCTCTAAGAAGGCTTCACGGATCTCAGCCGCGCGGGTTTTCCAGTCCTCTAGAGATTTTATTTCAGCATTTCGTAGGATTCTACGATAGAAACGGTCCTTAGGAAGCCTCATAAGATGTTTAAAGAGCATCTCCCGAGCGTCAGAATATTCTTTAATTCCCTCTATTACATGAAACTTATCAAAACCTAAAGGAAGTTTAGGCAAATCTATACACCTTGAGTCATGATCTGTTAACCTATCAGCATCTGAATTATAAATGAATAGATGAGCATTTCCCTATTCCGCTATTAACCGCGGTGCTAATCCTAGGCTTAAATTAGCTGGATTAAGATAAGATCGTATACTTTCAGTTCTGGCACGATGAACGATATCTTATCTCCGTTTTTGATGTACTCTAAGGATTCAGTCTCCTTTATGTCTGGAGATAAAACCGTTATCTCTTTAACATTCTTCTCTGCAGGCACTTTCAAGTCTACATATACTTCTTTGAGCAGATGTTTATCATCAAAGTTTATCAAATGCAGTATAATCTGATTCTTCTTTTCTTTCTTAAGAATCTCCGCGACAACGGTAAGAGGAGCATGAACCTTCAAAGACAAATTGTTTTTACCAGCCCACTCAACAGCTTCAACCAGCTCAGACCAGTTTTCTGGAAGCCTCCACTGGTCAGGTTGGATCGTCACGTATCCTAACCGCTCCACCATCTCTAGCATGATTGTAGGGGTCCATTGTCGACTAGGAACCCGCCTTGACGGCACTATCTTTGGTATATAGACGACACGTCCATCTCCGTAATGATTCATCGTTTTGTGGGCTTCTTCCGGTTTTCTGAAGCCGAAAAGGTCTGCTAGTCCGTATTGGGGCCGCTTTCTTCTCCACTCGTCATACAGTGAAGTTGACTCGGTTGCTATTAATCCGCCGCCCTTCTTCACAAAGTTTTGAATCCTTTCAAGTTGAGCGTCGCTTAGGGATTCTTGGTTTGCCAATACAAGAACCGAATATTTGGAGAGGTCTTTAAGAT
>PIYH01000020.1 GCA_003601695.1 Candidatus Bathyarchaeota archaeon
TCCCGATAATATCTTGTATGCTGGAAAGCCCATAATCGTCATTAAAAGTGTACTTTTACCTGAACCGTTCGGTCCAAATAATACATGAACTTCACCTTCCGGTATCTTTAAATTCACGTCTTTAAGCACTATTCTGCCAGAAACCTCAACTGAAAGATTATTGACCTCAAGTATATTCCTAGTCACGTCTTATTCCCTTCCGCGCCGAGACTGCATATCAACAGCTCTTAATTAATGTTTTGAAGAAGCTCATTTTCTATGCTATGTGCTTGTCTCTGAAATCGTTTATGAGGGATAAGATTTCAAAAATTATTTTTGCAGCAACTATAGCTGTTACTCCACTATCATAGTGCGGCGTAGCCTCTACGAGATCAAATATCAGTAGTCTTTCAAGGTTAAGATTCGAGATTATCTCTAGTAATTGATAGGTTGATATTCCTTCCGGCTCCGGCGTCTGAACGGCTGGAGCGAAAGCTGGATCTAAAACATCAAGGTCCAGCGATAAATAGAGGGGCTTCTCCTCTCCAATTAATTTATTAATTTTATGAGAGATATCATCTGGTTTCTTGCAATTAATCTCGTATGAAGATATAAAGCATATCCTATTCTTCTTGGCGTATGCTATTTCTTCTTTACACGCAGCACGCGTTCCAACCATAATTATGTGCTGCGGCTTTACATCCTCGTGGATCCGCCGCATGACTGTTGCATGGGAGATCTTCCGCCCCATATACTCGTCTCTAAGGTCTAGATGCGCATCGAAGCATAAAACATTAAAGTCTTCTCTCATGCCTCTGGCTGAGCCTAACGTGATAGTATGTTCTCCTCCAATTAAAATAGGCGTTTTTCTCATGCTTAGAACCTCGTCTGTAACGAGCTCGATTCTCCTAAGAGTCTCCTCTACATTCGCACTTACATGCAAGTCTCCAGCATCATGAATCTTCAAGTCATCTACGTTTTTCCACGTTCTGAAGCTAAGGTCTTCGATATTCAGTGAGGCTTCTCTTATGGCTGATGGAGCGAATCTTGAGCCTGATCGATAAGAGCTTGTATAATCGATTGGAACACCTATGATTACGTATTCAGAATCTTTAAACCCGCATGTAGCCCCACCGAATTTTAAAGCGGATGTCGTGTAAAGCTTAAGGTAGCTCATTTTACTGTTTCTCCTCAGCGGCAAAGAATAGCCACATATAATCCTCGCCTAAATTTACTGGACAATGATTCTCGGCGGCTTAACCCACTCCCACCATTTCTCCTCAACTCTTCCTTCTTTCTCGTCTCCTCGATGAATATATATTCTATAGCGCATATCCAGCTTGTCTCCTCTTGCTTTCGAAAGAAATACTGGACCCTGATCCGGCCATTCAGGCTTCTTGTCATAGAAGGGATTAGATGCGAAGAGACCATATGCTCGTACATGCCATCCGGTTGGATGCCTAATGTTACCCGGGTGATCCATAGCAGCTATACCATTAATCGGCCCTCCCGGTACAACAGGCCCGTAATAGTCAACCCATCTTGCCTGTCGACCCCAGCACTCCCTTTCTGTTCTTCTTCCTTCAGAATTCACTATCGTGCCTCCAGATATTTCACGCATGCTATCCGCAACTCTGATGACGAGCGGGCCATTCTCTTTCGCCATCTCTTTATGTTCAACATCCGCAGCTATTATCACTTCATCTACTACTGGCTCCATGACTGTGTGAATATCGATCAGCCGTGTCGGTGACACATTCCATATAGTAATCGTTCTCATCTCCTTCATTAAGACCTTTCCTTTAGTCTTTATTCTCCATTGACTTCTATTATGGGATATACGCTCTAATTCATCGTTCTGCTTCCAAATATTCTCCTCTTCTATCTTTCCGAAGACAGGTCCCTCCTCGATCCGCGTGAATCTCTGATGAATCACCCTGCCATGTCTAGGATTGCCTATCTCCCCTAAAGCCCAGAAGTTTATTCCCGGCTCTCCCTTCTTTCCAGAAACATCGCCTAATGCGATGTTTATGCCCTTATGGTGTGGATGATCTCCAAAATTTGGTATATGTCTAACAACATTCAGTCCATCAGGTCCAATAACCGGATATAGAAATGGTCTTTCATAAGCCTCGTTATATACATAATTGGTAACATGTATTCCATTAACGAATACTTCTAGCTGATAGTCTCCCCTATCCCATACCTCAACGCCTCTAGGAAAATCATAGCTGCGTATCCGATTTTTTCCAACGATTATCTCTATACTTCTATGCGCATGACTCGGATGTATCCATGAGAGAGTTCCTTTAAGTCTTTCACGGTCGGTTGGTGAAAATTGGCATGGAATTGTTCTTCCAGTCGCTTTATCAATAATTCTGATCGAAGAGCTGCTGAATTTCTCCTTATCAGCTCTTTTTAGGTATTCCTCAAAATCTATCTCTACAGATGCTGGGAAGAGATAGTGCTCTCTTTCTTCAAAATCTATTTCCAGACTAATCTTACTCGTCACCCTAAATCATCCCTAAATGCCTTGAATTGAAACCTCCAGTATCTAATAGATTTTAAAAATATTTAAAGAAAAGCCCCTTTAAATCTCTACCGAGATAAGTGTTGTGATAGGAGTTGTTTATGTTTAGAAGCGAACGTGATAAAAGGATGGCTTGGTGGCGGGAAGCAAGATTTGGAATGTTCATCCATTGGGGACTCTATTCGATACCTGCGGGAATGTAGAAAGGAAAGATGATTTCAGGAATAGGCGAATGGATTCAGTTCAATGCCAGAATACCTGTCTAGGAATATGGGAAACTTGCTGAGCATTTCAACCCTGTTAAGTTCGATGCTGCTGAATGGGTTAAGATTGCGAAGGAGGCTGGAATGAAGTATATAATTATAACGGCGAAGCATCATGATGGATTCTGCATGTTTCATAGTGAGCTTACAGATTATAATGTTGTGGATGCAGCCCCCTTTAAGCGTGACCCATCAAACCCTTAGATCCAGTGGATAACGTTATTGTTCTAGAGATGAAGAACAAAAGTGGCCATAGTGTAGAACTTACATAAGTAGTGTAGAAGATGCTGGAGATTTTCAAGATATCATCGTGCGTGTAGGGCTATTCTCTCCATTTCATTTCGTCTCTGCACGGCGTAGCTTTCCGAGGACTTGTTGGCAGCGGCGATTATCTCCTCCGCTAAGCATTCTTCGAAGGGTTTCGGATTGCTGAAAGCAGCTTTTCTCGCTCCATCAGCAATAAACCTTAAGGCGAGGTCAACTCTCCGCTGAGGAGAAATGTCCACAGCTTGCTGATACGCGATTCCTCCATAACTTATTCTAGTGGTATCTTCGCATGGAGCCGCATTTTCTATAGCCCTGACAAGAACCTGAACTGGATTCTCTCCGGTCCGCAGATGAATTATCTCGAAGGCATTTTTGACGAATTTCAGTGCTCTAGTTTTCTTTCCAGCATTCTTTCCAGGTCTCATAAGATTATTTGCTAATCTCTCAACTATGTTGAGCTTTGACTTATAAAATCTATGATGTTCATGCCTACCCATTGTGTGAGGGACATAGATGGGTCTAAGCGATATGTAAGCCTTTAGCCCCATATCCTTTACTTCGACATCCTCCAAACTCCACTTTCCGAAGAGCTTAAATTTCGGCATGCCCATCTGTTTTCCAGCCTTCTCAGCGGCTCTTTATTCATGAAATCAAACGCCGTTATTTAAGGGTTATGAAAACCTTAAGTCTCTTCTCAGCGTCATGGCGAGTATAGCCTTCGCTGTATGCAACCGGTTCTCAGCTTCATCCCAAACGACCGAATGGGGACCATCTATGACTTCATCCGTAACTTCTTCATTTCGATGTGCCGGTAGACAGTGCATAAAAAGAACTTTGTCAGAAGCTACTTTCAAGAGTTCAGAGTTCACTTGATACTTCGGCAGAAAGATGGATAGTCTCTCTTCACGTTCAGCCTCCTTACCCATTGAGACAAACGTGTCCGTATAGATAACATCAGCATCTATACATGCTTCATATGGATCTCGAAGAATCCTTATCTTCGACCCGCTTTCTTTCAAGTTTTTTTCGGCGAACCTTACGGCTTCATCAGATGGCTCATACCCTGAAGGACACGCTATAGATAGATCTATTCCCATCTTACTACAGCCTATGAGAAGTGAGTTGCAAACATTATTTCCATCCCCTATATACGCAACCTTCAATCCTTTCAGAGAGCCAAATTTCTCCCATATAGTGTATAGGTCAGCGACTATTTGGCATGGATGATACATATCAGATAAGGCGTTTATAACTGGTATATTCGCATATCTAGCCATCTCCTCTAGATCAGAATGCTTATAAACACGGGCTACGATCGCACCGACGTACCTGCTTAGAACACGAGCTGTATCGGCTATAGTTTCACCTCTACCTAGCTGCGACTCTCTCCACCCTAGGCATATTGGATACCCACCTAGCTGGTTTACAGCAACCTCAAAAGAAACTCTTGTTCGCGTAGAATGCTTCTGGAAAAGAAGGACTATGGACTTGCCGGAGAGAATGCTTTCCTCATCTATACCTAAAGAATTTTCTTTGAATTTTCTAGTGAGCTCGAGTATCTCAGATATCTCGTTCGCTGTGAATCCCTGCAATGTGAGAAAATCTCGTTTCTTCAAGGCATTCTTCTCCCTAATATTCTAGAATGAAGCAGAGGCAATATATGTTTTTGATCTTCAGCGACAAGTTACCATTATGATGGTTTTTCTTTAGAGGATTATTCTATGTATATTGCGGGGCGATATGGCTTTGCTAGGTTAGCTCTATTCATAGGATCATAACGCTTCGAGTCGTCCTCATTGTATATTAAGATTTCAGCCTTAAACTCTTTCTCGAAGAGCTCTTTAGCTTCGTTTAGGAGCGCTTCTTCATCTATCCTCTTAGCCTTAACTCTCCTTCTCTTCTGATCCTCCGACATGACGTTTATCTCTGGCAATAGTTTTCCAACGTAGGCTGAGATCTTTTTGGCTTTCTCTCTCAATTCTTGATCCTTCATGAGTGCTCTCATCACGTCTCTTATCTCAACCCTAGCTGATAATGCTTTTCTCAAAATCTCAAGGTAGACTTTCCATTTCCAATCGGCAGCAACATAATAGCAGATTCTCTTCGGCGTCTTTTTCGTTGCCTCCATTATATTTAAAGTATCGTTTATTAAGCTTCTGATTATATCTTCAGACTCCTCAGCGGCTACATCAACCTTTTCCTTATCATAGACGGGCCATTCAGCCACGGATATAAAGCCCTTCCTCTTTAAGAGACGCCACATTTCCTCGCATACATGTGGTGTAAAGGGAGCTAGAAGCCTAACCCAGACATCAGCAACTTTCTTCAGCGTCTTTGGGTTAGGCTTATCGACGCGTCGAAGATACCAGCGGATATCATTCCAAACCTCGAAGAACGCGATCTCTGCAGCTGTCCTAGTCTTTAGGTTTTCTATGGCTTCAGAGACTGCCTTTATTCTTCCTTGAAGAACTGAGATTAACCATCGATCTATGCTTCTCGGCTTATCTTCCCCTTGCATGCTGGCTATCTCATTTATAAACCTATATAGGGAGCGTAGCTTCGAATCTATGCTTTTCGCATTCTCAGCTCGCCAATCAGGATCTTCCATGTCCTCCGCGCCGAGTATCAACGTCATTCTTGTAACGTCAGCCCCGAACTCGTCGACGGTCTTACTTAACGTTAAAAAGTTACCCTTAGACTTCGACATTTTCTTTCCTTCTATTAGAAGCATGCCATTAACGCCTATTGCTCTAGGCCAGTATTTTTGAGGAAACAATGCTACATGCTGAAATATGAAGAAAGATAAATGATTTGGAACTAGCTCCTTTGCTGATACCCTCAAATCTACCGGGTACCAGTATGTAAACTCATCTCTCATCTCTCGGATTATTGAGGCGTCTATTCCGGAATCCTTAGCGAGGGCATCGGGATCTCCAATGCCTAAGAAAATATGATCGAAAACCTCATTTGTCAACTGTTCAGCTTTTATGTTATATTTACGAATATGCTTGACAATCGTATAGAATGCCATATAAATAGTTGAGTCACTGAGAGTTTCGACTATCCAGTCTGGACTCCAAGGAAGAGGCGTTCCCAAACCAGTTCGTCGGGCGCATGCCCAGTCTCTAAGCCAGTCGATTTTGTCGTGAAAATATGCTCTAGCGGTCTCTGGAAATATCTTTGCTCTATCCACGGCTTCATGAGCTAGCTTCTTCCATTCAGGATCTGAATACTTAAGGAACCACTGATCTGAGAGTATCTTAACGATACATCTGGTTGTACATCTACACACAACCTTTTCTGGGAGATCATACATCAAATCCGCAATACCCATCTTTTTGAAGTCCTCTATAAGCTCAGCCTTGACATCCCGGACTCTCTTTCCCGCATACTTGCCGGTGATTGGCTTTAAAACTCCTGTATGAAATTCCTTCCTGTAAATAATTGATGTAGCCTCATCAACTTTCGGGTCAAATTGATCTCTGACGCCCATCTTCTCAACTATCTCGATAGCCGGATAATCGCCATAGCCCTCAACTTTGATGAGTGAGATCGGCTTTATGCCCTTTATAACTTCTAGGTCTATACCAAACTTTCTCAGCACCTCAGGCTTATTCATCAAGTCTTTAAGCGCTATCCAGTCTGCTGGAGCGTGTGCTGGAACACTATATACGACTCCCGTCGCCGACTTCGGATCTACGAACCATCCTGGGAGTATCGGGAGATTCCTTCCACTTATGGGATCTACAAAGTATTTGCCTATTAGCTCGGATCCCTTAAATTCCCTAAGGATCTTTACTTTCCGCATCTGTTCAGAGAGCTTGAACGCGGCTTCCTTACTGATGATCCATTTTTCATCGTCAACTATGGCTTCAACGTAAGTAGCATCCGGATTCAAAAACATATTCGTAACGCCATAAATAGTTTCAGGTCTAAAAGTAGCAGCTGGCAGATATGCATCGCCACATTGAAACTTTAAGAGTGTGTATTCCTCAGGTGATACTCCCTCTCCCTCAAGCCGATCATGGTCTCCTGTTGGGCTTTTGCATTTCGGACACCAGACAACAGGATGAGTTCCCTTCACGACGTATCCTTTCTTCCTTAAGGTCTCATATTGCCACTCGATGAAACGACTGTAAGCTGGTTCGAGAGAAGTTGTATGAAACTCTCTTCTCCAATCGACTGAAAAGCCTATCTCCTTCGCTGCCTCTTTACCCTCCGAAGTATAATACTTAGCCATATAGATAGGGTCGACAAATTTCTTTAGCTCCTCCTCTGGAACACCATCTATTTCCTTAAGAGCCTTTATGATCTCCTCATCTCCGCTCTGAATACGTAAGGCAGTGCCTACGATGGGCTCTCCGGTCCAATGCCAAGCCCAAGGAAAGAGGGTGTTAAATCCTCTCATTCTTTTGTAACGTGCATAAACATCGATGCGGGTTGCGGTAAATGCGTGTCCAAGATGTAAGGGACCATTCATGTAGGGATAGGGAAAAGTTACGAAGCATTTCTTACGTTTTGGATCCGGATCAGCCTCGAAGATTCTATCTTTCTCCCATTCTCTTCTCCATTTCTCTTCTATCCTTCTCCACTCAAGAGACATAAAATCTACCTCCTAAGGCTTAAAATTACTTCTTTAGCCTTTTCTATAGCCTCCTCTACGCCTTCAATTCTTGTTCCTCCTCCCTGTGCAAAGTTAGGTCTCCCGCTTCCCCCTCCGCCAAGCTTTAAACCCATTTCTCTAGCAATTTTTCGCGCGTCTATCCCGAGCTTGAGGGCTTCCTTTCCTACATTAACGACAAGTTGAGCGTTGTTGCCCACGCAGATTAGGGCAGAGACTGCTTTTTCTTCACGTTTCACGATCTCAGCTGATACCTTTATCAGCAGATCTACATCAGCTTCTTTAACACTTATGATTTTCGATACTAGCTTAACGCCGTTAATCTCTTCTGAGCTTGAGAGCCATTTCTCAGCTAGATATGCTGCAAGACAATTAGTTAACTTCTCTTTTTCTTTCCTGAGGCTCTTAAGCTCAGAGACGATATTATTTACTGTATGTTCTAATTTTTCCGGCGGAACATTAAGAATATCAGCAATTTGAGAAATTTTTTTCTCAGATTCTTGAATGGCGTTAACAGCGGATTCCCCAACGCTAAACACGATTCTCTCCACACCATCTTGAATTCTCTCCGTGCGAATTATCTTTATCACCCCAATCTCCCCCGTGCTTCTACAGTGGGTTCCCCCACATGCTTCAACGTCCCAATCCTTCACCTTCACAATCCGTATCTTCCTGCCTGGAACAACTCCGCCTTGATAAATTCTAAATCCATACTTTCTCTCGGCTTCTTCTCTGGGCATCCATACCGTTTCAACTGGACGGTTCTCCATGACAATCTTGTTCGCAAGGCTCTCAATCTTTCTAATCTCTTCAAAGCTTAATCTTTTTGGATGAGAAAAGTCGATTCTGCTTTGCTTCACGCCTTTCTGAGCGCCTGCTTGCCAGACGTGTTCTCCCAGTATTCGCCTAGCTGCACCCATGATGATGTGGGTAGCTGTATGGCTTCTCATTAAGCTAATCCTTCGCTTCCAGTCAATTATACCCCTAACTTCATCTCCTTCCTCTGGAACGGCTCCCTCAAGGAAGTGGACGATAACTCCACCTACCTTCTGAACGTCCTCCACCTTGGATTGTACTCTGCTAAATTCGAGCAAACCTTGATCCGCTGGTTGCCCGCCGCCTTCTGGATAGAACGCCGTTTTATCCAGCACAACGCGATTTCCGGAAACTCTAAGAACCTTAGCCTTAAACTCCTTCATATATGCATCTTCGTAATAGATCTTTCTGGTTTCCGGCAAGTCGGAGAATTCATCTTTGATATCTCTTATTCCTTCAGTTACCGGTGATCTTTCCTTCTTAGGCGCAGCTATATGTCTCTCAGCTACATAGCCGTAGAAGTTTTCGGGAATACGGATCTTTATACCTTCCCCTTCAGCTATCTCGCCTACAACCTCTGGAGTCAAGCCATGGGAGTCGTAAAGATTAACAAGATCCTCTAGTGGAATCTCTGAAACTCCTTTACTCTTATGCTCTCTAATCATTCTTTGAACAAGGCTACGTCCCCTCGACAATGTCTCATCATACTTTTCCTTCTCTATTGATAGGAGATCCATAACCTCGCCATGCATCTCTTTAAGATGCGGGAAATCTCTAGACCAGAATGAGATCTGCATCTCGACTATATCAAAAAGTCTATTCTCGATCGAAAGGTTTCTAAGAAGCCTACATGTTCTCCTTATAAGAAGCCTAGTTAAGTATCCTTCACGTACATTTGATGGAACAACACCTTCTGCGAGTAGAAACGTTAAGCACTTTGTATGGTCTGCTACCGCATAGACATCTACGAGTGGATCTATCATCCTACTGAGCTCTTGAGCATCAACACCAACCCTTTGCGCTACTTTTCTCCAGTTCTCCATGCGACTTGAAGTTTTTGAGATTGCTACCCGACCGGAGACTCTGGAGATATCGGCGAGAAGTTTTTCATCAGGAACTTCAATACCCGCCATTGCTTTAATCTTTTCTAGCAGATCTCCATAGATAGCTTCAAATCCACTTATGCACCCCTGAGAAAGCCAAGTGAATCTTTCTATTCCATACCCCGTATCAACCGTTCTTATCGGGAGCTCAATGAACTTTCCATCAACAACCTTATACTTCATGAAGACAAGTGTTGCAACTTCTAATCCGCGTATTATGCTCTCGACATCCGGCCCCGCATTTCCGCCTCCGGACCATATTCCTTCCTTATATACTACTTCTTCATCTTTGATCCCCAGAACTTTAGTTACGAATTCATGATGGAATCGAATGGTTTCATCCTTCCAATAAACTTGTTTTTCCGGATAATTAAATGCATGATGTCCACCCATCTCGAAGATCGTCAAGTGGCGCCCAAATGTAGATCCTACACTCTCTATATCGGGAAACCTGACACATGGCTGAACTATAACAAGAGGATTTGCCGGAGGGGGAATTATTCCTTCGGTAACATAGGGCTGGAAGTCTATTATGCTTGCATTTGTGAAGTAAAGGTCATCCCTCCATCGTGCTACCAGCAAATAAGGCTTTATCCGTTCATGACCTTTCCTCTCAAAAAAGGAAAGAAAGGATTCTCTCATCTCGCTTAAAGTATATTTTCGACTCGTTGGAGGATTATTGATAAAGGTATAATCCGCACATCCATAAGTTGTGGATTCGCCGCATAGTCTTTGATCCGGATTAACCGTCCAGAAATATTCTCCACATCGGGGACATCGCTTCCTAACGTAGCCATACTCGTCGAAGAATGGTAAGTGATACTCCTTCTCGGAGAAGCCCATCTATTTCATCTCCGATAAGAGGAAATCCAAGTAGAAGGTTGCGATTGCAACTTAATAAATATGTCATGCATGCCTTTTAAATGTATAAATAAGGGAATAGAGTCATCTCTAACCTTCTGAAGATTAATGATTTAGCCGAAGAGTGCTCCAAGCCCCTCAAGGGCCTCTTCCTCTTTCTTCTCTTCCTCTTCTTTCTTCTCTTCCTCTTTCTTCTCTTCAGCGACGGGAGCTGCCTCTGTAGACATAGCCGCTGGAGCTGCAGCTAAAACTGTTGGAGCTGACTTTATGGCTTCATCAATATCAACTTCAGATAGCGCTGCTACGAGAGCTTTTACTCTGGATGGATCCGTCTGTATCCCTGCTGCGTCAAGCACCTTGGTCACGTTTTCTTCATCTATAGGTTTACCAGCTCGATGTAACAATAGAGCTGCGTAAATGTACTCCATCAATTCTCACCTTCTATCGTCTTTAATGTTATATTCATCTCTTTCGAAGATTGAAAATCTCATACTTAAATCTGTCGGAAATATATCTCGGATGAGTATCACCTCATGACGAGGCTCTCTAATAGAGATACAAGGGAAAGTTTAAGAAGGTATATTCTTATATAGAAGACCTTCATCCTTTTGTTTGACCTAAAAGAACAAGAGAGATGAGGCTTTGGGACTCATAGCATTCATTCAGTCATGCTTAAGATTACTCCGGCTTGCACGTAAACCTAGCGGAACAGAGTTGCGGAGAATGATAAAGATATGCTCAGCTGGAATGATACTGGTGGGTCTCATAGGATACACTATACACCTCATTTCATCCTTCATTAAAATAGCGTTTCCGGCATAAAGTGAATGAAAATGAACAAGAATAAACAATCTACGATAATCTTCGCTGTAAGAACAACCGCGGGGCAAGAGAGAAACGTCTCTAAATTAATTGCTGGAAGAGCTGAGGCTAATAAGATACCAATCAAGGCGATCCTTGTGCCAGACTCTCTCAAAGGATACATATTTATCGAAGCTGAAGGGCCACACATAGTTGAGCAAGCTATCTCCGGAATAAAACATGTTAAATCAAGAGTTCCTGGACTAGTCTCCTTTGAAGAGATAGAAAAATACATAGTCATTAAACCCGTTATTGAGGAACTTAACGTCGACGATCTTGTTGAGGTGATTGGAGGACCATTCAAAGGGATGAGGGCAAAGATAACGAATATTGATAGAGCTAAAGAAGAAGTTACGATAGAGCTTTTAGAAGCTTCTTTTACTCTTCCGGTCACCGTTCATGCTGATTACTTAAAACTAGTCAAGAAAGGTGAAGAATCCGAGGAGGGAACTTAATAATGGGTGAGAAGAAAGTCGTTGAGGCACTGATAAATGGTGGTCAAGCAACCGCTGGACCGCCTTTAGGCCCAGCTCTTGGACCTCTCGGAGTCAATGTTCTCGCTGTAGTGAACAAAATAAATGAGCTAACCTCAGAATACGCTGGAATGAGAGTTCCAGTTAAGATAATTGTTGATGTTGACGCAAAGGAGTTTGAAGTAGAGGTTGGTATGCCTACAACCTCCGCCTTAATCGTTAAAGAAGCCGGAATACAGAAAGGATCAGGTAAGCCAAGTGAAGAAACCGCTGGAAACCTAACATTTGAACAAATAGTGAAGATAGCTAAGGTCAAGATGCCTAGTCTCCTAGCTAAGGATCTAAAAGCCGCAGTTAAGGAGATTGTGGGAACATGTGTAAGTATGGGAGTGACTATAGACAATAAAAATCCAAAGACCGTGCTAGAGGAGATAAATGAAGGAAAATATGATGACGTAATAAAGGCGGGTGAATAATAATCTTTTTATCGGAGGCTAATAATTTCCTCACGGTTCGAGGCTGAGAGGATGTCGGTAGAGATAGGCGATATTAAGTCGGCGCTTAAAGAGATGAGAGAGAAGGCTAAGAAGAGAAATTTCACTCAATCAGTAGAGCTGATCATCAACTTACGCGACGTAGATGTTAAGAAGCCAGAGAATAGAATACAAGAAAGCATTGAGCTTCCGCATGCCCTTGATAAGAAAGTAGAAATCTGCGTGATAGCCGACGGCGATATGGCTCTTCAGGCCAGAAGAGCTGGCGCCGACCTAGTTCTTGAATCCGCAGATGTTGAGGGATTAATGAACAATAAAAAGAGACAAAGAGAACTCGCTAAGCGCGTAGATTCATTCATAGCGGCGGCTCCTCTTATGCCTCTTGTTGGAAGGGTATTCGGGCCGATACTTGGTCCAAGAGGAAAGATGCCTACCCCCGTTCCTCCGACAGCGGATATAAAGGAGATCATTGAGAGAAGCAGAAGAATTATTCGAGTTAGAGCGAGAGACCAGCCTGTGATCCATTGTAGAGTAGGGACGGAAAGCATGTCTGACGGCGAGATCGCCGAGAATATTCAAACGGTAATAAGGAGAATTGCTGGGAAACTTCGGAGAGGCATAAAAAATATCGATTCGATTTATGTGAAGATGACCATGGGGTCTCCCGTGAAGATCAATATTAAATAAGGTGTATTAGATTGCAGAGGCAATCATTAACTCAAAAAGCTAAGATGGTTGAGGAGGTAAAGGATCTTTTAAAGAGATACAGAGTCATAGGCATCGCAAGCCTTCATAAGGTTAGAGCATTCCAGCTCCAAGAACTTAAGAAGAAGCTTAAGGGAACAGCCTATATGAAAGTGGTTAAGAACGCAGTTATGAAGAGAGCTATCTCAGAGCTTGGTATCCCCGAGATGGATGGCCTTACCAAGTATCTTCGAGACTCTAATATTTTCCTCTTTACGGATATAAATCCTTTCAAGCTTGTATTAATACTGGAAAAAAGCAAAGTTAAAGGATTTGCGAAGGCCGGAGATGTAGCCGCCGAAGATATAATTATACCTGCTGGAAATACGGGATTATCTCCAGGGCCAATTATTAGCCAGCTTAGCTCCGTTGGTATACCTACGCGGATAGAATCCGGCAGCGTATGGGTCGGTAAAGATACTGTTGTCGCCAGAAAAGGAGAGGTTATATCTCAGAGCTTAGCTGCCGTTCTTTCGAAGCTTGGTGTAAAAGCGATTGAAGCCGGGTTATCACTCAAAGTAATCTATGATGATGGGGTGATAATTCCTGAAGAAAAACTTGCCATAAACCTTGAAGAGTATGAAGATAAGATAAGCGAAGCATGTATGCAAGCGCTTAACCTATCGCTAAATGCAGCTTACCCATCTACGGAGAATATTCGGATACTTCTCCAGATCGCATTTTCAGAAGCATATGGGCTTGCGTTGAACGCATCCATACCATCGCCACAAGTAATAGGGGAACTAATAAGGAAAGCACACTTTGAAGCTCTAGCATTATCTTCAAAGATACAGAGCTAATTTTGCCCTTCTATCATCTTATATCTTCTCGTATTCTAATTTGATCTTATGTAAATCTTCTAAGAGACGCTTCTTCTCCTTTCCCTTTATACCTTTCCAGTCTAGAATGGCCTTCTGAATAGGCTCAACTGTTCTTTCTACGCACTGTCTCAGCATCTCCTCATTTAATGCTTCAATAGCATGCTTCGGAATGATATGGCCAAAAGCAAGCTCTGTTTCCAGCGCTTTTCGAGTAAATTTCATGTTATAATGTGGGCCTCCTATTCCAAGAACAGCCGGATAAATTCTCTTTGTTGAAGCAGCTGCTAGGGCTCCCCTCGCAACGGCGTCTGCTGCTTCAGAATCTCTCCATTGTGAAGGTGAGCTGCCGAGCTCAGCGAACATTACTGGAAGATCAAGTGATGGGCCATGATGAGTACATTCGTAGGAGACCTCATATTTTAGATCCATTTCTTCTTGAGCCTTTTTCATCTCTATTAGTGCCTCTTTCATAGCGCTTGCATGAGAAATAGAGACTTTACGAGGAAGTCCTCCTAGAAGAGCTTCACTTATGTTTCCAGGCGTATGAACAGAGAGGGTAGGTATACCGCTTTTGCTCTTATGTCTAGATATGAAAATTATAAGTCTGGATTCTCTGGGAAATGGAACATTCTGAGTATATACTGTTTCTCGATTAATGAATACAAGCTTAACATTTTCTCCAAGGAATGATTCTCTTGAATAAACAGGATTGCCCATGAATTCTTCCGATATCTTCCTAAAGTCATGCCTTTCGATTAGTTGCTCCGCGATATTTAAGGAGGCTTCATCCTTTTTCGAAGATACTATGAGGATCAACGTGCAACGTCCCAGACGAAGAAATCAGAAAAAAAGGGTTATTTCAGCCCTCAGCCAAGGTTTCTGTGCTTCTAACACCAGTTATCTCGTTTATATGTATGGTTATTTCTCTTAGTTCCTTGTAATCTTTAACTTCCAGAAATGCTACTATATCGAATCTTCCATACGTAAGGTATGCTTTTCGTGTCTCTTTGATAGCCTTGACTGCCTCCAGAATCGAATCAGCCTTTGTAGGCACGATTTTAATTAGTACACAAGCGTTCAACACTCTTCATCACTCCTGCTTTTGAACCTCGACAAGAGTTTCAGTGAATACTACACCCGCCAACCTGCTGATTCGTAGCACTGTGCTTCCCAGCTCAGAAATGCTTGGACATTCAACATCTGCAACTACATCATATCTTCCTAAAACTGGAAAGACTCTTGCAACGCCTTTAATTTGCTGTATTCTCTCAACTACTTCCTTGAATTTTCCATGAGAAGTTCTAATAAGTACGCATGCTGAAACCAAAATCATCACCTTTAGAGATTATGACCAGTATGAAATATAACGGTTTTCTTCAAGAAAATGATAAAAAAAGATTTACAGTTTGTATCCGCAATAGGGGCAAATCCTTATATTGTCTGGGAGGCTCGTTAAATCTTTTCCGCAGTGAGGACAGAATCTGCCTGATTCTTTACTCTCAGCCAGACCTAGTTCTCTCCTCAGCTTTTTGATACGTTCTTCAGCCTGACGTCTTATCTCCCTTATCTCTTCTATCGCTGAAGAAACTTTTTCAATTAAATCTTGACGTGCTCTAATTCCCTCATTTACTAGAAATGCGACGGCTTCGGAACGCGTCTCGAAGAGTCCAGCTTCAATCAGCATGTCTATCTTATTTAAATCTTCGTTGTTTATACGCGAGGCAATCACGTTTGATCTTTCGCCACGGATTCTAACACTTGATATTCGAGGGATATCTGGCAACGGAGGAAGAGGAGGAATGGAACCCTTTGATATCTCTTCTTTTGCCCGCTCTTTCCATTCCTTAAATTTCTCCCGCCATTCTCCCAGTACTTCTATAAAGTTTTTCTGCCACTCTTT
>PIYH01000021.1 GCA_003601695.1 Candidatus Bathyarchaeota archaeon
TTTTATTCGCTAGCAATAAAAAATGCATGAATTCATCTATTGGTGCGGGGGGTGGGATTCGAACCCACGAACCCCTTCGGGACGGGATGCCCCATCTTTAATCTTGAGTCCCGCGCATTTGACCTAGCTCTGCCACCCCCGCCTCTACAATCTCATCTGATTCAGATCAGCCTATTATCTTTTCCGTTTATCTTCATTATGACCATTAACTATCTCAGCTATATGGTAGCTATTATTTCCCTTAAGTTTTTAGGCTTCCATGAGATATTATTATGGGTGGTCTTCTTCGATGAGCTATGAGGATCTTGAAAGGATTGTTTTATATGAGGTGAGGCAGAGGAGAGAGGAAGGATGCGATGTTTCTGAAGCTAAATCAGCTTTAGCCAAGATCAAAGAGAAGGATGTTTCGCAATTAATGAATATAATGGAGAGCCTTAGCAATCTTAATCCCGAACCGGACTTTCCATATAGTGAACCTTCAATCCTGGATGAGATCCGTAAGGAGAGGCCTCAAGGACCGAGGAGAATGCCCGTGAGAATGCCGGATGATGAGATTCTCGATAAGATCTACGGCGGATGGCTCGGTAGGTGTGGGGGCTGCCTCCTCGGAAAACCAGCTGAGGGGCTTCGTCGGGAACATATAGAAAGATGGCTGAAAATCGCCGGTGCATATCCGCTCGATGACTATTTTCCGCTGCTACGTGAAATTCCAGAGGATGCTAGGAGATGGCTTGAGAACAGAGTATCCCGAACCGATCTTCTTAGAGGTAACATAGATCATATGGTGAGAGATGATGATATAGACTATACGATCCTGAATCTTCACGTACTAGAAACGTATGGATTCAAGTTCACAACTGAGGATATAGGTCGAGCGTGGCTAAGTAACCTTCCATTTCTACAAGTCTATACTGCCGAGCGGGTTGCCTACAAAAATCTTGTCAACGGACTTTCTCCTCCAGAAACAGCTACGCATATGAATCCCTACAGAGAATGGATTGGAGCTCGAATACGAGCTGATACATGGGGATACGTGACTCCGGGAATGCCTGAGTATGGAGCCGAACTTGCATTTAGAGATGCGAGACTCTCTCATGTTAAGAATGGCATATACGGCGAAATGTTTGTAAGCGCAATGATCAGCGCTGCATTCGTTATGAACAACATCGATGAGATCATATCTATAGGTTTGTCCGAGATTCCTGCGGATTCTAGGCTCTCAGAAGCCGTCAGAGATGTCATCGCATGGAGAAAAAAGTATAGCGACTGGAAGGAGACATGGGCTAAGATAAATGATAAATACGGCGGTTATCATCCTGTTCACGTAATCAATAATACTGCACTCGTTATTCTGGGGCTACTCTATGGAGAGGGAGACTTCGAGAAGAGTATAACAATAAGTGTCATGGGAGGCTGGGATACGGACTGTAACGGTGCAACCGTTGGCTCTATAGTTGGAGTCATGCTGGGAGCTAAGAGATTACCGGAAAAGTGGACTGCCCCATTAAATGATAGAGTTGAGAGCTCAATCTCAGAATATAACAATAGCAGAATATCGGATTTAGCCAGACGAACATTCATTCACGCAAAGAAGACTGTAGCGAACACTTAGGACGCTACTTTATGATCGTTCCGATCTTTTCTCCCCTCAAAGCTGCGATAACATTTTGAGGATTAAAGCCATTAACAACAAGCATTCTTACACGCATTCTTTTCAATATTCGAACTGCTTCAGGATCGATTATCTGATGTATTCCAGCTACATGCTTATCTCTTTCAAGCAGATTACTTAAACCTTCAAACGTTATCTCATCGATCTTCTCAGCATCAGCATATCTTTCAGGATCCTTTGTATAGACACCGTCTTGATTCGTAGCCTTTATTATCAAGTCAGCATCAATCTCCGATGCTATAAGAGCCGCGACGGCATCCGTCGTCATTCCGGGATTAAGTCCCCCCATCACAGCGATGCCTCTTCCCCTAAGAGCCGCGACGGCATCCGATAATGACTTAGGGATATCCTTCCATCCGTAGCCCCCTAGCTTCATAGCCATTAGCTGAGCTATTATCCTCGAGGCTGATATAGCTACTTCATCTTGTTCGCGTTCTTCCAAGCCCATCTCCCTCGCTAATTGAATGAACTCTCTTGCTGGTTTTCCGCCTCCAACCACCACAACGACTTGATTCTTCTCATTCAGCAGTCTCCGAATAATCTCGACATATTCATTCATGAGCCTCGGGTTCGGTGGAGATGCGATAACCGAGCCTCCAATTCTTAATACAACCTTCAAGCTTGAGACACCATAGAGAATGATCATCCATAAGGTATATATAGCCTCTTTTCCATTCCTCTTGACTATTCCAGCGTCTTAAAGATTTAACTTAAGCTATACATTTTTCTGCATTAGAATAATATAAGTAAAGTAAGGCGATGATAGTGGTTGAAGTAATATTCTTAGGAACAGGCGGCGGCCGATTTGCAATGATAACCCAAAAAGCAAAGACTGGAGGGATACGCATCATCTCAAATAAGACGAACATGCATGTTGACCCGGGACCCGGAGCGCTGATCTATTCTCTGGAGCAGGGACTAGATCCACAGAAGATAAATGTATTATTTATTTCCCATGCGCACCTAGACCACACAAACGATGCTTGCCTTCTATTAGAAGCAATGACGAGGGGAGGAAGGAGTAAAAGGGGAACATTAGCTGCATCCCACAGCGTTATAGAAGGAAATGAGATATGCGATAAGGCGATCACAAGATATCATATAGGCCTTCCGGAGAGAGTGATTGAGGCCAAAGATGGGACAAAGTTTGATGTAGGGGACTTTGAGGTTGAGGTTGTGAAGGCTATACATGCGGATCCAGACACTGTTGGATTTTGTCTCAAAACTCCGGATGCCGGATCAATAGGGTATCTTCCAGACTCCGAATACTTCGAGGATCTGGGAGCCTTCTTTAAGGGTGTGAGGTTATTGATATTATCAGTTCTAAGGCCTGCAGGTAAGCCGTGGAAGGGTCACATGACCACCGAAGACGCGGCGAGAATAGCCGAGGAAGCTAGGCCGGATCTTCTTGTAATCACACATTTTGGGATGCAAATGTTGCTGAGCCCTCCATTTAGGGAGGCGAGAATCATAGAAGAGAAGACGGGGATTCATACAATAGCGGCGAAGTATGGCATGCGGATTTCTATGGATGGGAAGATTAGGATGGGTGAATCTAAGAAGCAAGCTGATCTAAGCCTATTTATGGGGAGATAAGCATTTCTAATGGGAAAAGAAAGAAGAGGTTATTCCTCGATGAATACGCCCTCAGATATCTTAACTGCTTCTTTTTCCGGAGATTTGAAGCGAAGATCTCTTATTCTATGCATCACTATTAAGTCGTCCTTAAACGGTTTCAATTCTGGTGGGGCGTAAACCCATCGAGCAGGCGTCTCTTGACTCAGCGCCACTCCCTTGCTCTTCTTGTATTTCCATATCGCATTATTGAAATCTATGAACCTACCAAGAAGCTTAACCATGTCACTTTCCCACTCAGATTGCCTCTCCGGGAACCTTTGAAGATGAATACTCTTATTCGAGTATACATCAAGCCATATCTTCTCAGTTATGAATGGCGTTATTGGAGCTAGAAGCTTCAGCAAAGTCTTAAGAACCATGTGAAGCGTATACCATGCTCCCCTCTGAAGCTTGGGGTCGAAGATACCTTCATGATTATATGCTCTTGACTTAACTGCCTCAATATAGTGGTCAGCAAAGACGTTCCATGTGAACCTTCTTATAGCCGTGGCAGCTGCGAAGACATTCGTGTCCTCATATCCTCTTCTACATTCACTTATTAAGTTATTTAGCAATCCGAGGATCATTCGGTCAAGAGCAGCTAATTCGTAATCTTCGAAGTCTTGAGGAAAGGAGGATATGAACCTCGCTATATTCCAGAGCTTCGTCAAAAACTTCGATGTCCCCTTAATTCTTTCAAAGGAGCATCTAATGTCTCCTTTGGTTATATTTCCTTCAAGTCCAGCCCATATTCTGAAGGCTTCAGCCCCGAATCGTCTAATGACCTCCTGCGGATCTATCCATGTCTCCGGTCTACTCTTGCTTATCTTTCTACCTTCCTCATCTACAACGTGCATGTGAATCCAGACATTCCTGAAGGGCGCCTTCTTAAAGAGCAAATAAGCCTTCAGCATTGTGAAATAGAGCCAGTTCCGAACGATCTCCTTCCCTTGAGGGCGTAGACTGCATGGGAAATTCTTATTGAAGAATTCCTTGTCCCAAAGGTATCCTAAGATATAAACCTCGGATGTAGAGGAATCAAACCATGTATCGAATGTTCGCTCTTCACCTCTGAACTTTGTCGATCCGCATCTTGGACACTTCTTAATTGGAGGATTCTCCTTCCATGGCTGATAATATCTTCCTGGATTAGGAATATAGATGTAGCCGCATTTCTCACAGTACCATAGCGGAACCTCCGTTCCATAATATCTCCTCCTCGAAAGAACCCAGTCTATACCTATAGAATCTATCCAGTCGATTAGTATTTGCTTGCTTTCGGGGGCAAAGAATTTCATTTCATCGGCTAATTTGAGGAGCTCATCTTTGAATTCAACCTGCTTAAGGTAATATTCCTTCATCGGAATAAATTCTATTGGATTCTTCGACCTCCAGCAGACTGGTCTCCTCTGTCTGATTTTTTCAGACTTAACGAGTAAACCCTCATTTTTAAGATCATCTACTATCTTTCTCCTAGCTTCCTCAACCTTCAAGCCTTGATACTTTCCAGCATTCTCGTTCATCCTTCCTTTCTCATCAATCGCATATATTGGCTTAATATTGAGCTCTCTTAGAATTCTTACATCACTATAGTCGCCGAAGCTACAGATCATCACGAGGCCCGTTCCGAACTCTGGCTTTGCATACGGATGTGGTCTTATTGGAACCTCATGACCATAGAGTGGAACTATTGCGTGCTTCCCCTCCAAGTGCTGGTACCGCTCATCCTTCGGATTGAATATCACAAGTCTACAAGTACAGAGGAGTTCAGGCCTCGTAGTCGCTATTAGAATCTCTCCCCCAGACTCTTTCACTTTAAACTTTATGTAGTTTAAGTCGGTTTCTTCCTCTTCATACTCTACTTCGGCGTCGGAGATTGTTGTTCCGCAGATCGGACAATAATTCGTAGTCTTCTCATCCTCATATATCAATCCCTTCTTCCAGAGCTCTATGAATGTCTCTTGAGTCAATCTTCGATATTCAGGGTCATCTGTCTCGTATCTTCCACCCATCTTATGTTCCAGAACCCAAGAGTTGCAGCTTAAGCCAAGTCTTTTGAAAGTTTCTATGGACTGATCTCCGCTCTTCTTAAGTATCTGCCTGCACTTCTCGATGAACTCCTCCCTCGGAGTCTCATGCATCGAGATTCCGAAGACCTTCTCAGCTTGAACCTCTACAGGTAGGCCATTCTTATCTAGTCCCATTGGAAAGAGAACGTTGTATCCCATCATCCGCTTGTATCTTGCGAATATGTCCATCCAAACGTATGTATATGCCTGTCCTATGTGTATCGGCGTATTAACGTATGGAGGCGGAGTATCTATACTGAAAACTGGTTTCTCATCGTCCTTCTTAAACTCGTATATCTTCTCTTCCTGCCACTTCTGGAATAGTAATGGCTCAACTTCTGGATTCCATCTCTTCTCTTTAAGCTTAGGCTTATAGATCACTCTCTCTTTTCCAATCACGTTTCCTCACCACATAAAAAATTATTTGCCACATTCAAGAGAAGCTTTTTTAAACAATGTAGCAAAGAATCTTTGAGAAGGCCCATAGGGGCTATGATACTTGGCGGTATTCAATCCTCAACTGCCATCTTTCCTCCATAATCATAGTATACATTCAATAACATTGAATAATATAAAATTGTTGATTAGAAAAGGAAGTTTTTCTTAAGAAAGATCCTTCTCTCTTATCTTCTCTTCAAGACTTTTCAATTTGCCATGCTCAAGAACTCTGATGCTTGTCTTAAGTCTCACTCTAACCCCCAGCCTACGGAAGAGCCAGTATAGATCCTCTCCAGAGATTTTATCTCTTATCCTTCCCTCCACTATAAGCTTTAGAAGCAAACTCTCAACGTACTTAGCTGCTTGAGGATATTGAGCTCTGGCTGCGTTTAGAACCTCCCATGCTCTTCCAACAAGAAATCTGTCAAGAATTTTTTGAGAGGTCTTCCCTTTCCTCTTCTCCTTTTCCTTCTTCCTTTCCTTGAGAAGCCTCATCATCTCCATGAGTTTCTTTCGCCTTATAGCTGCAAGCTCGCTATCCGACAATTCATTTCTCCTCCATGAAAAATGTTAATTTCCGATTTTATTATTATTCGAAATGCAAGAAAAATGTTTATCGAAGTAATCGTTAACCTTGAAGCTTATATCTTAGAATTGCGGCGACGCCTCCAAAGGATTTCAAGAGCATTTCTCCCTCCTCTGTCTCCGCTGAGGTTACCTCAACATTTGCGCCGGCCTTCTCCGCTAAGTCGGCAAGTTCTTCGATTACCTCCGTCTTCTCAGCAATCTGTAAGGCTATAACGTGACATTTGGGACAAGGAGTATTGCTGATATTCTGTTCCAACCCTTGAACTTCTCGACTCCTCACGGTTTGGTAATATACATACCCACATGACGCACATTCAATCTTTACACGTATTTTGTCGAGTTTCTCCGAGATTAAAAGAGTTTCGACAAGTCCGCTTTCAAGAGCTCTCCTAACTTCTTTTTCTCCATAAGTCGCCATTTCCGTGTCGTGACCAATCTCGTAAAGGAATCTCTGGATTATGCGTTTTTCCTCAACGTACCTAACGTTTTTTATTATCTCTGGCGCTTTCTCAACGATCTCTTTAACTCCCTGTTCACCAGTGTATGCAGTATCCACCGTTGCAACTATCTTCTCCTTCAATCGGTAGTCTAGATACTGTCCCTTCATGAAGTCCAGCTTTGTAGGACCTGGACCGCCAATTATTATTCCCTTAAGATTTGGAATAGGCAGAAATATCTCGTTCGCATGATTTCCAATCCTTTTGAAAAAATCGATGAGCTGCATCTCACGTAACCGCTCAAACCTTCTGGCCGACTGACCTCCAGCACGATGTTTTCCAGGAATTCCAGAGGTTATTTCTCGAACAACCTCTAGACGTCGTCCTACCAGAGTGGCAAATGTAGCCTCACTTGAGTCTAGAAGGAGAATGCCATAAGTCTCAGTTTCCTTAAGCATCTCCATGAGAAAACTGAGATGAAATTTTGAGTCACATCTATATAAATAGACCCTTATAGGCTCAGGTGGAACTATCACGTATGGTCCTTCAATCTTTTCGCTTCCAGGACCATTCTGTGGAATTGCTCCGCAGAATATGACGAGACCATTTTCGGGAACGGTCTTGAACAGCTTTAGTTTCTGGATAACCTTGACAATTGCGTCTTGAACGTTCTTACGTGTCGTGTTAGACTTTATATTTGAGGCTGTCCCCCACTCCTCCTTGAGCATGGAGACTACTTCGCTTATCTGTCTTCCGGGAGGAACATACAACGAGATTAGCTCTGTTCCTCGTCCCTCCTTAGATGCCAGATTCTCAAGTATCTTCTTTAGTCTATACCTTTCAAGCGATGTTCTCTTCCGCGACATCGATTGTTCCCCAAATTAACAATAAGGACGGTTTCTTGATAGATGAAAGAAAAACCTATTAAACGTTTAGTTCGATAGGCTTTTTCCTTTTTGACTTTCTATTCCATGCTCCGCTCACGTATCTCTTCACGCTTCTTAAGAGTGCGGGATTATGAAGCAATAATACTGCCAATAGATGCGAACATCCTCCTCTCTTTAGGAAGCCGGGACATGTACAACTAAAAGTTCCATCAGTTCTCTGCGCTACGAGGTATGTACCATGCTCCCCAACGACGTTATAGACTCCGTCGCCTACACGCTCTATCCTTTTCTTCTGTACAAGCTCATAAGCCTTCTCTATCATTCTATCTATTGGCAATATCGATCATCCAGCAATTTAGGTCAATTCTTTAAATACTCAAAAGAATATTTAAGGGTGTAGCTAAAGCTCAGATCATTAAACTCCTTTATGGGACGGCTTGGTCTTTCCGCATAATGTCTATCCATTTCTTCTTAATCTTACAGACTATCGTATATGCAGGGTCAAATACGTTGCCGACATCATATTCTACGCATTCGCCGAGGAGAATGTGCGCAGCTTCATCTTCTAATCCGTAATCTTCCTGAAGCCACCGTAGCATCTCTGTTGTGGCATGCTGGAGAGCTTGATCAAGCGGACGAGCATTTCCAACAGTCATAATGTAATCCTTGTTCTCTGCACGCGGCCACTCTATACTTTTATCTTTTATCACTTTAACCCTAAACCTTACATCAAAGGAAACCTCAATTCCCGTTCCGATTATTTCTCCATCTCCCTGCACAGCATGTCCATCCCCTATGAAAAATAATGCTCCTTCAGCAAATATTGGAAGATAAACTGTAACGCCCGATACAAATCCACGATAATCCATGTTCCCGCCATATTTTCCAGAGGTAGCTGATGATATGACCTGTCCTTTTGGAGGAGCTACGCCAATACAGCCGAGCATCGGATTTATTGGAAGAATAAGTTGCCCCGCTAATACCTCAGGCTTTATTAAAGTCGCAGTTCCCTTTTCCAAATCGATCTCCCACTCAGCCAGCATTTCATGCTTGAACGGGGGTAGATTCATAACATACTCAGGATCCACAACATTCGGAGAAAGCACTGATGAGGATCTTCCAAGCCTCCTGTTTGGCCAAAGTTTCTCAAGATACACCGCTAACACATCATTAGGCTCCGCGCCTTCCACGTAGAACGGTCCTGTAAGAGGATTTCCCGGTTTCGCCACTTGCTCATCTGATGCATCTCTTCCAATATTGTCTAGTGTTGATGTAACCACGATGTCGCCGCTGGAGATCCTTAAAGCCGGAGGGTATGCTCCGAAAGCATTATAGTAAACCTTTGGCCGAAAATTATGAATCACTCTCTTTTCATCCTCCTTGATTAGATAGTCAACTATGTTGAATAAACGTTTTTTCACTGATAGGAGATACCGATAATTCTTATAGATCTATGCTTATCTTTCTTTGGGGATATGTCATCCGTCGATATAGCGATAAAGACTCTAAATCATCTGGAGCCTGAAGACTTCCGAGTTTTAATGATAATTGAAATAGATATGAGTCGACATAGATATGTGCCAGAAGATGATATCTTGAGGCTGAGTGAGTTCTCAACGAAGCAGGTAAAATATAGGCTTGATAGACTTAGCAGGTTTAGACTCATATATAGGTGGGCTGGATCATACGTTGGATATGTTCTGAGCATGGCTGGATATGATTGCCTAGCGATAAACGCTCTTGTAAAAGCAAACATAATCGAAGCCTTCGGGAAGGCCCTCGGAGTTGGAAAAGAATCCGATGTTTATGATGCCTTAACGCCGGATGGAAGAAGAGTAGTTGTTAAGTTTCATCGTCTAGGACGGATAAGCTTTCGTCAAACGCGAAGGCTGAGAGGATATATTGCTGATCGGAGGCATATCTCATGGCTTTACCAGTCACGCCTAGCCGCTGAGAGAGAGTTTGAAGCCTTGAGGAGAGTTTACCCGCATGGAGTATCGGTTCCCGAGCCGATAAGTCACAATAGACACGTAGTTGTGATGGACTTCATAGAGGGAGCCGAGCTTTACCGCGTTCCTGAAGTTCCAAATCCAGATGAGGTTTTAGATGAGATCCTCCAGAATGTACGGATAGCATATCAGAAGGCAGGGGTCATACATGCAGATCTAAGTGAGTTCAACGTAGTTTTAAATCCATACTTCCACATACTAATTATTGACTGGCCTCAATTCGTCACCGTGGATCATCCGAATGCCGAGGTTCTTCTGAGAAGAGATATTAAAAACATACTAACCTTTTTCAAGGAACGGTTTAATGTGGAAAGAGATATATACGAAGCCTTAGAGGGCATAAAGAAGCCTCTGAAGAATGTCAAGTGAGAGTATATGAAAGGCTATATGTGAGTTTACAGTTTTAGGAGACTAAGCATGAGAAAACTTATAGTAGGGGTTGACCCGGGAGTAACGGTTGGGTTAGCTATCCTATCACTGGATGGAAAGCCCATCTCAGTTAGGAGTAGACGGGAATGGAGCATCTCCGAAATTGTAAAGGTAATCTCTGAGCTAGGAGAGCCTACAATAATTTCAAGTGATGTTTCACCACCGTCTGGGATGCTTGAACATCTATCACATAAGCTGAACGCCGTTCTTTTCGCACCTCCGATCTCAATGGGAGCTGATGAGAAGCGGCAAATCGCGAGGGAATACGCAGATCTTTACGGTCTCAGATTGGAGAATAACCATGAAGCCGATGCATTAGCTGCAGCAGTAAAGGCATACAAACATTACGAGAAGAAGTTCAAGCATATAGATGCTTATGTAAGGAGAACTTCTCTAAAAGTCTCAGTTGATGATGTGAAAGATTTAGTGGTCAGAGGATATTCTATGAAACGAGCCATCCAGCATCTCCAAGGAATCGACAAATATAGGCCTCCACCTGTAACGAGGAGATATACATCCAAAGAAGAACAGTTAAAGAGCTTGGTGGAGGAGCTTCAAAGAAGGCTAACTAAGGAAAGAGAAAGAGTGAAGCATCTGCAACGAACAAATTTAAAGCTCAAGACTCGCATAAAGACGTTGGAGAAGGAAATACTTACGCTTAAAGAGATGATTAGAGAGATCCGAAACAAGCAGAAAATTGAGGTGAGACGTGAAAGAGAATATGCTCTTCTCAGGGATGAGCTGGAGAAGACCAGAGCGAAAGCCAAGAAATACTTCATGAAACTTGAAGAATATAAGCATCGCCTCAATGATATGCAGAGGCTTAGAGATCTAGAAAGCCGAGGAAGACTCACACTATTAAAGCCTATCGAGTCCTTTACCGATAGAGGACTACAAAAAGCTTTCAAGATATATGGAATAAAAGCCGGAGATTCCGTTCTACTCTTGGATCCGAGCGGCGGAGGAGCTGCAACGGCTGAAGAACTCGCAAGGAGAGGTGTTAAGGTTGTTGTAACAAAGGGGCGAATGTCACATAACGCTTTAGAGATATTCGAGAAATACATGATACCGACCATTAACTATGAGAATTTAAAGGTTGAGTGGATAGAGGGTCTTCCCTATGCTGACCCTAAAGATTTAAGGGAGCATTTAAGAATGATGGAGAAGAAAGAAGCGCTTGCAGCTTACCGCCAGTTTAAAGAGATGCTGGAGAACCATAGACGAGAGGCACTTAGAGATTCTTAACTCGTCTTTTTCAAGGAGCAATATCTCCTAACTGGACATTCTAGACATCTTCGCTTCTTGCAATACTCAAGACTTATTCTTACAAGAGATGATTCATAAGATTCTATGTTACTTATCCCTATACGCCTAGCTACGTCAATGGCGATCCTTGAGGGAGCGGGTTTAGCCTTCTCCCATATTCCCCTCAACTCTCTTAAGAAAATATTTATGCAAACAGGGCCTACTCCTCTGAAGCTCATCAGACGTCTCTCAAGATCCTTCGGGTTTTCCGCCGCCTCATGAAGAGCCTCAAGATCTCCATATTTCTCCTTGAGATTTTTCATTATCTCCAATAAGTTTGAGGCTGTAGAGAAGTCATATCTCACATATCCTCCGGAGTCTAAAATCTCAACTAGCCTATCCCATCCTGCTTCAAGGATCTTATCTGGAGATGTTAGATCTTCATCCATAAGTATGCAGAATGTTCTCTTAGCAATATCAGATGAGATTCTCTTAGCGAAGAGTATGGATGCTAGGAACCATTTAAATCGGTCTTCTGGCTTCGTTAAGTCCAACCCCAGCTCTTCGGAATAGCTCTTAACGCGGGATAAGATTTCATTTAAGCTCAATCTCTCATCATCTCCAGCGTCTTATATAGACCGCGTCCCCTCATTATTTTCTGAAAGATTTTTAAGAAGGACCATGAGAAATTTATAAGCCTTGAATGCCGCTTTTCGATCTCTCTCTATACTTGAGACTGGAGCAAGCAGATAAATCCCTTCCAATCCGCGCTTCTTAGATAAGCCTAAAAGCAATCCCGACACTCCTATGACTAGCTTATTGCTATAAATAGTTGCTCCAATCTCGACGCATTTGGAAATAATATCTTCTGAAGTGCCAGATACAAAGATTCTATCACCAAACGCGGATGTAGGGACACCGTCTACCGCTATCATAAGTCTACAACAATTTTTCTTCACGAAGTCTAGGAGTACCCCACAGACTTCGAAATGTCCATAGATATCTTCCGGAGATGGAGAACCGTCGCCAGTCAAGATGATCAGGTCTCGATCTCCTTTCGCGGCATAGAATTCATATCTTGGAGGATGACAAATTCCATTCTTATCGATAAAGACAAAATCTTGGAAGCTAGATGAGTATAATCTTCCGAAGAGACTTGCCCGCGAAAATTCAACAAGCATCTTAGCAACAGTTACGCCTACATCTCCAATACCCGGAAGCCCAGCAATGAGCACTGGATCCTCTAATTTTGGATCATATAAAACCTTGACGAATGTTTCCTTCATTTCATCTCACCATAATTCCCATATTAATCCCTATAGGTCTTTCGTTAACCTCTCTGTGAAAGCGATTCACTTATCTATACCCAAGGGCTACTTCTGGTTAATGTAATGTTACTTGAGATCGTAATTCTAGGCATAATTCAGGGATTATCAGCCTTTCTGGCCGTGTCCCGCCCTAGAACAACGATCTCTTTCCTCCATAATATTCAGCATTTCTGTGAAAAATGTATTGAGTCTAGGAAAGTATTCTTCGAAGCTCATTAAATATGCTAAGTCGTAATGGAAGGTTGGGACTAGATGAATCCTGCGCTTCAATTTTCAAGCTCACATAACTGTTTAGTAACTTTAAGATAAATCTATGTTGGTTCTTGAGATAAAAACAAAAAGGTTCTTTCTGTACCAAAAAAGAGGGGGGAGGGAAGTTCAATAGCATTACCGGATCTCATCATGAAGCTTCTTCGCTTGTTTGTACATTGCACTCCGCATAGTACTGAGCATTCTCAGTGAATACCGTTATACCTACGGTTGTGCCTATGTCACTTGAGCTTATGCTATCTGGGTTTTTAATGTATATCACAAGCGTGTCTCCTGAAGCTAATGGTATGTCGCTGGAGGCCGTGCTGAAGCTACCAGTCGTTCCAGAGACATACTCAAAGCCTGTTGACGGCAAGCTACTAGCGTATGAAGAATTAGGCGCCAATAGGGAGCCGCTGACTGGAGAGCCGAGTCTCAAATAAGCAACGGTGCTCCAGTTAGCTTCGACCCCTCTCACTTGAATCTTATCTATAACTACGTCTCTTCCTCCGACATTATCAATCGTAAAGGCAGCATATGAATAGTCGCCAGTGACGTTAACCCACACAGCTTGTTTGGAGAGCCTCAGATCTTCTTGCTGGGTGCGCGTCGATGTAATGTTAATCGCATACATTGTGACTACTCCGGCTAGAAGCACAGAAACTACTAGAATTATCAGCGTTGTAACTACTGTACTTAATGCAATCTTGTTGCTGAGCGCCCTCATTATGTATACGTTCTCCTACCTTTTCTGGATGAGCATTAGCCACAAAGATAAAAAGAGTTGTGAACTGGCGGGCTGAACTAGATATCTAGCGTCTCGATCAGTAGAACTCTAACCAATTTCATGATCCTATACATAACTGCTCAATTATTAGAAAACTGGATGATTTGTGGCTATTTTTATAGCTTTGCCTATCCGAGTTTCCCTATGGCTTCTCCTCTCACAGTCTTTCTAAATTCGCTACTTTCACGAATGAGGCGATTCATGTTTTCAAGCGTTATCCTTTCTATTCTCGGAGCTTTATTCTCCGGGAAACTAAGTAGTTTTTTCAGTAGTGAACGTTCGCAGAGACCGTTTAGACGAGATGGCGACCAATCTTCTACGAGACGTATAACTTCTTCTTTTCCAAACTTTCTGAATACATCGGTGAGTATAGATATTATTATAGTATTATGTGACATCACTGCTATTTCAGCTTCCCTTATCGCGTACTGATTTCCATTAAATGAGACCGTTAAGCCGCCTCCTTTTCGGACGATCTTGAACGGATCAACATCCGTTATGCTGTCGCCAAAGTATATGACACTTGATAGATCTGCTCCAGTTTTGTCAACTATCTCTTTTACGGCTCTAGCCTTTTCAAATCCTCCTATGGGATTGACCTCTCTAAGTATTCTTCCAGCCTTCATCTGTGAGATTTCATCCCAAAAAATCTCATCGAGTCTCTTAACTGAACGTTGAATCTCTGCTGATAGATCTTTAAATCTCGTTGCATTTTCTGGAATCTCAAGCATCGGCATCTTAGAGATCTCTTTCCTTATTTCCCTCAGCCGCTTGATTTCCTCATCGCTAAGAATGTACTTGTCGAGATCAACCCTTGTACAGTACACGTTCTCCTCTGGAAAGCCTACCGCTCTGCATAGGGCGGAGATGTAATGCTCATAGCTTGTGCTTACAATAAAGGAGGGCATAACGCCTAAAACGAATCTCAGCGTCTCATCAGCTCCAGGAACTAAAAGTATATTCTGAGATGAATAAGCCCTCATACTTTCGTTTGTGGCTCCATAAGCCTTTAGAAAGGGCAGAATGAGCTTAAGGGTGTCTCCAGGCTTGTAATTGGGCCTCTTAACTATATCCGCTTGTATATCATCGTATCTGCTAATGAGAGTAAAGAAGTGCGCTCCGTCTGGTATAAAGTAACTTGTCAACTCGAATGCATTATCATTTTTAGAGATTGGGCCTTCGCAGTCTGTTATGAAGATCGCCTCTTTCATCTTCATCGATCTTTCCTAAGCTTTCTCATGTGCATTATGCTTCTTGAGATATGTTCCTTTGAAGCTACATCTGTCCTGTACCATAATGCCCCGCCTTCTATGGCTCTAAGCACATCCAAGGAGATCTCTCGAGCTTCTTGAATAGTATCACCTATTCCCACGGTGCAGATCGTTCTGGATTTAAGTGCATAGAACTTTTCATCCTCTCTTACCTCCATGGATCCGGGATATATTCGTACGTTGTCTCTATACTTCGACGCGATCTTCTCAGCTTTATCTAAAATTATAGGCGTGCCGATCTCTTTGCGTCTAACTTTTCCTGGGAAGAATTTCTCATATCCGCCGTAGCTTGGGGGAGCTTTATATGTAACTACCGACGCCTTTTCCTCAACTTCAACTCGCATCAGGGATCCTTCAATCATTCGAAGGCAGACTTCAACGAAGTCATCCTTCAATAGTGGGAGAA
>PIYH01000022.1 GCA_003601695.1 Candidatus Bathyarchaeota archaeon
AGTATATGATGCTTGCTAGTTGTATGAAGCCTAGGGAGGTGTACACTATAAGAAACGTCTCTAAGAATGTTTAGGTTCTGACACATGTAGTAGTGGCTTGCACATATATTTCTCTCTGGTCATAGCAAGCTACTCTTATGCGGTGAGTCCACGTTCTGAGGATGATGAAGGATGCCGTATATGTTCCATTTCCGAAGTCCTTGAGTTCGTAAGTGTTGAGAGCCGATGCTTCTCTCCAACCTGACATATTACTGTAATATACGGTTAGGTTTTTTGCGAGGGCTGGATGGTCTTCATTGAATAGGGATATTGTAACGTTGACTACATCCCTAAAAAGGGAATATCTCCTATATATTCCGTTTACAATAAGGGAAGTTGTAATATTTATTGGGTAGTTAACCGTCGCCTCTACACTTTTACTTGTTAGATTCAGAGAGAAGTCAGCCTTTGCGCTAGTTACTCCCAAGCCCTGTGTTCCCCAGCTTATCCATGTGCCAGAAGAATATGGGTCGTCTTCACAGAGCTCGAAGTTCAAATCACATCTTCCCAGATAATAATGGCTCTCAACGAATTCACACCATCTTTGAAGATTTGTCTCCAATATCGAAACGTTTCCTCCGTATGATATATTTGCGAGGCTGCCAATTATGAGGTTCCGTGTGCCCAATTTTATATTTCTTATGAAAGCCGCTATCTTGTATGAATTGTCAACCGAAGATGGATGTTGGCTCACGGTGTATACGTACACTATAGTTGAGATAATAATGAATGCGATAGCCATAGCTGTCAAGATGAGAACTTGCCCTGAGCAATCCTTGCATATCTCTCTTATCCACTTCAGCCGCCTAATCATGGATGCCTTCCGCTAAAGTTTTTAAATTAATATAATTCAAGATTATGGACTAAAGGTTCAGACTGAAAGTATATGAAGGCGTATTTTACTCTAAGGTATACAGGTGCATTGAAGAAAGAGATCTTTAGCTCCATATACTGGAGAGTTTTGAGATGAGTTCTATATGAAGATAAATACGGTCTAGAGAGTGGCAGCTCGGAGCCAAGAGAAATCTGTGCTCGCCGAATTTCCTCTCCACCTCGGATCTGCGTTGCCGAAGGGTATTAGATGATCAGGATGGCGAAGGGCAGCATGTATTTGGCTAACTATATCGGGATACTCGGAGAATAAGCTTGGGAACTCGACGGCTTCCGGACAGGGAGGCCACGGCAATACGACTGCTAAGTCTACGCCCTCTTCGTTTAGGCGAGCTATTAAGTTCTCAACTGTGACTGGTTTACGATGTAAGTTTCTTGGAGATCGAAGATCACCTATATGGGTGTGCATATCAATTGTCACAACATATCACGCTAATTCTTTACGTCGTATTTGCGACGTTTCATAAATTTAATCCTTAAAAGCCGAAAGCCTCATATTTTGGGTTATCATCCATCCAGATGGGGTCGTCGGCTAGCTTGGTCTAGGCTCCGAGCTTCGGGCGCTCGGGACCCCGGTTCAAATCCGGGCGACCCCACCACTAAGTCTAGTTGCTTCTTTTGCCGTATGCTCTATTAATTTTTTGTTTGTTTTTGACGTGTTTTCTGTAATTTTAGAAATATTCAAACCTAAAATTCTTAAAGAGGTTATGCTCCCCTCTCAAGTTTACGTAGGAATCTTTCTAAAGGTATGATTTATTAAGTCTTCAATGCCAATTTTTACCAGCTTTCTTTATCTATGAGCTCTCCGTCTTTATTATATAGATAGGCTGTGTCACCATCATTATTCCATAATGGACTGCCGGATCCCCAGTATAACTCTGTTTCTGTGTTTGTTCCCGATCCTGTATGGACTGTTACAGTGCTTCCTGCCTTTAATATGAAGGATGGAAAAATATATCGATGATTTGACTCATCCTTCAAGATCCATCCTGTTAAGTCGACGTCCTTGGAGCCCTTGTTCTCGATGACTACGTATTCTCCGTTAAGGTTCTTGCGGTCGTCTCCTGGAGGATTATAATTAACATAAGAAATTATAACTCCGGTTGATGCCTGTGGAGCTGATGGAGTTTGTTCTCCCTCATCTTGTCCCTTACTTTGCTCCCATATCTTTTCGAATTCTTGCTCGTAAATGTTAGCTACATCATCGCTTAAAATTATGATTAGGTTTTCATTATTGAACTTCTCCGCACGTGTTGAGTAATTATAACTTCCAGTAATAACAATAATTCCGTCAATAATCATGATTTTATCATGCATATACGCCGAGTTCGTATCGTTTCGAACCTCTATACCTGCAGCCTTCAGCTTCTGATACTCACTATATCTGGTTATCTGCTGCTTTTCGAAGACTACTTTAACATCCACTCCGCGATCATGTGCCTCTATCAGGGCGTCGCTTATTGAGTCGAGCGTAAAACTGTAGATTAAGATGTGTATTGATACGTTCGCCCGGCTTATCCAATAAAGAAGCTGCTCTTCGCATTCTCCATTCGGAGAAAAATAGACGCCGAGAATCTTCAAGTTTAATTGCTGCTTAAGATCTGAGATTTGATTTTGTAAAGATGAGATAAATTGTTCTTTTTCTGTAATCTGAGATTGTAACTCTTGAATTGTCGAGTTCTTTTCTTGAAGTTTAGTTTGGAGTTTCTGAATCAATGAATCCTTACTTATTATTTGAGATTGCAAATCTGCAATCTGAGAAAGTTTCTGATCAAGAGTTTCCTGTAGATTTGAGACTTGGGACGTTAAAGATTCAATTTCCTTTTCATACCGTGGAACATCAATCGAAGAAGCCCCTAAACCGAAACCAATAAAGAGACAGACAAAAGCAACAATAACATATTTTATAAAAGACCTCACGAATTCAAATCCCTCACAATCTATTTTTATTAATTTCTCTAATGAAAATTGTCATATCTATTTTAGGGTTTCTAATTAGCCTTTTTGTTGTTTCTGCGATATAGATCTTTGGTGGTAGAGTCTCAGATATTTTTTGGATCTTTTCTATATCGATGGCTTGCTTCATATGCTATGTTTCTGCCGCTTCTGTCCTGCTATTTTTATAGTGAAGCATTTTTAAGCAGAGAGCAGTTTAGAAGAAGTGTAAAAGGAGAAGGATCGCGGTGGATGTTCCAACAATCCTTCTGATCGCTGTAGGATTAGCGATGGATTCGTTTTCTGTATCAATAGCGAGCGGGATCTATATGAGATCGCCTAAAATAGAAGATGCTCTTAAGGTTGGGGGATTCTTCGGTTTCTTTCAGGCTTTCATGCCTCTTATAGGATGGTTGGGTACCTTAACCTTACTGGATGTTATTTCCAACTTCGACCACTGGATAGCCTTTTTCCTACTTCTGCTGATCGGATGTAAGATGATGAAGTCCGCTAATGGAAAGAATGGCATTTTAAAGGAAGATGTGCTTAACGGAGTTACGTTACTAACACTTTCAGTCGCAACCAGCATAGACGCGTTAGCCGTCGGGATTACGTTCGCATTCTTGAGATTTCCAATCTTCAGCTCCATAATTATAATCGGCACCGTCACGTTTCTGTTATCGTTTCTCGGCTTATACATGGGAAGATACGTCAGCAAGGCTTTCGAGAGAAATATCGAGATTATCGGAGGAATAATTCTGATAATGATTGGAGTTAAGATTCTTCTGGAGCATTTATCTTAAGCGGAAATATGCCTCCGGAAGGGCGTTTTAGCATCAGAAGGTTTCTTAAAGAGACATAGACAACTGAGCAAACCATAAAAGAGGATGGATTAATATTTCAGCATCAACGATTAGGGAGGAGATGAGGTGTTAAAGCCCGAAAAGCTTGTTCTCATAGGACTCGACGCGCCTATCGCGCCGAGAATTTACGATTACGCAATGAAGGGACATCTGCCCAATATTAAGAGATTAATCAACCGAGGCGTCTACTTCAGAAACTGTATGGTGCCGTATCCTACGATAACGCCTCCCAACTGGACAAGCATCGTAACCGGGGCGCGAATAGGAACTCATGGAATAACATGCTTCAATATGCATAAGCCTGGCATGCCCCTTGACCATACGTATTCCGCTTTTGATTCACGTGACTGCAGAGCCCAATACATATGGGAGGCAATAGAAGAAACAGGTGAGCCAGTTTTGATCGTGAACTATCCGTCTACATGGCCTCCTCGAGGAAAAAATATAATTCAGATTGGAGGAGCAGGGCTAGCTCTCAATGAATGGAGAATTGCCCCCGGACTTGAACGTGTAGAAGTAGGTAGATACGCTGCGAAGTATGGAGTCACAATATGCGATGGTATGCTCTTCTCAAGCGACGAGTATCCCTTAGCGGCGAAGATAAATCTTAGAGAGGGTGGAGAATGGAAGAATCTGCCGAGTGGCGTGAAGGATATACGTGAAGCCGAGATCAACCTCTACTTTCCCAGAGCATTATATAGAGTGGAACATACATCATGGTTGCTTCTCGCTTTAGATTATGGCTCAGGCTTCACCGAGATCGTCCTCTCAAAAGCGAGGGACTTCAACTCTGCCTTTGCAAGGCTGAAAAGAGGAGAGTGGAGTCAGCTTATCAAGGACGTATTCGAGACGGAGAAGGGAGAGTTTAGAGCGGCCTTCAAAGTCAAGCTAATCGAGCTCTCACGTGACTGTTCAAAGATTAAACTATATGTCTCTCCGATAGGGGCTCTCTCCGGATGGAGCTATCCCGAAAATATAGCTGAGAAACTCGAGTTTGAAGATGTCTATCCGATTCCCACTCGCGGAGCATATACTGCCCTAACTCTAGGCTGGATCGATGAGGAGACATTCCTCGAGATCGTCGATATGGAGCACAAATGGTTCGCGAAGGCAGCATGCAAGCTCATGGATGAGAAACCCTCTTGGAAGATCTTTGTGATGCATGCTCACTGTCCAGATTGGGCTTACCACACATTCATAAATGAGGTAGACCCATCCACCGCCACCAGCAGAGATAAAAATAAAACCTATTTGAGGATTGAACTGGAATTCTATAAGAGTATAGACCGTATGATTGGAGAAATCCTAAGCAAAACTGATCCAAGTAAGACATTGATAGTCATAGTTTCCGATCATGGAGCAAAGCCTACAGCACATAAGATTGATATCCGAAGCATACTGGAGAATGCGGGATTATTAGTCTATAAGAAAGAAAATGGACATAGAGTAATAGACTGGAGCAGAACAAGAGCTGCGCCGCAGAGATCATGCTACATATACGTGAACCTTAAAGGTAGAGATCCGGAGGGTATAGTTAAGCCTCAAGAATACAATAAGGTAGTAGACCAAGTAATAAAGGCACTATATGACTATACTGATCCGGAAACTGGACTTAAACCTATCCTTTTCGCTCTTAGAAGGGAGGACGCCCGCATAATCGGTCTCTATGGAGAGAGAGTTGGGGACATAATATTCGCGTTGAGGCCGGAATTTGGCGGACAGCACGGCGCCTTTCTGCCAACCGCAAAATATGGCATAGGCGACCTAAGAGGATTACTGATAATGGCTGGTCCGGGGATTAAGAAGGGCGTGGTGATAGATAGAACTGTATGGCTTATGGATATAATGCCGACTGTATGCTACTTGATGGATCTGCCGATACCGCGAGATGCTGAAGGAGCCGTAATCTATCAAGCATTAGAGGATCCAAACTTCAAAATTAGAGAACTCAAAGAACTGAGAGAAAAGTATGAAAGGCTTAAAGCGGCTGTTGAGAGTGAGATGAACTTAACTCACACTTACTTCATGAGTAATCTCAGGGAATAAACTAAGGCTGTCTCTTTCCATATCCACGCATAAAGCTAACGTAGAAAATAAATAAATCTCCAATTGCGATTGAGATGCTGAGGAAGCGTCATGGAAGAAGAAAAAAGAAAAGTTTACAGCAAAGAAGAGATTCTGAATCTTCTATCTGGAATGACGGAGTTTGAGAGAGCTGTTCTCACGGCGACATTGGAGATTCCTAAGGGGAAAGTGAGCACATATAAGAGAGTAGCTGAGAGAATTGGCAGACCGAACGCTTATAGGGCTGTCGGAAACGCGCTTCATAAGAATCCTTTGCCGCCCATAATTCCATGTCATAGAGTCATACGGTCAGATGGCTTCATTGCTGGAGATGAGAAGTCAGCAGAAACTAGAAGACGGTTACTAATTGATGAAGGAGTAAAAGTTATCGGGAGGAGAGTCAAGCTCTCAAAAGATATATTATATTGATGTCTCAGTATAAAAAAAGTTTAATAATGCGGCATAGTGTTATCCTCATAAAGGCTGAGTTAGATTAGGGTGTATCAGATTGTTTGAGAATCAATCATCACCATTATACTTGCCCGGGGCGACTACTGTCGGTATTCTTTGTAAGGATGGAGTTGTCTTAGCATCTGAGAAAAGAGTCTCCTATGGGAATCTCGTCCTCAGCCGCTCCGGAAAGAAAGTGTTCAAAATAACGCCGAATATAGGAGCGGCATGCGCCGGACTTGTCTCAGATATGCAGACGCTTGTACGGCAGGTAGGAGCATACGCAAACCTCTTTAGACTCGAGGTTAACCGTCCAATAACTGTTAGAGCCGTTGCCAAGCTCATGTCAAATCTACTTTTCAGCAGAAGACTCTACCCATTAATAACGCAGACCGTCGTCGGCGGAGTTGATGAAGATGGACCAGCACTGTATGTTCTAGACCTGCTCGGCTCAAATATTCCGGATAATTATACAGCTGTTGGGTCTGGAGCTGAGATGGCGATGGGCGTCCTAGAGGAATATTATAGAGAAGATGTGACCGTGGAGGAAGGGAGGAGACTCGCCGAGAAAGCGATAAGATCTGCTATAAGCCGAGATGCTATGAGCGGAGATGGTATAGACTTCATGATTATAACAAAGGATGGAGTAAAAGAGGAATCAATTACGTTCTAAATCTAGTTTCCTTTCTAGCTTAGGAATTTAGGTTTTTAAAGAATAATAACCCATTTAGATTGAGGGTTACATGCATGCGTTTCATCTTGACTGAAGAAGATGGAGAACTTCTCGTCAAACTCGCTCGAAAAGCAGTTGAGAGAAACCTTAAAGATGGGACCATAATAAGCCCACCGGATAACGTCTCTGAAAACCTCAAAGAACCAAGAGGAGTCTTCGTAACGATAAACTCCCTCCGGAAGGGAAGAAGAGAGCTTAGGGGATGCATTGGATTCCCTTATCCAACATATCCTCTCGTAAAGGCCGTTATAGAAGCAGCTATAGAATCGGCAACTAGAGATCCAAGATTTCCACCGCTATCCATGAAAGAACTGAATAACGTTGTATTCGAGGTAAGCGTCCTAACACCTCCAGAGCTAATAAATGTTTCATCACCAAAGGAATACCCATCAAAAGTGAAGGTTGGAGTAGACGGATTAATAGTTGAACGTGGATTCAACAAGGGACTTCTGCTTCCACAAGTTCCAGTAGCGTGGGGATGGAGCTCTGAAGAGTTTCTATGCCAATGCTGTATGAAAGCAGGATTAACACCGGATTGCTGGGTACTCCACGGAACAAAGATATATAAGTTCTCGTGCATCCTGCTAGTAGAGCTAGAGCCTAATGGGAGAATAGTCTCACTAGATCTTCGCAAAGAAGACGGATCCAAAAAACTTAAGGAAATCCTAAGGGAGAAATCTCAGGCGTAGCTTGGGAGTTATTAATCTACCGGTTTATTTCTGTCGAGTTATCTTCATTTTTTCATCGTTAACTCCCAGCCTAAAATCTTAGGAACCCTTTTCGCTATTCATGCTGATATATGTAAGGAGCCTTAGTCAGCTTTTCAACTCCTCTACTTAGGACAAGAACTGTATCTTCTATTCTGACTCCTCCAAAACCTGGAATATAGACTCCAGGCTCTATCGTTACCACGTTTCCCTCCGAAAGAATATCCTTGCTATACAGGCTTAATGTCGGAGGTTCATGGATATCCAGCCCAACGCCATGCCCCAGCCCATGAACAAAGTATTTCCCATATCCAGCTCTTGATATAAAGTCCCTTGCGATATGATCGATCTCTCTAGCCTCAACTCCGGCTCTGACGCTTTCAACTGCTAGTCTTTGAGCCTTCCTAACTGTCTCGTAAATCTTGAGCTGTCTCGGCGAGGGTTTACCTATAATAAATGTTCTCGTCATGTCTGAGCAGTAACTTCTATACTTAGCACCTATATCCACAACAACGAAGTCTCCCTCCTTCATTACTCGATCCCCGCAGCCTCCATGAGGATAAGCCGAGTTTAGACCTGAACTGACAATCGTATCGAAAGAAACACCATCTGAGCCATTCTTTCTCATCACATATTCAATCTCAGCGGCAGCCTCCCGTTCACTAATTCCGGCTTTAATGATCTCCAAAGCCTTCTGCATTCCTAGACTTGTTAGCTCAGCTGCCTTCTTCATGAGGGAAATCTCATCGCTATCTTTGATCCTCCTCAGAGACCATATAATACTACTTGCATCCTCAAAATTTACGTTGCCCAAGCGTTCCTTCAGCTTTAGATAAGTAGATACGGTTAAAGAGTCAAAGCCGAGCCTATGAACATTATGAGCCTTAAGCATCTCCGCTATTTTCTCAACGAGAATCTCTCCATGCTTCACAAGTTTCATAAATACCCCTCTGGCTTTAACCTTTGCAGCCTCATAGTTAACTCCATATACAAAGAGCACATTCTCTCCGTCTCTTGGAATAAGAAGTGACGAGCCGCCTTCGAAGCCCGTAAAATACTCTATATTCTTAGCATTTGAAACAAGGAGACAATCAATAGCTTTAGATTCCATGAGATCAGAAAGATTCTTGATGCGATCCTCTGGATTCAACCTCTCTAAGCCCCTTCTACATAAAATGGGATATCTACCAATAGTTATAGCTGACTATCTCCTCTAGGGGTTTTCTTTTAGTTACGGAGCCTTTCTCTTCGGCTGGATACCCGAGGGAAGCCAAAGCTACAACTCGTACTTCATCGGGGATTCCTAGAATCCTTTTAACCTCATCCTCCCGGAAGGCTCCAATCCAGCATGTTCCAAGCCCAAGTTCCCATGCCTCAAGAATAAGATTCTGCATCGCTATTGCGAGGTCAACCTTCCAATATTCTTCTCCATCGCTCCTAACCCAAGCCTCGCTGGGCAATGCGCATCCAACAATGATCACGGGAGCGGAGACGAACCAGTCCTCATCATAGGCAGCTCTGAGCTCCTCCTTAATTTTCTGATCGGTTACAACTATGAATCTCCATGGCTGACGATTAGCAGCTGAGGGTGAAAGTCTAGCCGCTTCTAAGATTTTAGAGAGCTTCTCCCGCTCAACCGGCTTATTCAAATATTTCCTTATACTCCTCCTCGTTCTGATAGCGTCAAAGACATTCATTATAAATACCTCTCAATATGTTTGAAAAACCAGCCTTAAATAACATTCCCCGATATAAGAGAGTTCAAGAGCAATAATAGATATGGAGCTTATGCACTTGCAGGAAAGCATAAATGATGAGAGATCTAGAAAGGGCTAAGAGGATGCTTAAGGAGGATAGATTGTCGCTAGTGATTGTAAAGAATGGAGAGGCTATTTTCAGCTCCGACTCTTCTGGAACAAACAGTATACTTCAAGCGATAGATAATCTTGGCGATCGGCTCTCCAGAGCATCAGTGGCGGACAAGATAGTTGGGAAAGCAGCTGCCCTACTCTTTGCATACTCACATATTAAAGAAGCATATGCTGTTATACTGAGCACTGAGGGATTGAGCACTCTTAGAAAGAATCGCATTTTCGTAGAATATGAGAAACTTGTGCCAAGAATACTCGATAAGAATAGAAGAGATATCTGCCCATTCGAGAAACTTGTGCTGGAAATAGAGTCACCAAGTCAAGCCTATAAAGAACTTAAGAGATTCATGAAGGAAATAATGAGGAGATCCGGATAGCGATATGTTTACTTCTCATCTCGGAAGATTTCAGAGAGAACCTCATCTGGGTTAAAAGCTTCCCTCGACCTTATTGATGCTTCTTCAACATAAAGTTGTACGGCATATTTTAGAGCCTCCACACTGACGGGAATATAATCTTTCTCATATCGGAAGTAATCCATAAGGGAAGCTGCACATGCGAAGCGGAGAGCCTTATCTTCAAGTCTCGCCGAGAACTTCACTACTCCCTCTGGTAGGCGCTCGAGGATGGCAGTCCGCGCCTTCCCGATAACTTCAAAGACCTTAGAGGTTATCATAACTGGCTTAAATGGAAAACGTTTCTTAACTAGGGGATGACGGGTCTCGATAGCATAGACGAGTGTTAGGTGATCTCTAATCCTCTTCGCATCTTTTTCAACATCTATCATGCCTAAAGCCAGTCTCATTTGGCTCTTAGTGATCTCCAAGAATCTCTCTTTAGTCAAACGGTGTAATCTACAGAGCATTCTATCCTCAACAGCATTGAAGTTCGGGTCTTGAATCGTAACGTCATAGCCTTTTTGATGAACAGAGACGTTATAATTGACTGAAAAGAATGAAGTAAACCTATAGGGACCGATTATCTCGCTATGCGTCTCATATTTTATCATTCCCTGCTCCATAGCTATCTTTAAAGGCTCAACCATACCCTTATATCTGAAGAAATCATTAAATTCTGGAACAATAAAGTTGAAGACCCTGCCTGCGTATGCCTCGCCGATTCTAATGAAGAATGCCGGCGTCATGCCGCCGCAGTACCGGTTTCTTCCCGGAAGCCCATGAGCTCCTATCTTAGCGCTCGGTTTTCCGATAATCATATCTCTGGTTGAGAAGCTTTTCCCCGTTCCCGGATCTCCAAAAAGAGCCAGCGACCAGCCTGTCTTCTTACCAGTCTCACCCTTCTCATGAACTATGTTAACGTTCGCTAATCCATACTGTTGAGTTATGCTAAGTAGGCTGTCAAAGTAGAGAACGGTTCCGAAACGTTCTTTTAAGTAGGATGCCAGATACTCTATCCCAAAGTTCTTACCGAATCCAATAGTCCTCTCAAGTCTATTCTTTAGGAGATCCGTCAGATACCTGTTAAACTCCTCATCCATCTGTCTTATCCTTTCCCGCTCCTCGGCCAAGGGATCCGGAGTTTTCCTCTCCTTCTTCTCTCGCTCCGTAACCATGCGAGATTCTTCAATAATCTTCATACCTTCTAGAAGGAAGGGAATACGTCTCCTCCTTCTCCTCTTTACGCCGAGCTCAGCCTCTAAAAGCGGAATCGTCTCCTCCAAAATCTTCCATTCTCTGTATCGTTCTCCATTATATGACTGAACAATAAGTTTTAGATGAGTTAATCCTTCAAGAACTTCCTCGAGATTCTTTGACTTTACATCTTTCTTTATCTCATTTAAATCAGCAACACCATTTCTTTTTAAAAGAGACTCAAGAACAAGAATGGCGTCGGATCCATAAAGTAATCTAGCCTTATAAATAGCTTTCTCAACGCTTTTTCCAAACCCATCTATCTTAAGCCTACCATCCTGCAGAACATAGTATTTACCTCTAAAGACAGCCCACTCCCTCGGCTTATACTTCTTGAAAATCTTCAATAACATATCGTCTTCTAGGGATGCTCCAAGAATCAAGTATGCCTCATCTTTATCCTTCATCCTCCATCCGCTTGAGATTTTCTGAAAATATGGAATCTCAAGATTCCTTCCAATCTGATAGATAACCACTCTAGGATAAGCCCTCTTCAAAAGCATAGCTCGTTCAAGAGCCTTCTCATTCTTTTTCGAGGTCTTCACCAATTTCGACACCTTCCTCTTCATGAAGATTACATCTTTGAGTACTCTTTCAGAGTTCTCTCAGCTTCATCTTTACTTATCCATCCTTCCTCAAGAAGCCTTTCAATCCCCTCTTTAACATTACTCATGAACTTCGGAGAGCCTAAGAGATTATTAGTCATTCCTACTTTAAAGAGAGCTTTCCTGAATGGAGCATCAGACTCGATCTTCCTTTCAAGTTTCTCAGAGACTTTCTCGCTGAGGCTCGGAAATCTTTGACCAAGCAGAAGCCTCATCCTCGCCTCGAGGCTGAAGGAGAACAACATTCTCTTGATTCTCTGAAGAGTACTTGTGTAGCTCTTCGCTACGGCTGGGGGGAATACTTCAGCTCTAACCTTACTCGAAGACTCAAATATAGCTATGTAGAATGGAACGGCAATTAGCGAAGTTTCCTCAATCTTAAATGGAACTGTTTTTTCTTCAATCTTCCTTATGTCTCTCGTCTTCTTCTCTATAAGTGTCCTTATCTGAGATTCTATCGCGGATGAGAGAGTATCTATCCGCGAGATCAGCTCGCTTCTTTTGGAGATCTCAGATTTCTTCGCTTCCTCTAGAGCGTCAATCTTATTTAACTCCTCTTCAATCAGCAGTCGATACTCTCTCTCAGCCTTATTGATTTTCTTAAGCATCTCCTTGCGGATCTCAGCAGCTCTTCTTTTCAGCTCGGATAATCGATCCTTCAAAATTTTGATGTTACTCTTACACTTAGCTATCTTATTATCGATCCTCGTCGTGCTTCTCTTTGGATATCTCTTCTTTTGCCGCTTCCGAGCGTCTAAAGCCTCACGTAGCAGCAGGTTAAGCCTCTCAATTCTTTCCTTCAGTCTATCTTCCTCCTTTATAATCTTCCCAAGCAGCCGCTTAGCTGCCTTCTCGATTTTACCTTTAGCCTTCTCCTTCTCCTTGACTAGACTCCTAACTTTTCTATTAACCATCTTTTTCGTCTTCGAGATTCTTGAATCGTAATCTTCTTTGATCTCCTTCATCTCTAGAATGATTTTCTCTTTATGATGATTTCTCTCAGAATCTAAAACGTCAATCGCATAGAGTAACGCGTCCACATCGTCATTCAGGATATTCCATTGATCAACCATCCTTTGAGCCCTAGCCTCAGCTTTTCTTCGTGAGAGAGCGAGAGGGACAAAAGATCGTTCAAGCATATCCTTCCCGCTTATTTTTGAAGATTCACGGAGAGCCTTCCCAAGTGCTTCGAGTATAGATCGTTCTCCAACTACGCCTCGTAGAGAAACAACTTTGAGATATCTAAATCCTTGAAAGGTATGAGAATGTCTTCTCAGCGCTTCAAGGAAAGAACTGAATGAAGATGAGCATCTATTCAAATCCTCAACAAATTCAAGAATGTTCGGTATCTTTCTATAAACAACATTTGATGAATCCAGTCCAAGCCCATCAATTATTATGCAGTTATCTTCCCAAGGAACCGCCCAGAAGGGATAATAGATCTTAGCAATGCACGTTACCTTCTCTGATCCGTCAATTAAGATTCCAGCTTTTCTCCTTTTAGCCTCTGAGAAAAGAAGTATAGTGGCTTCCTCCATCTCAGTGGTATACGGATTCTCCCTACTGGGCTCTTCAGCAGCATAGGGAACTAAAAATATTGAATGTGCCTCCCTGACCTTTATGCTCATAACTAAAGATCCTCTCAGACACGTTTTCTTCGGCGGCTAAAATCAACATTTCCTATATTACTCTTTAATCTAGAAAAGTACTTATCAGCTGCTTTGTAGCTCTCGAAGCTTCCTATATCAAACCATACTCCAGTAAAGACGTAGCCGTAAACCGCATCATGCTTATACAACCATTCAATAAAGCGTCCCATCTTGTCCGGATCGTTTCCCTCATCTATGTACCTAAGCACGCCTCGCACGCCTCTCCTGGTGAACGCATAGCATGCAGTCGAGACAAGCGTTGACTTAGGGTTCTTAGGCTTCTCTTGAAAATCGATTATCCTTTTTTCCTTATCTACTTGAACAACTCCATATAGGCGTGCCTTCTCCTTACTTTTAACATCATACAGCGCTATCGTATTGGCTCCTTTAGAGTAGAAGTATCCTATAAAGTCGGACATCTCAAAGCTGAAGATGTTATCTCCGCCTATGACAAGCAAATCATCGTTGAGGCTGTTCTCTCGAATTAGAAAACCAAGCGCTCCCACGCTTCCGAGTTTTTCCTCTTCTGAATAAGTGTCCTCGACAAATAGGTGAAGCGACTTTTTAATATTCAGGCCATCCAGATACTTCTGAAAGCAACTTCTGAACTTCATGTTTGTAGAAAGATAAATCTCATCAATCTCAGATGATCTTCCTAAATTCTTCATCACATAATCAAGCATAGGTCTGCCAGCGACTGGCAGAAGATGCTTAGGCCTATTCTTCGTCAGCGGCCACATCCGCTTCGCATATCCGCCAGCAAGAACTATAGCTTTCATCTAAAACACAGATAAATATGAAGCCAAAAAACTCATAAATCTTAGGGTTAAATAAGCATTAAATAAAAAAGGAAAAGACGTCTGAAAAAGTGTTATGGGTCATTTATTGTTGTTAAGCCTCAGCTCTGCTCGCTCTTGGCTTCAGTCTCCCCCTCAGATTTCTCTTCAGTCTTCTCCTCAGAAGATTCTTCAAGATCCTTCTCTATCTCCTCTATTGGCTTAGGTGGAGGGGTCGTTGCCATCGTCCATCCGATCCATGCGCCAATCGCTAGAATCCCACCGACCGCCACTAGCCCAGTTAACTGCAATATAAATACTGCCGTGGGCGGGTTAAATACGAAGTAAGCATACACGATTATTCCGACTATGCATCCGACAAATATGATCGCTCCTATGCTTTGATCCTTGCTCGGCAACTATCATCACCACAACGAACCAAATTACATTAATATAATTTATAAGCTTTCCGATATAGCCACGGATCATCAATTTAGAGGATAAAAATTGTAGGCTTGACGTAGCAAAAAACCGCCAAATTCTTTATTCTTTAGGAGGTGATCCGGCCGCAGGTTCCCCTACGGCCACCTTGTTACGACTTCTCCCTCCTTGCGGAGCCCGGGTTCGACACGGCCCAACGG